>NZ_JBITPL010000015.1:0-411031 GCF_050467885.1 Rossellomorea sp. NRS-1567 | reverse complement strand
TGTTGCCCCTGCCGGTCCTGTTGCCCCTGCCGGTCCTGTTGCCCCTGTTGCCCCTGCCGGTCCTGTTGCCCCTGCTGGCCCAGTTGGTCCCATAGGTCCTTGAGGCCCTGCTGGCCCAGTTGGTCCCATAGGTCCTTGAGGGCCAGTTGGTCCCTGAGGATAATACGGGTAACAACCGCGTTGAGGAAAACTTGGAAGCCCGCAATTTTTTTTGATCTTCATAACTAACCTCCTTTGAATCTTAAATTTGAAAAAAGTATAGGTTTCCCTATTACTATCTTATGGATTTAATAGATAGCTTGTTCCGGGCGATAACCACATTATGAGATCTTTTGTTATCTTTTTATTTAGGAGGTTCGTTTGTTGGTCTTTAACCAATCATTGGACAAATATTATCCTGTACCCATACCAGCGACTTTGCTCTTGGCCTTTGTTATATGCCCCGGTTTCGAAGATATTCAGCCTGAATTTCTTAAGCAAAAGCCGTTTTTACATCTAATAAGCTGTTGGTCAGAAAAAACGGTGCATTCTCTTTCAGGAAGTACACTATATAATCAAAAATAACAAAGATTACAAATGGAAATTTCTACAAAAAGAAAAAACACTACGCGAAAACTTAGTGTTTGGATGGAATTTATTTCTGGTATTCGTATCTCTCTATTGAAGGGAGCATGATTTAATCAGCCCTCAACCTCCGAGTGTCAAAAGGGTGGGAGTTCACTTAGATTATTTTCTTTTATACCGTCCGGTTCACTGCGGAGAACATCTCTTCCATACCGATGAATCACATCGACATGAGCCAGTTTTCCTGACTTCGCTTCTTCGAGTGCAGTGATATAATCCAGCTCTCTCCCACTTTCGGTTTTAAAAGCGATGAGATCGTCATCCTCATTTCGACGAACGGCTACAATCTGTTCCGCGCCAGTTGCAAGCTCCTGAGCCATTTCTACTTTAGCCTGAAATTCACCTTGCTTCTTGTATTCTTCATAAATCTGTTCAAAGCTCTTCTTTTCCATCTGGTTCACCTCCCGAACATACGTTTAGTATTGACTCTGGAGCTATGTATTATGATAAAAAAAGACAAAAAGACATGTCCAACTTCCAACCAAAAAAGAGTGCCATCCATCGCGGCACTCTACTATCATCATTTCAATTTTCCAAGAGTATCATTTAACACAATTTTTTGTTCATCCATTACTTTTATCGCATTTTTGATGTTTCTATTGAAAACAGAAAGGATACTTTGTCCATAGGTAGTCCCTGGCACTGCCCACTTTCCGTTCAAGTCTGTCCAGTTTTTGGCGCTCCCACGAGTGACTAGTGAAAAACGGGGATCTACGAGTGATTGTCCTTGTGGAATTGGATTGGTTGATGCATATGCATACAGATGCTGAATGTGAGCAAGAACCCCTTCTTCTGGAGTCTTAAATGATGCTCCGTCATTACCAGGACCGGTAGTTCCAATCCCTGCATAGTTGTTTTGATCTGGTTTAACTTGTCCTGTGAACCTGAAATAGTTGGTTTCATGTAGAGCTTGAGAGTAAGCTACGTCTCCTCTAATTCCATAAAGATTCCCGTAAAAGAGATAGAATTCGCCTAAAAGTGAAGCATCCCGGTTAATCGTTCTAGCGAAGTCATCGAGTTGTTCAGCATGTAATACAGATGTACCCAGGATCGAATACTGTATTCCCGGTGGATTGGGAGGCTGTGTCGGTTTTGGCGGATCGGTCGGAGACGGTACAGGGGGCTTAGGGTTATCGTCAACTCTTACAAAAATAAATGCTTCAATACCCATTTTTTTCAAGCTTGCCACTTGATTTTCTGCGTTCACTCTTTCTGCAAAAGCACCAGTTTGGACCCTGTAATACGTTCTATCCAAGACCACCACAGTATCAATGAATGAATTCATACCTTTTCTTTTCAACTCATTTACCCGATCTTCAGCATTTTCACGCTTTGTAAATGAACCAGCAATCACTTTGAAAAGTTCTTTCTCATTCACTATCTTCGCAGGTAAACCTAAAGCCTTTGCAACACTCCTTGCGATCGCCACTCCTACAGTGTTTCGAAATGTAGCGTTGTTCATTAACGCAATATCTTTTGGATTATCAATAAATAATATCTCTAATAATAGTGAAGACATGTTCGTTTCACGCAATACATGAAAGTTCGCTCTCTTTTTCCCTCTATCAATCACTTTATAAGGTGTATTAATAGCTGAAATCACTTCATCGTGAATGATTCTCTGATAGGTAATAGTCTGGGAAGGAACACTGCCATTATATACATAGCTCTCAAACCCGGTTCCACCTCCAGCATTATGATGGATGGACAAGTAGAAATCAGGATTATTACGGTTGGCGAAATTTGATCTTTCCGTTAAAGATAGCGTTTCATTTCCAGTTCTCGTCATCAAAATATTCACATTGTAATTTTTCAACAAAAAGTCCCTTACAATAAGGGCCGTTAAGAGATTGAAGGTTTTTTCTTCATTCCCATTGTAAACAGCACCTGGATCAGTACCTCCATGACCAGGATCAATCATAATAGTTTTCAATATTATTTCCTCCTAAGAGTATGACATATAGTACTATATTCACATATGGACAAGCCTGCTTGGACTTTTCCTACTTGCGCCTATTGTTAATGACGAAAAAATGTTCCCGGTAGTGAAGGGAACATTTTTTATGCACGATCTATTTTTATGGAGGAAACTTTCTTATAGGTGTTATTCTATTTCTGTGAACTCGTTCTTATTCATCATTTTTTTAAATTGAACGGCGGAGTTTCATACTGGTGCTCGCTTCATTTTTTTCAGTATGAACTGTTGATCTTATAACCATTGTTCTCTTACTGAGCAAGGGGTCGAAGAGTAACCCCAAACTGCGCAACGTACATATTTGAGAGAGAAGGAGATCCCAAGTCAAACTTGGAATGAGTTACTGGTGGACTGATAAAAAGATACACTTCTAATTTTCTTGCCAATGCATCACCTCCATAGAATACTTTATGTTGAAAGTGATCGGAAGGTGAGGACAAGCAACGAGTTTTTATGAAAATTGGACAGCCTTTTTTCATAAAATAGAACTCTTCACAAGTTTATGTCATCCCTCAATAAAGAGAGGTTCGCCGTCATATTACTTCCCTCACGCTCCTTATTCAGCCTATAGGTTGGTGTCATCTCTGAACCGCCAAGGTAATAGGTGACACCTACTCTTTCGTCGATTTCTATTTCAAATGTATCAGCACATTTTACCAATTAGGTTTCTATGAGTGAATGGGGAAAAGAAGCGAATAATAAGAGGCGATAGCCAAATGAATGGAGGAGTTTTAGTGAAAAAGATTGGAATTCTTGTGATGGGTGTGATGATAACACTTTCTTTCTTACCTGTACTCAGTACTTCAGCTGAAGCTAAGCAGGCTGAATGTGTAAGTGTAGCCAGCGTGAAAGCAAAAGAAGACATGAGAATTTTATGGAACGATCATGTTATCTATACCAGAAATTATATTATTAGTGCCGTGGATGGATTAGAGGATCAGGATGTGGTTCTTGCACGATTGCTTCAAAATCAGAAAGACATCGGAAACGCAATCAAACCTTATTACGGCGAAGAGGCTGGCAATAAGCTGGCTGATTTGTTGACCGAGCATATTGTATTGGCAGGAAAAATCGTAGCTGCTGCTAAAAATGGGAAGCAAGTAGAGGTTGAGAAATTAAACAAAGAATGGTATCGAAATGCAGATGATATTGCAGGGTTCCTAGCAAAAGCAAATCCTTATTGGTCTGAAAATGCGCTAAAAGACCTGTTATATATGCACTTGCAATTCGTCACCGATGAAGCAGTCGCACGAATCAAGAAAGACTGGAAAGGAAACATTACAAGCTTTGATAATGGGAAGACCCATATTCTTCACCTGTCTGATGCCTTATCAGGTGGAATCGTGAAGCAGTTTCCGGAGAAGTTCTAATTAAAGCAGCTGGGATAGATTGATTCCAGCTGCTTTAATCTGATGTGTATATACGCTCTATCTCTTATCTTCCAAGTCAATCTCCTTAATGATACGGGCAGGGTTTCCACCCACCACTACATTAGAAGGGACATCCTTTGTCACGACTGCACCTGAAGCAATAACCACATTATCACCTATCGTCACTCCGGGATTAATGATTGCGCCTCCACCGATCCAGCAGTTGTCTCCGATTTTGACAGGCTTCCCAAATTCCGGTCCTTTGTTTCGCTCAACAGGATTGACCGAATGAGTCGCTGTGTAAATATGTACTCCAGGTGCGAGCATACAATTTTCACCGAAGCGGACTTCACATACATCTAAAATCACACAGTTAAAATTAGCAAAGAAATGATTGCCGACGTGAATGTTATATCCATAATCACACCTGAAGTCAGGCTCTAAATAAATGCTTTCCCCAGTAGATCCGAACAACCTTTTTATGGCAGCCACTCTCTCCTCGGCGTCTTCTTCCGTCGTTTGATTAAGCTTCCGTGTTAAATAGCGTGCTTCTTTTCGTTCTTTCGTTAACTGAGGATCCCATGGTTCGTAAAGTTCACCATCAAGCATTTTCTGTTTTTCAGTTTTCATGCATGTGCCTCCCTCATTTGTACTAAGATTACTAGACTCCTATTTTATCCCTTTTTCTAAAAATATATCAACAAAACGTTCTCATTTAGCGTATGGACCCGATAATCATATAATTAATCGATTTCAGAGTAAAAGGACTGAACCCGTTAAGATTCAATCCTTTCTTCTTGAATAATTACTCCTCGATCAAACCATTCTCAACAAGCCAGTCATGAGCCACAACGGATACACTATTCCCTTCGATATCCACTTTGTAATTCAGTTCACGCATAATATCACTGTTAAGTTTATCGGCTAATTTTGCCGTAATATCTTTGATTTCCGGATATTTTTCATAAACGTTTTTATTTATGCTAACCGCTGCCCGGTATGGCGGAAAGAATTTCTTATCATCCTTCAACGTTACCAAGTCATAATCTACAATCGTTGCATCTGTCTCAAAGGCAACCGAAACATCTACTTGGCGGTTATTCAATGCCCTTTGCGTCAGTCCGAGATCCATCTGTTTGATTTGTCCGGAACCGAATTTGAAACCGTACAATTCCTCTACTCCTGGAAGACCGTCGGGACGATTCGCAAATTCTGCGTCAGACGCCATTGTTAATTCTCCAGGATTGTTATTTACATATTCAGCCAGATCACTTATGGATTCAATACCCAATTTCTTTGCCTGATCCTGATTCATAGCCAGTGCGTAAGTATTATTCACATTGGACATATTCATCCAATGAATGTCCCTTTTTGCATCAAGCTTCTTCACTTTTTGAAAAGTCTTCTCAGGGTCTGACATCGGTTCTTGTCCCATATAGGTAATGAGGGCCGTCCCGGTGTACTCCCACATCATATCCACCTGCTCGTTTTCCAATGCTTTACGAACAACCGTACTTCCCAGGTTGTTCATTTGTTTTACTTTAAAACCCTCTTCTTTTAATAAAAAGGCGGTCATCTCAGAAAGAAGGTATTGCTCCGTAAAGTTCTTTCCCCCAACGGATATTTGTTTACCTCCTATTCCTACGTTTGAACAGGCGCTAAGCATAAGAGTGAGGATGAGGATCCCTATCCACTTTGAATTCCGTTTCACGGTCGTCACCTCCTGATTAAGAATTACATTTCTAATGTTTGTTTGGTACCTTTTGGAACGACGATTCTCTCCACCATTCGCAGTAGTAAATCTACCAGAATCGCCAGAATCGTAACAGGTATGGCCCCTGAGATTAAGTATCCATTATCGAACAATTGAATACCTGTGAAAATCCAAACTCCTAATCCCCCACCACCGACGACATAGGCAAGGGCAGCTGTTCCGATATTCAGCACGACCGCTGTTCGTATTCCAGCCAAGATTGAGTATGCGGCATTCGGCAGTTCAATCCGGAAAAGGATTTGATAAGGTTTCATTCCCATCCCTCTGGCTGCATCTATGAGGTTCTCATCTATCGAATCAATACCTGCAACTGTATTTCGGTAAATCGGTAAAAGAGAATAAATAAACAGTGCAAAAATGGCTGTTTTAAAACCGATTCCTAATATACTGATCATAAGAGCAAGAACCGCTAAACTCGGAATCGTTTGGCCAAAATTGACTGTATTAGAGACGATCCACTCTGCTCGTCTGAACTGCTTTCGTGTAATCAAGATTCCAGCCGGTACCGCGACAATAAGTGCTAATATGGAAGAAACAAAAACAAGCTGCAAATGCTGCTTCAATAAAAGTAGAAATGTCTTCGATTGACTGAACATATAGTCGAAGTATTGATTTTTAATAGCCCAGGCAAAGAAAAGGATGACAAGTGCATACACGAAATACCGAACGACATTACTGACAACCTTTTTCGTATTCACAGAATCATCCTTTCTGAACCACGTTCGTTTTTCCTTTAATCTCGTAATGAAGGTATTTCTGTACAAGGTCGATCGTAATGGCCCCTTGTTTATTCCCTGCGTCATCCGTCACGATGACCTGGTCAGCTTCCTGATTTAAAAGCATCGACAACGTATTTCTAAGATCATGATGAATATTGATCGTTTTCGTATCAGGAATGGATTCATCAAATTCCGCTAAGCCTATGATGTTCTTCAAGTTTTCAATTGTATGTAAACTTAAACTTTTAATGGCACGATCTTTACCAAAGAACTCATAAACAAAATCACTTTTAGGACGGACGAGCATTTCTGATGGAGTGTCATACTGCATGATTTCTCCTCCACGCAACAGAACAATCTTGTCCGCCATTTTAATCGCTTCATCAATATCATGACTCACAAAGAGAATCGTTTTCTTCACTTCACGTTGAATCTGCAGGAATTCATCCTGTATTTTTTCACGAATGATCGGATCCAGTGCCCCAAACGGTTCGTCCATCAACATAACGGGAGGATCTGCTGCCAACGCACGAATAACACCGATTCTCTGCTGTTGTCCTCCTGATAATTCATGTGGATATCTCTTACCGAATTTATCTCCGCTAAGACCGATCATTTCCATCAGCTTATTGAACCGCTCTTTCTTTTCCTTCTTACCCCAGCCCAGCATGTCAGGAACAATCATAACGTTTTCTTCAATCGTCATATTTGGGAACAGTCCGTTACTTTGAATGACGTACCCGATTTTTCTACGCAATTCAATTTGATTCAAGTCCATTGAGTCCTGGCCGTCGATGATGATTTTCCCATCTGTAATCGATTCCAGCCGGTTCACCATTCGTAATAAGGTGGTTTTCCCGCACCCGGATGGCCCTAATAAAACTACTATGTCACCCTTCTCGACGGTAAAGTCGACACCTTTAACCGCTGTCACATCACCTTCATAAGTCTTCGTTGTATGATCAAATGTAATCATCTCTTCACCACTTCCTCTTTATGCAATACTTTTTGGTGTGTAGCGTTTTTGAATCCATAAAAGGATGGCATCTGCAATCATCGCCAATATCGCGACCGCTACAGATCCACTAATAATTAAATAATTGTCTCCTCTGGAAATCCCTTGAGTAATAAGGACTCCGAGGCCACCAGCTCCGATATAAGCTGCAATTACACCGATTCCTATGTTTAAGACCACGGCAGTTCTGATCCCCGCCATGATTACAGGGAATGCATTTGGAATCTCAACCCGCAGCAGACGTTGATGCGTCTTCATCCCGACTCCCTTCGCCGCATCACGCATCTCAGGACTCACGTTTCGAATCGCAGTATATGTATTCCGTATAATAGGAAGCTGCGAATAGAGAACCAATGCCACAAAGGCCGGAACAAATCCTATCCCCTGATTAATGATTGAAAAGATTGGAATCATCACCCCAAACAAGGCAATGCTGGGAATGGTCAGCATAACCGACGCAATCTGCAACACCGTTTCTGCCAGATAATCATTGGTCGTTAAATATATCCCTAAAGGTATCCCGATTAAAAGGGCAACGATAATCGCAAGTCCGACGAGCACTGCATGCTCAATCGTCAAATCAAGAATCCGAGGTGCATTAACCTCGAGAAACTTCATCCATTTCTCCATAGTTACACCCTCCTTTATATATGTATTTAGGGCAAAACAAAAGCCGTCAAGGATCTCATCTAGTCCTGACGACCCACGGATTTAGTATAACCGTATAATTGCACCAACATTCTTTTACCCCTATTGTAGAATTTTGAAACATTATGTCGGAAAATAGTGGTGGAAGAGGTTAAGTTTGGGCTGTGAATATTGTTAGATCAGCAGGTGTAATGGGATGTGTGGAAGGTACGTGATATCTTCCTAATTGTGTAGTCTATTTGGGGATCATATAATAATTTTCGAAATTTATTGATATTTTGGATGGCTTCCGTGAATTTTTCCAGTGAAAAGGGTTACGAAACGACTATTATTCTAGTATGAGGCTGTTTTGAGTCCATTAGAGTAAAGTTTTCATAATGATGCATAGGCTAAGATGGGAGATAACGGCTATATATTCGTTTTAACGGCGAAAAATTGATTTTATCGGCGAAATCATTACATTTAACGGCGAAATTTCAAATTTAACGGCGAATCGGTCTATTCCTGTTCACCACTATCAAAACGATAAAATCTCTCTACTTGCCATAAATATCTTCTTCTGGCATATCCGTTTATCCCTGCCCATTCAGGCATGCGTAAATGAACAAACAGACTCCTCTTTTTATCGAAAAAACATTAAGGAACTTCAGAGAAAGCTTTAAATCAAATAAAAAGGTGCCCTCCACTGGTGGCACCTCATTTTTTCTTAACACATATCGTCTTCTTCCACACGCTTGATCATGGTTCTTGGCGTACAGAATGTTCCTAACACTTCAAGAACAACAGGATGAAGTATTTCTACTTCCAGGCATGCGATGAGTTGTATCTTCACTTGTTCGCGTGTAAGGCTTCCTTCCTTCTCACGACACTTTATATCCACTATAGAGCAGTTCACATTGCTTGCACCCATTCCTTCTGGTAAACATACGGCTATTTTTTTATCAAAGAAGATTGGTACTTCCATGGTGCAGAAATCTTCTTCATTGTATAGGGATTGGATGGTCACGAGCAAGAGCGCTTGCCCACGAATCACTACATAACCCGGTGTTCCTCTTTCGAACGAAATGAGCGAGCATCTCGGCTTGGTATTTGGACTGAGCTGACACTTCACATTTATTCCTTCCCCTCTTGCCACGAGTTCATCTACGAGCTCCCTGCAATCAGGTGAGAGACTGACAGATTGAGTGGTGTTGTGGGTTGCGATGACCCAGTCGTACACTTTTTCCACAGAGATACATTCAGGTCTTATACTTCCTGGTGGGGGAGGTGGGACTTCTTCTCCTAATTGAACGTTTAACTGTAGGTCTTCACTTTCTCGGAGTACAATTGAAATCTCCTTGACCGGATAGCCTGCTGCAGTGAATCGAATCACGTATGCTCCTGCTGGTAATCCCGTCAGGATATAGAATCCATTTGGATCGGTTAAGGTAGAACGAATCGGAATATTAGAACCTATCGGAAAGATTTGAACAAGCACTTGGGAAATGTGTTCGCCGGTTCGAATATCTGTAACGATCCCGCTTACGCTTGACGGATTATTTTCTAATAAGAAGTTGACCGTCGTCGTGTTTCCTCTCGTTACGGAGACGTTTTGCATTTGACTTTGATATCCTTGAGCACGCACGACCAGCACGACTGTTCCTCCGGGTAAACCTGAAATAGTGTAGTTCCCATTCATATCTGTAAGGGTAACTCCCAGTAGTGTCCCCTCCAGTGTGAATACTTGGATGATTGCGTTCTCAATTGGAGCGAGCGTATTCGCGTCACTTACATTTCCGGTAATGGTAGCGGGGTTTGGTTCTAAAGCGGCATTGAGGACGGCTGTTTCATTCGGACTTAATGTGATCATGAACGTCGATCTGACGTATCCATCAGCTGAGAAGATTACATTGTAATCACCAGGTGACAGACCAGTTAAGATATAATTTCCTTCTTGGTCAGTCAAGGTGGACGCTACGACGATTCCACTTCCACTGATCACCGTAATGACGCCGGCACTTTGGATCGGTAACCCCGTAGACGCATCGGTTACTTTACCTGTGATGGTTGCCGGCTGACGCTGCAGGTTCACATTAAGTGTCCGGACTTCAGCATTGGTTAGGAAAATCCTGAATACTTCACTTGCGTATCCATCAGCTGAGAAGACGACGCGATATTCTCTAGGGTCTAACCCCTCAATCACATATTCACCTGATCCATTTGTTAGGACAGAGGCAATTGGAATCGATGTTCCTATTCTAAAAACTTGAACTAAAGCAGATTGAATCGGTTGATTGTTCACGTTATCCCTCACAATTCCTCTAAGAGTTGCTGTTTGGTTGGATAAGCTGAAATTAAGGGATTCGGTTTCACCTGGTGATAGTGTAACGATGTTAATGCCATCGGCAAAACCATCGGCACTCGCTATAACAGTATACTGACCTGCTGCCAAGCCAGAAATAGCATAGAAACCATTCTCATCGGTTAAAATGCTGGTTATAAATACACCGTCAGAGTTAAAAACTCTCACCAGCGCACCTTGTATTCCGGTGGCCATTTGGGCATTTAACACGGTACCCGTAATCGTGGATGGATTCGTATCTAACTCTGCATTCACCGTCTCTGTTCCATTTGCAACAAGAATGACAGGAATGACCTCTGTGGCATAGCCGTTAGCTGATATGACTACATTGTAGCTTCCCTGTGGTAAATTACCGATTGAATACGTACCGTCACTGGAAGTAATGATGCTTCCGACGGTGATGTCTGTATTCGGTATGACCACTTTCACAAGGGCTCCGCTAATGGGGTCAAGTGTCACAGCATCCCGAATCGTACCTTGAACAGTTGCAGGGAATGGAACAAGTGCAATATTAAGCACTTCACTATCACCAGGTGATAAAAATACGGTGTTCACACTAATAGCGTAATCTTGAAGCTGAGCTTTTACGTCAAAAGTTCCTTGAGGAAGCCCTTCTATCAAATAGTTTCCGTTTTCGTCAGTGAGGACACGCCTTACCAGTGTGTCGGTTCCACTTAAATAAACCTCTACAATTACGCCGGTTAATGGGGACTGATCGAAAGCATCAACGATGGACCCGCTAAGAGTAGCCGGATTGCCCTGTAGAGCAAAATCCAAGGAAGTCATAGAATTAGGCTGAATCGTGGTTTGAACGATTTCGGATTGATAGTTAGGATTAATGGTAGATACGGTATAAGCACCTTCAGCCAGCCCTTCGATAAGGTACGTTCCATCCACTGTCGTCTGCACGGTTGCCACTACAGTTCCCTGGTTGTCAATGACCCTTATAAGTGTGTCCGCCAACCTTTGTAAGGTTATAGCATCTCTGACTATACCAGTGAGCGAACCCGGATTTGGTGTGAGCAGGATTTCAACATTGGTAATTCCCCCACTACTTACTTCTGCCGCTACAGCATTAGTACCAAAATCAGGACTGCTTCCCACCAACACATACACAATTGGTGATAACGTTGTCGTTTGGAAAAATCCATCAGTATTCGTAATCGTTGTGAAAATGATTGGACCCGATCCGGAAAGCTCCCGGACTTCTACCGTTGCACCTGCAATTGGGTTAAGCGTGATAGAGTCCCGAACAAATCCTTGTACGATGCCCGGATTTGGTCTTAAGGCAAAGCTTAATAAATTGGTTTGGTTTGATTCAATAATGGCACCAGCCGTCTCGGGCCCAAAGTCTGTTGCATTGGCAATGACCGTATACACCCCAGGGGAGACTCCGGAGAAGATGTATTCTCCATTTTGATTAGATAAAGTGGTTTGGACGAGTACATTCGTGAAATCGTAAAGTTGAATGACGGCATTAGGGATGGCATCTCCGTTAGAAAGATTTGAAATGAACCCTTGAAGTTGACCGGGATTTTGCGCCAGATTCAGGGATACAAATAAAATATCTCCCGCTCCGCCGATAACAGACTTCGTATCCGTTCCAAACGAAGGAGCATCAGCCGTGACGTTCAATATACCAGTCGGTAAAGAGAAAAACGTGACAAATCCACTTTCATCAGTGATTCCTGTTGCAATCGGAATGTTATTGCCGTGCCTGACCGTGACCGTAGCTCCTTGGATTGGAGTCGCGGTATTTTCAATCAGGACTTGAACGGTTAACGTTACTGGATTTGCAGCTAAAACATTTGTTACGGTGGTTGTTTGATTGGATTCTACGATGGCTGAGACGGTTGAGGAGGAATAATTTGGTGCTGCAACTGTAATGAAGTACGTACCCGGTGCAAGAGATGGTACAGTGTAGGTCCCGTCTGAATTGGCCAGGAAAGAAACAACCAGGACATTGTTTTCATTGTAGACTGAAACTTGAATACCATTGCCTGTAATTGGATTTCCATTGGTATCTTCAACAGCTCCTTCCAGAGCACCTGGATTTTCCCTTAATGATAAATCGGCTCTCGTATCCGTGTCGCTAATAACAATGGCACCGATTTGCTCTGTGGTAAAATTCATTTTGGAAGCTGAGACAATATAAGAGCCAGGTGCTAAACCTCTTACAGAATAGTTTCCAAATACTGAAGTTGTCGTAGTTGCAACTGGAATTTGAGAACTTCCATCAATGATGACTACAGTTGCGCCTGAAATCGTGTCTCCACTGGTTCGATTTGTGATTTGACCGTTAATGGATCCCGGATTCGGAATCAAAGAAATATTTACATCGATTAAATCTTGAGCGATACCTATGAAGATCCCTGTAATGACCTGCCCGAAGCCTAGTGAATTGACAACCACATTGAAAGATCCGCTTGGGAGATTTCCGACAATATATTGTCCAGATGAGTCAGTGAATCCGGAACCGATCAAAATATTATTTTGATCCAAGATTTGTACAGTGGCGTTGCCTATTGGATTCCCGAGATTATCTGTCACAATCCCTGATACTGATCCTGGATTTGGGATAAGGATTAAATCTACGTTTGAGGTTTGATTCGCTAGGACATTTACTCCAGCCTGGGCGGTTGAATAGTTAGGAGCTGAAGCTAAAACGGTGTAGGTTCCCGGTGTTAAATTATTGAAAGAAAATGTTCCATCCTGATTTGGCACGACAGAATCGATTAATATGTTGTTAACATTCCGTAATTGAATGGTTGTATTCGTTACAATTGGGCTGATGGTCCCCGTAATTGCTCCTGGATTGGGGTCCAGTGAAACCAAAACAGGCGTTGTCTGCCCTGAATTAACAAGGGCTCCCACTGTCCCATTTTGGAAGTCGTTTGCAAATACATTCAATGTGTAGTTATCCGGTGCGAGTCCTTCAACCATGAATACTCCGTCTGAATCCGTTAATACAGTTGTAATCAAGGTACCAGAGCTATTCACGATGCTGACACTTGCTCCAGAAATAGGATTACTTCCAACACTGTCTACGACTGTTCCCGTTATCCGCCCGGGATCCGGTTCAAGTGCGATGCTTCCATCCACTGTTTGATTTGAATTGACTTGCACAGTAGTGGCATTGGATTGGAAATCTGGTGCTGAAACAACGACCGTGTAAATACTTGGGGCCAATCCATTTACAATATATTCCCCATTTTCATCTGTCAAAACGGTAGCGATGACTGCTCCACTTGAATCAACAATTCTTACCTCCACATTGGCTCCAATAATCGGCGTGCCTGTTTGTGAGTTGGAAACGATTCCAGAAATTGATCCCGGATTTGCTTCTAAGTTAAAGTTCACGTTAGAGATCGTATTGGAAACAATCGTCACCCCTTGTGTGGCTGCCTGAAAATTAGATGCTGCTGCGACAACGGTGTAATTCCCAGGCGCAAGGCTCGGAACCGTATAGGATCCATCAGGTGCGGTAACAGTGGTAGCTACAATGATTCCTGCCCCAGTACTGATTTGAATCGTAACACTTCCACCGGCAATCGGGTCATTATTCGTGTCTCTTACAAACCCTGTCAATGTACCCGGATCTTCGTTTAACGTTACATTTAACGTGGTGGTTTGACCATTTTCTATCATAGCTGCAACGGTTTCGGTCGTGTAATTCGGTGCACTGACAACAACCGTATAGCTTCCTGGAGGCAGTCCGGGAACCATATAATTACCATTTACGTCAGTTACTACACTACCAATCTGAATATTGTTTTGGAAAATAGTTACCGTTGCATCTGGTATCGCTACAGCATTAGGGTCCTGGACTGTACCGGCGAGGGCTCCGGCAAGTTTAGATAGAAACGCATTTACAACTGTGGTGGCGTTGAAATTCACAATTGCACCGAGGTTTTGGGTCGCATATCCGCTTGCTGTAAAAATAAGAGAATATGATCCGGGTAAAAGACTCTCAAAGGCAAATTGACCGCTTCCATCGGTCGTCGTAGCCGCCACGACGACATTTTGACTATTCACTGCCTGTACTGTGGCTCCTGAAATCGCCGCCATGGTATCGCTGTCTACTACGGTTCCTTGAATCGAACCAGGATTTGGTTCAAGGAAAATGTTCGTTATTGTTGTATTACCAGCTGTAACCGTTGAAGATACTGTTGTGGTACTATAGTTGGTAGCGAATGACCTCACTTTATAATTTCCTGGTGCTAAATCATTAAAGGTATATTGACCGCTTCCATCTGCCGTCGTCGTGGCAATGAGTACCCCGTTAGAATCAAGCAACTCTAGGTTTGCCAGTGGGATGGCTGTATTATCGGAGGAATCCCGAACGGTACCCGAAATAGAGCCGGGGTTTGCGATAAGCGTGAAATTGACGACCGCTGCCTGGTTGGGCTCTGTCATGACAGATTTAGCTTGAGATTGAAAACCGGCTGAGATAACAGAGACGTTATAAATACCCGGAGTTACATTTACAAAAGAATAGTTTCCTGCTACGTTAGTGGTTATCGTGTCTATTACTGCTCCTGAATTATTGAGAAGCTGGACGGTTGCATTGTTAATGGGACCACCATTAGATACATTTCCTGAAATCGTACTCGGCTGAGGTACAAGTGCTATATCTGCCGTTGTCGACGTACCTCCTGCAGCCGTCACATTAGCTGTCCCGGTTACATAGTTCGTTCTAGCAGCCTGTACGGTATAGTTTCCAGGTACCACATTGGTAAACGTATAAAATCCACTTGCATTCGATTGAGTGGTTGCAATCACGCTCATCCCTTGAAGTAGGGACACCGTTGTATTCGGGAGTACCAAAGCTGTTGATTGATCGGTTATTGTCCCGTTGATGGTGGCTGTCTGTTGAACGTTAATTGTGACGACGGAAGTGTTAGACTGAATGGCATTACCTGAAGAGGTATCGAATCCAGTCGCTTGCACCCTGTCTAAATTTCTTGAACCACTCGTTGTAAAGGCACCATTCAAGGTGAAGGTCAATGATGCGGTGACACCGGGGTTTAAATTCCCTACGTTCCATGTAAGCAGTTTACTTGCTGGGTTATACGTGGTGAGTCCTTGCGTGGTTGAATTCACGACGAATGAATTCACTTGATCAGGACCGATGATGTCATCAAGAAATACCGAGGTAGCCTGGGAGCGGCCTGTGTTTGTAACCGTCACGGTACCTGTCCAAGTCGCCTGCTGGCCAAGGACGACGGTTTGCGGTCCTGAATTCAATACTTTGTTCGTTGAAAGCCTCGCCCTGATGTCAGCCTGATCCGGAGTGACTGGATCTGTAAAGGCGTTAGTGAATGAAAAGCCTTCACTTGTTCTTAATGAATCCTTATTATAGTTATTGGAGTTTGCCGATGAAAAATACACGGCACGAATGGCTGAGGATGCATTAATTCCTAAGAAAGAAAATACCGTACTTGCCGGTAGAAACCAGTCGAGGAAGAAATCCTGATCTCCACCGATGCTGGAATCGGCAGGTGTTACCCTGGCAAAGTCGAAATTGGTTATCGGCTGTGCGAAGTTCGGATTCCCTCCCCCCGTCCCTTCTGCTGGATCATTCCATGAATTGACTAATTTAACCGTATTCTGAATTAAACTCACTCGATTATTCAACCCATCCACGTTAAAAAGCCAGTCGTAAGTTCCTGCTACACCTGTTGTGTTAATCAAAACGCCCCACGAGAAATTTCTGAAGCCCGTTAACTGATTATTCCGGGGATCCCCATTCAACCTTAACCGGAAATAGACATTGGTACCATCGTAGGCAAAGAAACCTGCTGGGAAAGTTGAATTGCCTACAATATCCGTCGATACGGGACTCTCATCCCCCAAGACGTCAAATAATGGTACTCCCCCGACTAATACCGGGGTATATTGTGCATTACTGGGAAATGCCATAAAAAAAACCTCCTTTAAATGATATGGTCTTTATTATGGTATTGAAAAAACAGGAGTTTTGTCTTACCAAACGTCTAGGAAACTACTGAAGTTGTGCCATTTTTGGTTCTAATGGAACTTTTATCGGGGTGGTGATAGCCTATTCCAACACTGGATATCCTATTTGTAAATAAATGAGGAGAAATTGGACGAAGAGCGATTGGTAATATTTAGCATTTTTATATTAGCTTTTTATGATATTAGATTTCTAAATCAATCTTTCCCTGCAAATGAACAGAAAAAACCCCTCCCTATTTAACAGGAAGGAGCAGCATTTCTAATTCTTCAGCTTCTGTTTTTAATTCCTCTTCATCCACCAACAATCGAAATAACCCTTTGATGATCAACTCTTCTGGCTCCGAGTCGCGGCATTCTTCTGTAATCCGATTTGCTATGTTCAAGAAGTACACACCACGAGCTTCGCTCAATCCGTTGATCTTTTCATAAAGTGCCTTCCATGCATTCTCCCTTTTCTCAAACGAAATGAATGCACCTTCTTTGTCCATGCTGACAGTAAAGGATTTCATCATGTCATCGTCCAAAAGTGGAGAGCTGTTTCCATTCATGAAATCATTTGCCAGCAGAGAGATCTGCTTCACCAGATGATCGCCGAGTTCTTCTGGATCGAGAGCGTTATCATGTGAGATCATCAACATCATATATGATGAATAAATGGACTGTGTCATCCACATAAGATCCCATTTGTATGGCCTAATACTCTCCCCGAACACGTCTAATAGATTATGTTCGAGCCAGCTGAACAGACGTCCTCTCATGCGATGTTCCATGGCAGCAAGTTTGTCACTATTCTTCGCGGACTCCCCTCGCATGTGCATTTTCATATAGGACTTGTATTCCAATATCCCTTCGAATTGCACCTGGAACTGCTTGGCAAATCGTTCCAAAGGAGGTAGCTTACCATCTAATCCGACAACGAATGCCCTTTCAAATACGAGCTGCTGATAATGTTCATAAATCGATATAATTAAATCTTCTTTTGATTGAAAAAATGAGTAAAGGGAGCCTTTTGAAATTCCGACACTTTCAGCGATTTGCTGCATGGATGTATGATTATAACCATGGGCTCCAAAGAGTTCCACTGCTGATTCAAGTATTGCGTTTCGTTTGTCCATTTCTACACCTCTAAATCCAGGTATTCACTCTCTCATTCTACCCATACTCTGACAAAAATAGAAGAACATTATTTCTTGACTATAGAAAAAATACAGGTAAAATGACTAATGAGTCAACCTATTAATGATTGTTATATCAGCAATTACTCAAGTTATAAAAAAATCATTTGACCAATGAGTCAAAACTTTTTAAAGGAGGATAACATTCATGTTGAAAGCTATTTTAAACCGTTCCAAAATCGCGCTGATTTTCGTCGTGTTGTTTGTGATTATCGGTGTATTAACGTTCCTACAATTACCACAGCGAGAAATCCCGGAAACTAGCGTAAACATCGGAACGGTCAGCACCGTTTATCCAGGTGCAACCGTTGACTCAGTTGAGAGGACGGTAACCAATTCCATCGAATCTTCCCTCCAGTCGATTGATGGAATTAAAGAAATCAGTTCCTCCTCTTCAGCCGGTTTCTCTACTATTATTGTAGAGGTTGAAGATGGAGAAAACAAAAAAGAAGTGTTTGGGGATGTGCGACAAGCTGTCTCCGATGCATCCACCTCATTTCCTGATGAGGTGTTCGATCCGGAAATTAACGAATCCACGGTGAAAATGCCTATTGTTTCTTATCATCTCACAAGTGATAACAAGGAGTCCCTACTTGCTCTTGGAGGGGAAATGAATCGTTGGCAGGAAGAAGTCAAGGAAATCACTGGTGTCTCCAGTGTAGCGGTAAAAGGATTACCTGAAGAAGAAATTGTTATCGAATTAAAACAAGATGAACTAAAAGCGTCCGGACTCAATCCTTCAACTGTCATGAGTGCGATTAATGACGAATACTATCCTACTCCTCTAGGAAAGCAAGAAGTCGATAACGAAGTCGTTCAATTAACGGTTGATCATTACTCGACTCTTGATGAAATGAAAGAGCTTTTTGTTGGCAAGAATCCTCAAGGAGAATCAGTCTACCTACAAGACATCGCCAACATTAAAGCAGCCCCTAAAGAAGTAAAAGATATCGTCACCTTTGAAGGAAAGCCATCCCTATCCTTTACAGCATTTGTTCAGTCAGGGGAAGATATCCCTTCTGTAGATGAGAAAGTAAGCGACAAAGTGGATGAACTGGCAAAGTCTCTTCCTTCTGATGTGAAACTAGAACCTTATTACTCTCAGGCTTCGATTGTAACAGACATCTTTGATGGATTATTTATGTCCCTTGCGATTTCCGTTGTAGCGGTTATTTTGACAACTGCATTAGGACTTACCGTTTCTGGCGCATTCGTGGTTGCATTAGCGGTTCCTATTTCCGTCTTGATGGGGTTGATTCCACTGCCGTTTGCCGGTGTTGACCTTAACCAAATTTCTGTCATCGGTGCCATCATCGCTCTCGGTATCCTTGTGGATGACTCGATTGTTGTGAATGACAATATACAACGTCGCTACAAGCTTGGTGATCGTGCACTAATGGGGGCCGTAAATGGTGTCAAAGAGATCTGGGTTTCGATCGTGACCTCTTCTCTAGCTATTGTATTCACCTTCCTACCGCTTATTTTCTTATCAGGCGGAAACGGAGCGTTCATAAGAGCATTGCCGACTGTTCTGATTACGACGATCATTGCATCAACACTCGTTGCATTGATCTTTGTTCCAATCATGAGATACCTGCTTTATAGTAAAACAACTAAAAAGGTATCTGATGCTCCTGGTTTACTAGGAAAACCATTGAATAAACTGGCTGACTTTTATGCTGATACTGTTCTAAAGAAGTTTTCAAAGCGACCTTTCGTGGTATCTGCCATCGGCCTTGTCTTCACAACCGCCATCTTTGGACTGATTGCTCTTACACCATTTGAATTCTTCCCGTCAGCGGACCGAGAAGAAGTAACGGTGGATGTAACATTGCCAATCGGCACAACGATTGAAGAAACAGCGAGCACTTTAGAAGACATGGAACAACTGTTAAAAACAGATGAGGGTGTCTATGAAACCTCTGCTTTTGCTGGTTCAGGATTACCTAACTTATTTAACAGCTCTCTATCAAATTCCGGTCAAAATACAGGTCAATTAGTCGCGAGAGTCGATCGTGAAAACCAAACGGCTCAAGGTCTGATTGACGAATGGACTGACAAACTGAGAGAAGAGTATCCAAATGCGTTGATCTTCATGGAAACAATCCAGCAAGGTCCACCGGCAGGGGCTCCCGTTACAGTTACGGTTTCTGGTCCTGAGATGGAAAAATTAATTGAACTTCGTAATAAGATTTCATCTGAAATTGAAAAACTGGATACTGATCTGGTCGTTGATAATGTCGGGGAAATGGAGCCAACGGTTGAATATGTTCCTAACCGCGAGCTCCTCGAGGAAAATGGTGTTACGATCAATCAAATCAGCCAACAGCTGCGATTGGCTACAGAAGGCATTCCGATGAAAGCCTTTGATAATGGTGTCACAAAACGTGATATGACACTGGTTTTGGAAGGGAATAATGAAGAAGTCGACCTGTCTTCTCTTGAGATTCCCGCTGAAACTGCTAATCCTGCTGGACCACCGAAGCTGATTTCTCTTGATGAGCTAGTGACTCCCGAGAAGAAAGAAGAACTACAACTCATCCCTCATAAAGACGGCGAGCGTGCAATCACGATTCGTGCCTTCCCTGAGAATGAGGAGAACTATAAAGAAAATGTCCAGGATATATTGAAAGATGTACGAGAAAATCTTGATGATAATGACTATTCGATTACACTTGGTGGAGAAAATCAAGCCCAGAATGACTTCTTTTCTGAAATCACCATACTCTTTACAATCGTTATATTCTTAGTGTATTTAGTCATTGCCCTTCAATTTAATTCTTTATCACTTCCGTTCTTAGTTCTTGTTGCGGTTTATCTTGCGATTGCAGGTGCGATTCTCGGGTTATTCGTTACTCAAACCCCGATCAGCTTCCTGGCTGTGATGGGTATGGTATCCTTGACCGGGATTGTTGTCAGAAACTCGGTTGTTCTGATTGAATTCATTGAACAAGGATTGAAAAATGGAATGAACGTCAAAGAAGCTGTGGTTGAATCAGGACGTACACGAATTCGTCCAATTCTACTTACAGCTCTCACATCGATTGTGGCACTTATTCCAGTTGCAGTCAGCGGAGATGCCCTTTTTACACCACTTGCTGTTACCATTATTTCAGGTATCATGTTCTCAGCTGTATTAACGCTGATCATAGTTCCGATGATGTATCTTGTCTTCCACCGCTTTAGAAGAAGAAAACGAGAAGCATAAGAATGGTCTGGAGGGGTGTCATGTGACACCCCTCTTTTTCGTGATTTACGGAACAATTCCCTTGAGAAATCATTCAAAATCAAGCATTATAGATAAGTATTTTATTTTAATCTTTAATGGAGGAACAACATGTCATCACAAATCAATACAAAAGCGATCCTCATTACTTTTATGATCGGTGCTTTTTTTGCCATATTAAATGAAACGTTGTTAAATATCGCCCTAACCGAATTAATGGCTGTATTTAACGTCGATGCTCCCACGGTTCAGTGGTTAGCAACAGGATTCATGCTCGTCATGGGTGTGCTGATGCCTATCTCCGCCCTGCTTATCCAATGGTTCACGACTCGTCAAATGTTTATCGGTGTGATGAGTGTGTTTCTTCTCGGCACGGTGATTGCTGCATGTGCCATGAATTTTCCTATGTTACTTGCCGGCCGGATGATTCAGGCTGTTGGGACCGGTTTACTCATTCCTGTCATCATGAATGCTTTATTATTAATTTACCGACCGGAAGTCCGCGGTAAAATCATGGGTACGTTCGGACTGGTCATTATGTTTGCACCAGCGATCGGACCGACTCTTTCTGGTGTGATTGTCGACTTGTTAGGGTGGAGATGGTTATTCATTACGGTCATTCCCTTCGCCGTTTTCTCTATTCTATTCGCTCTAAAATATTTACAAAATGTCGGCGAAATCACTCGTCCCAGTGTGGATATCTTTTCCATTATCCTTTCTTCTATCGGTATTGGAGGAATCGTCTATGGATTTAGTTCAGCAGGAGAGGAAGCTGCCGGATTTACATCTATGAAAATCATCGTGATCATTTCAATCTCGGTTATTAGTCTGGTCCTATTTGTCCTTCGTCAATTAAAGCTTGATGAACCACTTCTCGATGTTCGTGTTTTCCGATATAAAAGCTATGCGAGAGGAGTTTCGATCTTCGTCATCGTCATCATGGCTATGTTTGCATCCGAAATCGTCATGCCAATGTACTTACAAGGACCTCTCGGATATTCTGCAAAAGCAGCAGGATTATTATTACTTCCCGGGGCACTCTTAAATGGTCTTATGTCTCCAACGATGGGATCGTTATTCGATAAATACGGCCCAAGAAAACTGATCATTCCAGGAACCTTAACCTTAGTGGGGGTAATGATTTTCTTCAGCACGATCAATCCATCTACACCGATCTGGTTATTCGTTCTTTTCTATATGGTTCTGATGCTATCCATTTCAGCAATCATGATGCCTGCACAAACGAATGGTTTAAATGAACTACCAAAGCATTTATATCCACATGGAACCGCCATTGCAAACACCCTGCAGCCAGTCGCAGGAGCTCTGGGTGTTTCCATCTTTGTCAGCATCATGACACAAAGTCAGGCCGGGTATATTGAAGGGAAATCGGGTGAGGTGACAGAAGGACTCTTAAATAATGCCATGACCTATGGTGTACATCATGCTTATTGGTTTGCTCTTGCCTTAGCTGCCCTCGCTTTCCTTATTTCACTATTCATCCGAAAAGCTGTTGCTCCTGATTTTGTTGGAGAAGGAGAACAGGCTGGAAGTGAGAGTGAAAGTTAAAGTTACGTTAACGATTTACCATATTACATGTAAAGCTCAGATTCCTGAGCTTTTTTTCAAAAGTGCTATTACTGTACGTCCATCTTTCTAAAAGAGTAAAATGGATGTTGAAACCACCCATGAGGAGGAGCTTATATGGACAAACAGATCAATCTAATTGAGGACATCCGTTCTGACCTATTGAATAGTGTGAGCGGTTTAACCAATGATGATTTAAACAAAAGAATTGAGGAAGACCGCTGGACAATCATGCAAGTGCTGGATCACCTGTATCTAATGGAGAGATCCTTGACTAAAGCGATTCAATCAACGTTAGCTAAAGGTGAAGAGCAGGAAGTGCCATCGAAGCCGATCCACTATACGGTGGACCGATCGACAAAAGTAGATGCACCTCCATTTGTCGTTCCTACTGAAGAAAGTCTTACACTTCAAGAAATGAACGACAAACTGAATGCTTCCCGTAAAGACCTTCTTACCTTTCTTTATACAACAAGCAAAGAAGAATTACAGAAAAAAGCGTATCCTCATCCTATTTTCGGACTTATCCGATTAGATGAATGGGTACCGTTTATTGGGTACCATGAAAAGAGGCATTTGGAACAGATTGAAGAACTAAAGGCAAAATTATAAGTTACTAAAAAAGGATCTTTTCCTTAATGGAAAAGATCCTTTTTCAATATTCTCTTTATATCTTCGTACCTTACTTCTATATATTCAAATCCCGCTTATCATAAAATACAAACGTAGATACTGCTAATACACCTATCAGAGCAAGCGATATCCCAACAAATATTAATTCCAAACCGCCATCCATCACAGTCTTCGCTTCAAAGTACTTGAATGGTGTGAAGTATTTCAAGTCTTCGATTTTTTCGCTCAAGTCGATGGCAAAAGAAAGAATAAAGGTGACTAATAAAACGCCCGTTGCTAATGTAGCGGCTTTTCCAGGCTTTTTGGTCGAAGCTGCAATCGCTGTTCCGATTACTAAAAATAATACTTGTAAAATTAACATTCCAAACATGGTGTTCCCGATATCGCTGATAATGGATTCTCCTTCACTATATCTTCCTACTATAAGTAAAGAAGCTGACCATGTGATGATCGACAGAATCCCAACTTGCGTAAGAGCTGCCAACAATTTAATCCCTATGATTTTCTTCCTGGGCAGTGGTTTTACGAACAGAAACTCTACGGTTTTATCCCTTTCTTCCTTTGAAATGATTGTTGCACCAATCATTGTTGCATGAATCGTTGAGAGCAACACTATATACAGAAAGAGCACTCCATAAAATCCACTGGCAGTCGACATATCGAGACTACCTACGCTTAGAAATGCTTGGAGTGATTTTGGCATTTGAGCCATTAGCTGATTCATGGATTGACCTGAAGAAGAGAATCCTGCAAACTTCCCCATACCCGAACCGATCAAGGCAATCATCCCTATACACCAAATGATGAGGGATTTACGGTGAGCCTTCATTTCTCTTATATATACGTTCATCTTGTTCCCCTCCCCTTATACCGTATGAATATCTTTTTTGTTGTAAATAACGAAGCTGCCGATCAGTGAAAGAACAATCAAGAACATCCCTAATAGCAGGAATGACCATTCGTACCCCTCGTGGTTCATGATATAGCTATAGTCAAAGTACTTAAATGGAGATAAATAACGAGTGGCCTCCTCAGCAGCTGCAACCATACCTATTAGAAAAAAAGCAAACACGACACCGAGTGATAAGCTGATTACCGATTTCACCTTCGGAAATATAACAGCAGTGATGATTCCAACGGCAAACATAATCAATTGAGTGAATAAGAGAGTTAAAGAAATCAGCAAGAATACATACAGACTGAAATTCTCCACTGTCACGACATTCGCCACAATGATTGCTGCAATCACATACACGATATTTGTAAAAAGCAGCGATGTTAAAGCTGCGAGTATTTTAGAAGAAAGGATCTTCGTACGGGTTACTGGTTTGGTCAATAGAAAATCAGCTGTCTTTTCACGAATTTCCTTCGAGCTAATTGAAATCCCCAGATTCATGGCTTGAATCGTACCGCATAGTGTGATGTACAAAAATATATACGAATAATAACCATTTAGAGAGCCTATAGTGTCCACCTGGATACCTAGCGCTTTTCTTACTCCCTCTGGGAATCCTTCCAGGAGTTTCTTAAATTCATTAATTTCTTTAGAAATAGAAGGAAACATCGACATAAACAGGATCACTAAAACAATAAGTGCACCGGTCCAAATAAACGTTGACTTTCGATAAGCCTTTAATTCATATAAAAAGATATTCATAGAGGATCAAGCCTCCTTTTCATAATAGTGCATGAAGATTTCTTCTAAATCCGGCTCCTCGATCCAAAGATTAGCAATTTGGATATCGGCAATCTTCTTCATCACCGTGTTGATATTACCCCTGAACAGGAAGCTGACATGATTTTGATTCACTTCAAGATTGCTCACACCTTCAAGCTCGAAGTATGATTTATCTACATCACTTTTCATTTCAAGTTTGAATTTTTTATGATTGTTTTCTTTTAACGTGCTGATTTTTTCAACTTGAACGATTTTTCCTTCTTTAATGATTGCTACTCGATCACATAGTCGCTGAACTTCACTTAAAATATGAGAAGAAAATAGAATGGTGGCTCCCTTCTTATTTTCAGCTTGAAGCAGTTCGAAGAATTTTTGTTGCATTAATGGATCCAAGCCTGAAGTTGGTTCATCCAGGATAATGAGCTTCGGTTCATGAAGCAGTCCTTGAACGATTCCCACTTTCTTTTTGTTTCCAAGTGAGAGATCGTCAATCTTCTTCGTTAAATCTAAGTTCAGCACTTCAGCTAATTCTTTAATCCTCTTCGTGCAGTCTTTCTTGTAGAAGCTTGCTGAATACTTTAGAAGATCCATCACCTTCATATTGTCGTAATAGAACACTTCAGATGGAAGATATCCTACTTCCTTCGCAATCTCTGGAGCGGACTCAATACAATCCTTTCCGAATATTTTCGCACTGCCGCTCGTCGGATGAATCAGCGAAAGGAGGGTTCTGATCGTCGTTGATTTCCCTGCCCCGTTAGGCCCGATAAAGCCAAAGATTTCCCCTTCTTTCACTTGGAAACTGATGTCTGTGATCCCTCTCGACTTTCCGTACGTTTTCGTTAATTCATTAATTTCAATTACATTCATGGATTTCATCCTCCCCTTTTCCTATATCTTATTTATAGAATGATGCCTTTAATAATTCGATGTAGGAATCGATTTCAGTCAGCACTTCTTCTTGATCAATTTCGTCTACAGAAAGTTTCTTAGCTTTTTGTTGTTGTTGATTGGCTATTCCTTCAAAGGTCCAATAAATAATTTGAATCGACTTTTTCACATCGACACCTTCTTTGAATTTCGATGTATCCATATTGGAGAATAATTTTGCAAAGCTGTGCTCCACCATTTTGGCTTTAATCTTCTCGATATCATCTTTCACTTCCGGTGCTTCTTCAAGAAATGCACTAGTAAGAAAATTTATCAGATGAGGATACACGGCAAAAAGCTCAAACTTTATCAACGTTACTGCACGAATCGCAACGAAAATATCGCGCTCTTTCCAGTCTATACGCTCATAAATCTTCTCAGTGAATAAATCGGATAGATGTTCGTACAGTGAAACATACAAATCCTTTTTGCTATTAAAATAATGAAATAAAATGCCCTTTGAAATCTTTGCTTCCTTCACAATCGCGTTTGTCGAGGCATTTTGGTAACCATTCTTCGCAAAAACTTGTGTTGCTGCATTAATGATCCTTTCTTCTTTCTCAGGATCTATGTTCAATGTTTTAAACAATATTTTCTCTTCCTCCTTTAAGGGGACAAGCGTTTGACCACATCGGTCAATTTTATTATAGCCTTTTTTGACCAGTTTGGTCAATGTTATTTTTGTATAATAGTTTATCCTTTTTTATGTACTTTTCCTTTGATCATTATTTCAATCAGAAGATATTCCTAACCAGTAACGTAAAAAAGAAAAAAGCTCATTATTTCTAAGCTTTTTCATCTTTTTCCACATTTTCATGTTTTTAAATTGACCTTCTACAGGGAACGGCTCCTTTTTTTGAATAATCTTTTCACTACCATAATTAGAAATAATAATATTGGAATATACACCTGAAATGGCATATGTACATATAACGGAACAACTTTCAGACCTACTTGTAGATGCTGTGTAAATCCTTCAGCCATAAAAACTGAGCTTGCTAGAAGTGCTGTACCCGTTAGTAATAAAAAGAATTTCTGCTTCTTGATACGAAACAATCTCTCGAATCCATACATTCCTGCAAAAAAGAAAAGGGTTATTTTAAAATAGACACCTATAATGAATATCCCGAGTGCGATGGGATCTAAACGTTGAATAATTTCGGCAATATTTACTTTTTCTATTGCTTCCATAAGGGGGAATTCTGTGTTTTTTCCTATAATGGGCCCGAGTATACTTAATATGACACCCATGGTTACCATGAGTACGGTACCACTAAATATTACTGCAAAGAGCCCTGTCTTCAATACCTTTTCCTTTCTATTTAAAAATGGGAAAATCATCGTAAACACGATAAGTTCACCGAAAGGGAATGTAAAGGTTAAGGGAAATGCTGTTTTTATAACAGGAAGCCAACCATTTTCAAGTACAGGTTGAAGATGCTCTATTTGCGGGAGGCGATCGATAAACACGAATATAAAAAACAATGAAGCGAGGATCGTTAGGATAATGAAAAATATATTGCCAGTTCTCGCAATAACCTCAATCCCTAAGTAGTAGGCGTAAACCACCAATAATACCATGAGTGAATTTATGACCACTAATGGTGTTTGACTAAGTGTGGTTGTAATAAGAAGGTCTCCGAAATCCCGCAACACCCTTCCAGCGATATAGAAAAAATAAAGAATATACATAAAAGCAATGATTTTCCCAGGGTATTTCCCTACTATCTTTTCCACATATTCCGTTAATAGAAGGTTGGGGTACTGTTTGAAAAGGGATTCATACAAAAGAAATAGAATGATTCCACCTATCATCGCTAATAGAATCACTAACCATGCATCCTGGTTTGCTTCAAATCCTAATCCCACGATAATTGAACTGCCTAATTCAAACAAGAAAATCAATACAAACAACTGGGTTGAATTTATTTTGTATGTTGTTATGAGGTAGCCCTCCCTTACACCCACTCAGTGAAAAAATTACAACTATTCAATAACTAATCTATTCAATAACTAAACCATTCTTATACTTCGTTCAATGATCAGTGTTACTTTTTTCTTGGTTATAGCCTATCTTTCCATGTTTTTTTCTTATGAAAGCTACAGTCAATAAAAGCAAAGGTAAAAACACGCCAAATGTACTGTCATAAAATGGCCAGTATTTTGATATCGTATCATTAAAATAAGCTGCATTTGGAGAAATGACGATTGAAAGTACAGTGATAATCATACCCATTGGATAGAGAAGTACCTTGTATTCCTTTATTCTTACTATTTGGGCTAATGCTACGTTCAAAATATAAAAATAGAACGTAATCTTATAATAAGTGGTTAAAATCCACATCACGGCTAATATCACTTCTATCCTTTCCAGGAAATCACCAATCCTGATCACTTTGGCTAAAGCAAATGTAGGGTAAAATGACCTTTGTGTAAGATCGGACCCCAGTATTAGAATCGTAAAAGAAATGATAATGACTAATACAAGCCCCCCACATAAAGAACCTATAAGAAAGCTTTTTCTGATTTTTTTTTGATGATTTACATAGGGTAAAACCATTAGAAACACTACTAATTCCATAAAAGGAAAGGCCACTACTGTAAAGGCACCGTTAATGACGGGTTTTATCCCACCCTCAAGAATAGGCTGCACATTCTTGAAATCAATTAAGGGAATAAGCGCTATAACAAATACTACAAATAGAATCGTAAAGAAAAAGAAAAAGATTTCCCCTGATCTCGCAATCACTTCGATACCTAATCGTGCCCCCATGACAATAATGACTACAAATAACAGGTTCACCATTAACACAGGTGTATTCGTCATGATATGTGTTGTTGTAAAATCCCCGATTTCTCTTACATGTGCTGCAACAGATAGCACGGGGTAAAAAATAAATAGGATTGAAACAACAATTCCAGGCCACTTCCCAAGGATTTTTCCGTTATATTCCACTAAAGTTAAATGAGGATATAGTTTCCCTACCGTTCCTAATAAATAGACAACAAATAAACCAATTAATAATCCGAGAATCGCTGATAACCAGGCGTCTTGTTTGGCTATAGCAGCTGGTATTGCCGGTAATACCAGAATAGAATCTCCAATGGTAATGAGTATTACAAGTATAGTAAACTGAGGAAGATCTATTTTTTTGTTATCCAAAAGAATTCACACCTCATTTACTATGAATTTAACAACGACGTGAGCAAATCACTGAGAGGTTTATATACGATGATAAGTACGTCCAAGGGATTTGGGATACTGACATTTAAACCTCTCGTTATGCTTAATCCAACTCCTATAACGAATAGAACAGAAAATACCCATAGCTCTCTTTTAGCTTTATTTTTCAAAAGGGAAGGTGCTTCAGCCATAAAAATGAGGATAGCTACAATAACAATTCCCAGGGTTGCCCACATTATGGTCACTCCTTCATTTCAGGTAAAAACGAGTTTCCTATCTTACCTAAACGGCGTATTTTTATATCAGCTTTCACATTCACTTCAAGATCAGTGAAGTGTTTCTCATTCCAATCCTTTTTTAGCTTCTTCCATAACTCAGGGTCTGAACGATGAATGACATCTCCAAATCCGAAAATATCGACTCCGAAATCTTCCTGAACTGTTTTTATTGTTTCTTGAGTGAGCTTCACAAAACTATCCTCTGTTTGCTTCTCTAATTCATAAATGGTTTTAGGTTTTGTTAAATCAATGGCGCATTTCACTTCTCCTATATTTCCTTCGGCCTCGATAGAAACTTCAATTTTTGGAGTTCCATTTTCCACTTTTCCTTTTACTTTCGTTTTTGACTGTATAACCTCAAAATTCATTTCCCCTTCGCTTGGACACTGGACATTAGCCACCGTGTTTTTCACATTATCCATGATGACGTTATACCCTCTACTCTGTTCCTGGTTTAACCATCCCAACATTCTGTCTCTCTTGAAAACCGCTATGCCGGAATATTTTAAATAGGCTGCAGGGTTAATCTGTTCTATGTTCTGAACGTTATCTCCAATAGAAGGTTCACCTTTAATTTCAATACCTGTTAGTACAGGACTCTTTCCTTCAGTCACCAGGCTCCTGATAAGCTCATGTAAGGTTACGGAGGTTGTCGGGGCCCATGTCTTCTCTGAGGTTTCCAGAGAGGAGAGCATATTGTTTGCCGGTATTTTCTCAATTGTAGTTAACATTGATAATATATTCTCAGCAGTCGTTTCCTTGGCAATTACAATAAAGAAATCTGTCCGGTATTCATGATCCCTTGCATAAAAGTCCAACACTTTTCCTATTCCTTCTTTGGCCAATTCTTCCCCAATGACAAGAATCCTGAGATGAGAATGATAAATCTTCCTTGGACTGACGGTCGTTATTTCCCGCATTGCTTCAAATACGGTTTCTTCAGTCCCTGTAAAAAGGGTTACGGGTATTCCAGAGTGCGCACCTGCTTTTAAAGCAACTTCACTCGGAATAACAATTTGTGTAGATACCTTGTATTTACCATCCTCTTTATCGATTCCTTGACCTACACTTATGGCCAGTTCATTTAACTCAACCCGGTTCCAACAACCTGTAGTACAAAGAATCAAAAGAAAAATATAAAGGAGAGTTATTGTTTTTCTAAGCATCTAACAACCTCCATACATCTATTATTGATTATCAGGTGGGGTTGGGGATGGACTATTTTCACGATTCACATTCTGGTGATTCATTAAATGTGGGCGTGAGATCAATCCCCAGTGAGGAAATCTGAATAGGGAATCCTTTTGATCTTCAGCATTAAACGGTCCAAAAGGACTCATATAAGGAATGCCAAACGAACGTAAACTGCATAAATGGAGTATCATTGCAATAAACGCAGCGGTAATCCCGAAAATGCCAAATGACGCAGCCAATCCCATAAATATAAAGCGGATCATTCTAATAGAAATACCCATATTGTTAGACGGTACCACGAAACTCGCAATCGCTGTAATAGATACAACAATGACCATTGCAGCAGACACAATTCCGGCTTCTACCGCTGCTGTTCCAATGACCAATGTGCCAACAATGGAGACGGCTTGCCCGATTGCTCTCGGCATCCTTATACCGCCTTCCCTTAATATTTCAAACGTTACTTCCATTATTAGTGCTTCGACAAAAGCAGGAAATGGGACACCTTCACGCTGAGACGCCAGACTAATAAGGAGTGGGGTCGGTATCATCTCATGATGATACGTAGTGACAGCAATAAAAATGGACGGGGCTAATAAAGCGATGAAAAAGCAAATTAAACGAAGGAAACGTATGAGGGTACTAAAATCCCACCTTTGATAATAGTCTTCAGCAGCTTGGAAAAACTGGGTGAATAATGAAGGGACCACTAGAACAAAGGGAGTACCATTTACCAAAATGGCTACACGCCCTTCCAAAAGGCAAGCGGCAACCACGTCGGGGCGTTCTGTGTTATATATTGTAGGGAATGGAGAGAATGTTTTATCTTCAATCAGTTCCTCAATATAACCGCTTTCTAATATCCCATCAATCTCAATTCGATCGAGACGCTCTCTTACCTCTTCCAGCACTTTGTCATTGACGATTCCTTTAATGTACATAACAGAAACCTGCGTTTTTGTGACTCTACCAATCCTTTTAGACTCTACCCAAAGGTTTGAATCATTGATTTTCCGTCTTATCAAAGCTGTATTCGTCCGTAACGACTCTGTAAACGCTTCCCTCGGTCCTCTGACAACTGATTCCTGAGTGGCTTCTGCTACTTCCCTGTCCTTTCCTCCACTTAAATCGATAGTGAATCCTCTCGTAAATCCATTAATTAAAACGATGACGTGTCCAGAAAAGAGAGTGGAATATAGTGTCTGAAAATCTTTACATTCTTGAATATTTCCAACAGCAACAACAGAATCTCTCAAACAATCCAATAAATCTCTTTCAGTATCACTATTGTCTTCAGAATCAAAGTCAATCATGAGAGGTTCTAAGAGAAAATCATTGATTGATTTTGTGTCAACGATACCATCTGTATAAATGATCCCTGCCTCTATGCACCCTCCTTTTCCTAATTTAATTTTCCTTATGACAACATCATCACTATTTCCAATTGCTTTTGAGATGGACTTTAGATTTTCTTCTAAGCTTGGATGTAATTGAATCTCTTGTGATGTACCCTTGTTATTATCTTGAGGAGTGGAGGTCGTATCTGCTTCATCTTCTTTATTTGTTTTTGAACGTCTTTGCATAAATTACACCTGACTTTATGTACAAATTTTTATCATTAGTTGCCACATTCATTTCAAATAATAGATCACAACCATTTTGAAAAAACAACAATCTCTTCTTCGCATGAAACTTTCTATTCTTTCCCATTTATCATGCTTATTTATTAAATATTTATTCGTTCGATGTGAGCCTTCTTTCTAAAATTCAGGAGGAATATATAAATAAAAGGTGAAGCTTCATTTATATAGAAGCTCCACCTTTATATTGACTAAAACGATAATATTTCTCTAAGCTCATCTTCCGTCATGGAAGAAACGATTTTATCTTCAGGGTCGATCACCTCTTGAATGAGGTGTCTCTTTTTTTCTTGCAGCTCATTCATTTTTTCTTCAATGGTTCCGCGGGAAATGAGCTTGATGACTTGTACTTCATTTTTTTGCCCCATGCGGTGGGCTCGATCCGCTGCTTGCTCTTCGACAGCAGGATTCCACCATGTATCATAGAGGATGACCGTATCAGCGCTTGTTAAATTGAGTCCCGTACCTCCCGCTTTCAATGAAATAAGAAACAGGTCGCGTTCACCTTCATTAAATCTGTTGCACATGCCTACCCGCTCTTCGGAAGGCGTTGAACCATTAAGGTAAAAGAAGGTCTGTCCCTTTGCCGACAGCTCTCTTCCGATGAACTCAAGCATTTTAGTAAACTGCGAAAAAATCAACACCCGCCTTCCTGAAAGCCTTGATTCTTCTAAAATCTCCATGAGCTGAATCAATTTTGCTGAAGTTCCCTGGTACCCCTCTACAAATAAACCTGGATGACAGCATATTTGTCGAAGTCTGGTTAAACCAGCGAGAATTTTGATTCTGTTTTTCCTCAAAGTATTTTTATCCAGGTGCTTAAGCGTATCGTGACGCAGCTTGGCTAAATAAGCAGCGTACAATTCCTTTTGTGGCGGCAGCAGTTCCGCCGATTCCATGATTTCCATTTTTTCCGGAAGTTCTGATAAAACATCTTCCTTCATCCTGCGCAGAACAAACGGGCGAATTCTTTTGGCGATATCTTTTTTTGTAAGACGACTGTAATCTTTAAGCCCTCGAAATAACCCCGGAAATATTACGTGGAAGATTGACCACAGCTCTTCAAGGGAATTTTCAACAGGGGTTCCCGTTAATGCGAAACGGTGATTGGCTTCGATCTTCTTTACGCTTCTTGCTGTTTGCGTTATTGGATTTTTGAACGCCTGAGCCTCATCATAAAACACCGTGTGAAATTTCTGTTGCTCGTACCACTTGATATCACTTCGAAGTAACGGATAGGAAATGATGATCACATCGACATCCTTTAATCCATTCTGCTTCTTCATCCGTTCTGCTTTATTTCCATCCAGTATCACTGCTTGTATTTCAGGAGCAAACTTCGTAAATTCACTTTGCCAGTTATAGGTGAGGGACGAAGGACAAACAATCAGAGCCGGAAGTTTCTGCGTCCTAATCTCATCTAACTCAGAAACAATAAAAGAAATGCTTTGAATGGTTTTTCCTAACCCCATATCGTCGGCTAAGATCCCGCCCAGACCATAAAAGGCCAGGGTTTTCATCCATTGATAGCCGTCTTTTTGATATTCTCTCAACAGTGTGTTCAAGGTTGGTGGTACGGCAAATTCCATACTGCCGGGATTCATGATATGTTGCAGGAACTCTTTATACGATTCCCCTAATGTGAACGTGTGGCTCGCATCAACTGAGTCCAGGAGTTGAATACTTTGATGCAATGGCAGTTCGAGTCCCTTGATTAAATCATTTTTCTCCGCTTGTGACGTATGAAGAAATCGCTGAATGTCCTGGAATTCAGTGGATTCCAGTGACAGAAGCGATCCGTTTCGCATCCGGTAATATTTACGTTTTTCATCTAAGGCATCAAGGATCTCCATGATCTGTCTGTCAGGGATCCCATCCATTTCAAATTTGAATTCCAGCCAGTTCATTCGTTCTTTCTTCACCTTTACCCGAATCTTCGGACCATTATTGCCCTTAAAGACACGGTTTCTAACTGCAGTAGTCGCGTAGATCTGGACAAGCTTCTGAATCTTCGTCACTCCGTAAGTTAAAAATTCATACTCTAAATCCTCATTGTGTAAAAAGTAACCGCCTTCTGTTTTTCCAAAAGAGAACTCTTCCATTAATTCAAGGATGGTATCTTCTTTCTCCACCTCTCTTATTAGTAAGGATCCCGAGGGTGGTTCTCGATTTTCTAATGGGTGAATCACTACATTTTCGTAATGAAATTCAAGACCCGCCAGCAAGCGATTCTTCACCCGGTCAAGATACAGCTTTGCAACAAGCGGCGACTTTTCCACCCTTCTGGAAATTTCGTCCGAGATTGTGACCTTCCCCAATTTCTTCAAACCAATCGCTACTTTCTCTAGAAAAAAGCCTATCTTGGTTTGAGGAATGGGAATCGAATCTGTTCCTGATTTGGTTAGAAGTCGCTTTAATTCAGAAAGACGCTTGCAATCCCTGGTGTCCAGTCGGGTCAATGTTCCTTCATGAAAAACGGCTTGATATTCCTCCAGGACGACCATATTTTTTAACCCGGTTATGTGTAATCGATAGCTTCCATTCTCATTTTGGGCAAATTGGAACTTCAATGGAAGCGGGGTCTTCAATAGCTTGATCCCCTCTACGGTGTGCTGACTTTGCTCTACTTTAACCCTTGGCGCTTTTAAAAGGAATTGTAAAAGCCGCTCCCATGATGAGGATGGAATGAGCAATTGTTCATTATTGTTCACTTCAGTTAAAGAGTATATTGTCTCTTCCTGGGCCACTATACTAAGCTGTTGCATCACAGTATCGGTATCGATTTCAAAGCAATGAAGTTGTTGATTGAAAATGAATGATTCTGAAAGATGAAAGGGAACTCCTTCTTTGATGCTCTGTAGAAACCCTCTAACCCGTTGAACCTTGACAGAGTGTATCGTTAATTCAATCCCGATCACAGCTCCACCTGTTTTTAAGGTTACAGGCTTAATCATTATTTCACATTGCAGAACTTGTCTATTTTCAAAATGCCTCTGGTGACCTGTGGGTCGTATGGATTCATCCTGAAACAAGGTGAAAAATTCTTCTGTTACTTCCCCTTCTTGGCTGTTTCCCCGCCGCTGCTCATAATGAATGGAGAGTAGGACAGCTGCGATATGTTGACAATCATTATCAAACGATGCCAGTTTGGGACAGCTGCACTTTGCGTGGAGTTCTTCATTAGCTCCCCCTGTAATGGTTACGTGGAAATCTTCCTCCCCCGTAACGGTCGCTTCACAATAATTTGAACTGAATTCGTCCACTTTCACTTTATTGGAACGGTAATAGCCCTCTCCCCTTTTGAAAGAAACAGTACCGCATCGTTCTTTTATAAGTTTTTGATGTATGACCTTCACGTGTCTGGTTCCTTCCTGGAAATGTTTGTATGTAAGCGAAAGTTCCTAATTGGTTTTCTTCAATAATCCTATGATAACAACAAAAGGCATATTTAGAAACTGTACGTCATCGATTACTATATTAATAGAAACGTATATTAGCGAGAAGATCTACATAGACTATAAGGGAAGCGATCCGACAGAAAAAAACCGAACTATGAGGCCAGTCATAGTCCGGAAAAATCTTTAAGGAGCCCTCTACTTTTCAATATGATTCAACAACGAAATGATGAAACTTCCTGCTTGAAATATCAGCATGAAAATAAAGTAGTTCTCCACCACCCTCACCCCCTTCTAGAGGATCGCTCGAGTAAAATATTTGTCCCCTGTTGATATGTATGTAGGATAGACTCAATTCATGCGTTTTTTTGTTATGAATTGGATGTACGGTCAGAAGGAAGAACTCCCGGATTATCTTTTTGCGGATAATCCGGGAGTTTTTTCATTAGCGAGGAGGTTTTTGATGAATTTTCATTGGATGAGTTGAAATCTTGTTGAAATCGACTCTTTTTATGAGGTTTTTGTGAGCTGGATTAGCGTATGAGAAAATTTATCAGCGATTTTTTGAATATATCAGCGAAATCTTGATTTTATCAGCGAAACCCACTTTTATTCCTCAACTACCTCAAAAATACCACCTTTTTTATGAAAGTTATGCTTACATAATATTTTCTATTGCATATGGAGACTTTTTTATGTAAATTAGTCAAGTATGTTTAATAGGAGGTATCATCATGAATCAAACACAAAACACTCAGCGCGTTCAAATCGCGACAGCGGATCCATCTGCGCTTGGACTTTTTGGATTAGCTATGGTTACCCTTGTCGCTTCTTCAGCGAAACTTGGATGGACGGATGGAGTTTCTTTTGTATTACCATGGGCGATTTTCCTTGGTGGAATTGCACAGCTGATCGCATGCTTTGGAGATGCAAAACATAATAATACATTCGGTTCCACTGCATTTGGAGCATTCGGATTATTTTGGCTTGGAGTCGGAACATCCTGGTTAATTTCATTCGGTGTGTTTGGAGAAGCAGCGGCGGCTGCAGTTGATCCACACCAACTGGGGATTGCATATATCGGTTACCTGATTTTCAGTATTTTTATGACCGTTGGCGCGATGGAAACACATAAGGTCTTATTTATTATATTTGTCCTGATTGATTTCTTATTTATCGGCCTGTCCCTGTCTACACTGGGGATTGCACCTGAAGCCATGCATAAATTAGCGGCCATTTCCGAGTTGTTTATTGCATTATTCAGCTTCTACGGCTCTGCTGCAAGTGTGTTGAACACCCACTTTGGGAGAGAAACACTTCCTGTAGGAAAGCCATTCGGGATATTTAAGTAAGCGAAAAAAGAGATAGATGACAGGCTCATCTATCTCTTTTTTTCATTATTTTTTCAATACGGGAATCAAGATGTCGAACTCAAACCCACCCATACAGGGGGTCACTTCATCTGGCTAACCCTCTCTCAAAAGCAGCTAAATGATTCTGTGAAGCATCCCTCAATTGTGTAAAAACAAATCTTATATCTTGAGGAAGATTGTAAGTCAGAAATTTATTATACATAGCTATATTATCAATTTCACCCTGAACTCCTGCTGCGTATGCACTCTTAATCGAATCCGGAGTTGAGGTATAGGCATGAGAATCATCTTCAGGCAATGACACACCATAGCGCTGGAAAAGGGTTTGCAAAGCTGCAATATGCCGCAGCTCGGCTTCTTTTATTCTTAAGAAGGTTCGAACATTACCGAAATTCTGTATGATTCGATCGTATCTAGCCTGAGCCAGGTATTCATCTTGTATGGCATAAACGAGCATTAGAGGGACAGTGAGTGAAGTTGCCTCAAGTGCTCCTTTTGCGCCGTAATTCATCTGCCTCTCCTGTCTCCAGCTTCCTTGGTTCTTGATAAAGTAATACAAAAACCAGACGGCATGATTTTGTTCATCTGCAGCAGCCCGACGGAATGATTCCTTTATATAGGTATCTTGGGCTCCATCAGCAATCTCTAAATAGAAATCAACCGTTTCTTGCTCGTCTTTTATGGCGAATTCAAGACCTCTTTTGTATGAATCAGGACAACCTTCTTGCAATTGAGGAGTGGGCGGAACTCCTGTTATAGTCGTATAGATATCACTGAAAGCTTTGAAATGGCGCATTTCATCTTTTCGAATTTCTCGAATCTGATTTTTCTCTTCTTCGGTTGGGGCCAATTTGGCAAGTTTTTTATAACAAGCGATCGCACTATATTCTCCGTTAATTGCCTTTTGTATATCTTTTATCAGTGATTGATTCTCCTGAACCCGCGAGTAACCATCTAAATGAAAAGGTTTGAATTGACGATAAAACTGATAAGGATTCATATAGAAAGACACCTCTCCTTTCTGTCTGTCATTAAGTATCTTATGACTTCCCCCTAAATCGGGTGTCTGGAGATTTTCACTTTACCTCTTCTTATGTACTACTTCATACGCATCCAAAAGATCCTTCACCAAAATATTATTGATCCTCAATCCGTGCGTCTCACAATCTATTAATTCAACATTATTCAGATTACAACTTTTAAACTGACTCCCTTTAAGATCACAACGCTCAAATCTTACAGGCTCTTCCTCATCTTCAAGAGTCGTGTCATGAACGTAAACGCCACCGAAAGTCACATGGGCGAATTCACTATGTGAAAGATTCAAATCAGCAATCAGGGATTTTTTGAAATTAATATTTTGAAAGCGGGATTCACTTAGATTGCAATTGCTAAATTGAGCTCCCATTAGGTTACTGTTACTAAATGTGGTATGAACCCCGGCGATCCCATAGAAATCCGTCTCCGTCATGTCGCTCTGTTCCACTTGCAGCCGAGAAAGGTCAACTTGTCCCAAGGTATCACCTTGAATGAGAATCTCCCTCGTCTCAACCTCTACTGTAGCATTAAGTTGTACCCTTTTTTCATAGCAGAATTCATCTTCTGATTCAAATATTTTCGTGTACCCCATCTTCTCGTAAAAGGCATGATTATTCAGCTGCCGGCTAGATGTCTCAAGTTCCCACGATTTCACCAGTGGAAACTCCTTTTCTATTAATCTTATGGCAGATGAACCAATTCCTTTTCCCTGGTAATCCGGATCAACAAAGATACGGTCGACTCTTCCATGGCGCTTTCCCCCTAACGTGACATTCACACCTCCAACAAGCTCTTCTTGATAAAGGATTTTGAAATAATTCAATTCTAGGATCATATACTTCCCCATCTCGATGGAGTCGTAGCCTGGTGGCTGGATATTGTAATCGACGACATTCTCTGCATATGAAAGCCATTTTTCTTTTTCAGCATCAAACACTTTCCTTTTTATATCTGTAAGGATACCTGCATCTTCTATTCGTGCTCTTTCTATTGTGATTGTACTCATTTACTTTCTCCTCTTTATCTCTTATTAATTGCTCATTAAGCAACAGATTTGCATTGAAATACTTTCATTTCCTCTCTTCGGTTTTCATTATATGGGAAATTATAACTTAAATTAGTGTTTTTTGTAAAAAAAGTCTCTTATTAGACATTCATCTCCATTGTCTATATAGTTACATTAACTGCACTTTTTTCATTGCTTACATAGTTCATAGAATTCTAGTTTAGAGGAGGAGGTAAGATTCGTGTCTAATGAGTATAATTTAGCGTCATCCGAATACCATTCATTAATAGCCACCTCTAAAAAGTTGTTCCATAGCATAAGCAAACATTTAAATGTTCAAACGGCTTATGTAACAAGACGAGACGATGATGCCATGACTGTTTTAAGTTCTTTTAACGAAAAAGAAGAAATCATTCCAGAGGGTTACTCTGTTAAATATGGGGATACATATTGTAGATTGATTATAATGAATGAAAACAATGAGATGCATAAGATTAACCTTGAAGAAGATGCCATCACCAAAGAATTGGAAGTTACATCTCAATTAGGGGTAAAAGGCTTTCTCGGGGTTACACTAAGAGATATACAAGGGGATGTATTCGGAACATTATGTGTCATGGATAAAGAAGAGAAGAATTTCTGTCAGTCGGATATTGAATACCTTCAATCCATGGCAGATATTCTGTCTTATATCGTGGATTTGGATCAAACCAAATTTAATATGAATTACTTGAGTGTTCCGATTATCCCGATTACAGAAGGAATAGCCTGTCTTAGTATTCAAGGAGTCATCGATGAAATACGTGCAGAAAAAATAATTAACAAAGTTCTCGAATATGGGTCCAGTCACGATACGGTGTACTTTATTATCGACTTATCCGGTCTGCTCATTTTAGATGGAGTATTTCCAACGGTATTTATTAACTTAGTAAAATCACTCAAGATAATGGGCATTGAATCGATTCTCACAGGAATCACACCTGATCTTGCGATTCACGAAAAGGAGAGCGGACAATTATCTCAACTACCTATTGTCAAGGTACGCAATTTAGAATCTGCGTTGAAGTATATTGGCTTTCATTTAACCGAAACGCCTACTCATTGATTTGAAAGTAGATCGTCGCAAACCCTCTTTACTACCATCCCAATAAAAGAAGATGAAGCCCTGCGTTAGAAAACGAGGGCTTCATTTTTTATTTTTGACAACATTCTTTTTTTACATTTTCATCTTTCACTTCAACCAACTTCACTTTGCAGCAATCCTTCTGTTCATTCTGACCCATCAAACTCTTTAACCATTTCATTTTTTTCACCTCCTTATATAAGGTAAAATAAGAAACCCGACATAGTAGACATGGTGAGTACAGAGCCAATAAAAGCTACCACAAGCTTCTTCTTAAAGATGCTATGGAGTAAAGTCACTTCCGGAAGGCTTGCTCCTGCTGATGCAATCATTAGAGCCATTACTGGTCCCAGTGCCATACCTTTAGCAATAAGAATTTGAGAGATCGGGATCATTGTAGATAGTCGGATGTATAAAGGAATCCCGATAATCGCAGCTATCGGCACCAGCCACCAATTCTCGCCTCCTAAATAGGTTGTAATCCATTCTGTTGGAACAGAACCATGAATAACCGAACCAATCCCTGCCCCGATAATAAGAAATGGATAGACATTTTTCATAAGTGTAAGTGTTTCTCTTATCGCTTTCTTAATGTCGATACCATTCTCAGGGGCTGAGAAATTTTCTACCATTACATTTTTCAGTTGTCTTTCAAATCCAAATGCACTCAACGCAAATCCGATGATAATAGAAAAAGAAGTGGTTAAAATCGTATATGCAATTGCTACTTTCCATCCCAGTAAGTAGGTCATCAAGGACAAAATCGTTAAATCCAGTACAGGAGAGGCAAAAAGGAAAATCATCACAATGGGAAAGCGGACTTTGTTTCGCAATAGATTTACGACTATAGGGATGGTTGAACAGGAGCAAAATGGTGTGACGAACGCAAAACCAACAGCAATCAGAGCACTCAACAGAGGATGGCTTCTATCCATCAGCTCCTCCATCCTTTTATAGGGAATGAGTCCTTGCAGTAAATGAATAATAAAGGAAATTCCGACAAACAGCACAGTTAGTTCAAGAGCAATACTGATGAAATCTTTCAATATAGTCATTTTTGACTACCTCCATTTTGTTGAATCAATTTTTTTTGATTAATAAATCGAATTAAAACAATCTCTTTCACAAAACATCCGTCTAAGCTTACATCAACTTTTTTTGATTAATAAGGCATAAAGAGATTGAGCATCTTATTCCTTCCTAAACAAGCAGCAAAGTTGTTCTGATAACAAGTGATTCAATTCAGAGTGATTTAATGTATAGTAACTCCACGTGCCACGTGTTTCTTTCAAGATCAACTCAGCGTCCATTAAAATTTTCAGATGGTAGGAAAGTTTAGATTGGGGTAAGTCTAATTTATCCGATAAGTCACATACGCACACTTCTCCCATTTCAGTAATTTGATGCAGGATAAATAACCTTTTTTGATCTGCAAGTGCCTTGAATTTTTTTTCGTATTTACTGAAGGTTGAATCCAGAGATATATCTTTTAATGGAATTTGTTTATTCATGCTATCTGCTCCTCTTAAATCAAGTTTATTTGATATATCCTCACTATATGCAGGATCTTCCAATAAGTCAACTAATAAATCGAAAAGATTTGATTTATAATTAAAAATATGAAAGCCATCTATTCATGCTGATTAGACGACTTTCTTACGGGGTTACATTATTCGCAGCTTTTTATATTTCCTCTTCCCTACCTGCACAATCAGTCCATCTTCAATCTCTACTTCTAATTGTATATCCAGAACCTTTTCTGAATTGATTCTGATTCCTCCATTTTGAATCATCCGCCGCGCTTCACTCTTTGATCCTTGCATATTCAGTTCAACAAGTAAGTTGATAATGGGCACTCTACTTTCACCTGTCCACTGTATCTCTGGAATGTCATCAGGCATGGCGCCTTTTTGGAATACTTCCTTAAAATTGTTCACGGCTTGCACGGCTGATGCTTCTCCGTGGTACATAGACACGATGGTTTTTCCTAAATGTATTTTGGCATCTCTAGGGTGGAGTGTCCCTTGAATTAATTCCTTCTCTATTTTCGATTTCTCATCTAAAGATATGTCCGTTATCAGGTTGAAGTATTTTATGATTAATTCATCCGGAATCGACATCGTCTTCCCAAACATTTGGTTAGGATCTTCATCAATTCCAATGTAATTATGTTTTGATTTTGACATTTTATCTACGCCGTCAAGACCTTCAAGTAAAGGAAGTAATATGACAACTTGTTTTTCCTGGTTATAATGCTCTTGAAGATGCCGCCCCATCAACACATTAAACTGCTGATCCGTCCCGCCAAGCTCCACATCACTTTCTAATGCGACGGAATCGTATCCTTGCATTAACGGGTAGAAAAACTCATGAAGCGAAACTGGCTTCCCTGTTGACAACCGATTCGAAAAATCGTTTCTTTCAATTAATCGAGCAACCGTTATCTTTGAGGACAAATGAATCACATCTTCAAGATTCAACGATGACAGCCATTTTGAATTGTAATGAAGCTCCACCTTCTCTTTGTCCAAGACTTTCCCAAATTGCTCAAAGTATGTTTGGGCATTTCTCTTCACCTCTTCATCAGTCAGCTGCTTCCTTGCAACAGACTTGCCAGTTGGATCACCGATTTTACCGGTGAAATTCCCAATAATGAGCTGTATGGTATGACCGTTTTCTTGGAACTGCCTTAATTTGTTCAGAACAACCGTATGACCCAGGTGAACATCGGGAGCCGTTGGGTCTAGACCCAGCTTGATTTTCAATGGTACTCCAGTTGCAATTGACTTGACGAGTTTGTTTCTTAATTCTGTTTCTGGAATGATTTCATGCACTCCATTTTTGTATACGGCTAACTGCCTTTCTACTTCTGCCTGTTGTTCTTGTGAAAGTGATTCCCACTTGTGTTGCATGATCATTCCTCCTTAATAATATGTTTCGTTCAAAGATTTGTCAGGTTGGTGGGGTTCTCTGAAATTATTTTAATTCGCTGATAAATCCTGGATTTCGCTGATAAAATGAAAATTCCGCTGATATATTTGATTGCCAAATTCGAATTTGTGATTTCGCAGTTAAATCAAAGATTTCGCCGTTATCCACTCTCCTCAACTAAAAATCACACCAAAAAACCACGCCCCTAAAAAAGGGACGTGGTTAACGCGGTACCACCCTCATTGAAGATTTCTCTTCCACTTCATACGGATAACGGACCGGCCGTTCTCTGCTACTAATGGGTTCACAGAGAATGTTTAAGGAGGTAATTCGCGCTTATCTTTGTACTGATTCCCACCAGCCATCAGCTCTCTTCACCAGGGAGATAAGTCACTACTCATTCCTATCATGACATCTAAGATTATGAATTTTCATTTATTTTACATAAGTATGCCATAAAATACAATAATAATTTTTTATCCCTTCACAATCCCCATTACAAACCCGTCGTAACCTTTAGACCCAACGGTTTGAACAACCGTTGAATCAATGCGGGGCTCTTTAGACAACATATCAACAAAATAGCGCACACCCTGAACGCTTTCATCTCCGCTATTATTATCGATTACTCTTCCCCCGCGTACCACATTATCTGTAATGATGACAGCTCCAGGTTGCGAAAGCTCGAGTGCCCATTTTAAATAATTTGCATTGTTTTGTTTGTCTGCATCGATGAAAATAAAGTCAAATTCACCCTCAATAGTCGGCAACGTATCTAAGGCAGCACCTACCTTAATTTCCACCTTTCGATCCATTCCAGCGTTTTGAATGTTTATTGCGGCTACTTTTGCATGTTTTTCACTATATTCCAAGGTTACAAGATGGCCGTCCTCGGGCAATGCACGTGCAAGCCAGATTGTACTATAGCCTCCGAGTGTCCCGATTTCCAATATGCGTTTCGCTCCTTTAAGCTGTGCAAGCAAAGAAAGAAACTTCCCTTGATTCGGAGATACATCGATTGCAGGCAGTTCTGCTTCACTATTTGCCTTCAATACAGAATCCATAAGTGGATCTGATACTTGAAGTTTATTCATAAAATATTGATCTACTTCTGTCCATGTTTTTGTTGATTTCATCACCATCACTCCTTAGTATGTAACTTTCATAAATAATAGTAGCATAATTTACCATATAAAAAATTATTTAACGTAACTTTTTATCTCTCAAAACAAAATCCACCTTAATGATATCAACCTATTCGGGCATAATAACCAAAACAATTTGTCTTGGAGGGTTCATTCTTGCATACCTTTGAACAGGCATTATCCATTTTTGCACTTGGCGGAATCAATGAAATCGGAAAAAATATGTATGTCATTCAACATCATGATGATATTATTATCATTGATTGTGGAGGTAAGTTTCCTGATGAAAGTCTTTTGGGGATCGACTTAATCATTCCTGATGTTACTTATCTTGAAAAAAACAAAGATAAAATACGGGGGTTAATTGTCACTCATGCCCACGAGGATCACGTAGGTGGCATTCCTTATCTTCTAAAAAAAATAAACATACCCATTTATGCTACATATTTCACCCTGGGACTGATCGAACTAAAATTAGAAGAGCACAGGCTTATAAGAGAGACAAAACTTGTAACCATCGACTCAAATTCTAACCTGAATTTCGGAACGATCGATGTTTCGTTCTTCAAGGTCAGTCACAGCATTCCGGATTGTTTAGGTATCGTATTTCATACGCCGGAAGGAAATATCGTACATACCGGAGACTTTAAATTCGACTTAACCCCTGCCAATCATCAATACTCGGACATTCATAAAATGGCCAGGATCGGCGATGAAGGGGTATTGGTCTTACTTTCTGAAAGCACGAATGCGGAGCGGAGCGGATTGACCCCTTCTGAACAAATGGTGGGGAATCATATGGATGAAGCGTTCTTAAAAGCCACTGGAAAGATCTTTGTCTCAACCTTTGCTTCCAATGTCAACCGGGTCCAACAGGTAGTCGATGCTTCCATTAAGACAAACAGGAGGCTGGCATTATTAGGAAGGAGCATGATCAATGTCGTTTCAGTCGCCATGGAACGGGGATATTTAACTGTGCCTGACGGGATGCTGATTGATGCCCGTGAAATTGATGCATTACCTCCCGAAAAGGTAGCGATTTTATGTACGGGAAGTCAAGGGGAACCTATGGCTGCACTAGCTCGCCTATCTACTGGAAGATTCAGGGACGTATACGTTTATCCAGGTGATACGGTCATTCTGGCTGCTTCACCAATACCAGGAAACGAAAAGAACGTATCACGTATTCTGGATCATTTATTTCAACTGGGTGCCCACGTGATTTACGGAAGTGGAAGTACAACAGGCATGCATGTGTCAGGACACGGGTACCAAGAAGACTTAAAACTCATGCTAACATTAATGAAGCCGACTTACTTTATTCCTATACATGGTGAATACAGAATGCTTCATCATCACCGAATTCTGGCTGAATCGGTAGGAGTGGAAGCAGGAAATACTTTTATAATAAAAAACGGTGAAGTCGTTGATATTGAGAATTCCGTTGCCCGTCAAACGCGTGCCATTCCTGCAGGAGACACCTTTGTAGATGGCTTGAGCGTCGGAGATATCGGATCAATTGTTTTTCGGGATCGAAAACAACTTTCTGAAGATGGAATGCTTATCATTGTCATCACCCTTAGTAAGTCGGATCATTCGATTATTTCTGGACCTGATACCATTTCACGGGGATTCGTTTTTGTACGAAACTCAGAAGACCTATTAAAGGACGTAAACCATCTCGTAAAAAAAGTCGTAGATGAATTGTCTGCAGAAAATATTCGCGACTGGAAAGAAATGAAACAGGCCATCAAAAAAGACGTAGGTCAATACCTATTCAAGCATTTGAAGAGGAAACCAATGATCTTGCCAATCATTATTGAAGTATAGTTGGAAATGTCGGGTGCTTATGTACCTGGCATTTTTTAATAAAAAAGCACCCAACCAAAAGTCAGGTGCTCTCCAATCCATTATTTCTCTAACTTGTTTCCTTCATAAATCTTCACATCTAAAGGAGCCGCTAAATACTCAGGCGCTCTTCCAACAAATGAAGAAAAATGCTCACTCGCATTGTGTTTCTCAACGGCAGCAGCATCCCTCCACACCTCAACCATAGTATAGACACTTTCTCTTTCTGTATCTTTCATTAAGTCATATGAGATGTTTCCATCTTCTGCTCTGGATGCTGCTATAAGTGGACGAATCTCTTCTAAAAATGCGTGTTCTTTGGTTGGATTAATATGAAATTCTGCATGTATAATAATCATATATTTTTCCTCTTTTCTCATCTTTATTTCCATTCTGTGATGGACTCTACTGGCAGGCGAACAGATTTGTAGCCTGCATCCGCCGCTTTTCCTATTGAAATCAGCATGACTGGATAGTAACGGTCTTTGTCCATACCGTATGCTTCAGCAATTTGATCCTTTTCATATCCACCAATCGGATTTGTATCAAATCCGTGAGCACGTGCAGCAAGCATTAGCTGCATGGATACTAAGCCTGCATCGATGAGGTTCATTTCCCTGAACTGTTCAGTTGTCATCATTTGTAGTAATCCTTTAATAGATGGTAGCTGTCTGTCTCTTACTTCTGCAGGCATATACCCTTCTTCTACTGCTTGATTGTAAATCTCATCCGCATAGTCAAGGCTGTTCATATCTACAAATACCGCAATAACTGCAGATGAAGTTTTGACTTGGGTCTGATTGAATTTCGCAAGTGGTGCAAGTTTTTCTTTCCCTTCTGGACTATCGATAACAACAAAACGCCATGGCTGCAAGTTTACAGATGATGGTGCTAGAGTGGCTTCGGTTAGAATCTCTCTCATTTCTTCTTTACTGATTTTCACAGACGGGTCATAGTTACGGATGGAACGACGGCCTGTGATGATTTCGTTGAAGTCATTGATTTTTGTTTGATTCATGGTGCATTCTCCTTTATGGGTAAAATCTAGTATTCAATCTCCCGAACATTATCCTGAATACGATTTAGCATGTCCGATAAAACCGAACGTTCTTCTTTTGTAAAGCTTTTAAAGACTTTTGAGATAAAGATCTCTTTCTCTTCACGATAAGCCTCTATTTTTTTACGGCCTTCTTCTGTCAACCGAACAAATGTAAACCTGTTATCATCAGGATTTTTACGGCGGGAGACCATCCCTTTTCCTTCAAGCTGCTTTAAGTGTCTCGTCACGGCTGCACTATCAATATTCACTTCTCTTTGTAAAGCCGTTTGACTGATCTCTTCCACTTCAAACAACTTGTGCAAAAGATCCAAACGAGACTGACTGATTCCGGTACAGCGCTCAAACTTGGGACTCATTTGCTTATATATATCATTTAGTTGAACAATTATCTTCTCTTCTTCACGACACGAGATGGACAAAGCATCCTCCTCCTCCATTTTAATTGAGGGGTCAATCATTGACCTGTCAATTAATATAATACATGTCGTTTTATTAGTCAAATATTTGGACCTGGGAGAAGGATCTAATGAATTAAAGGATTCCTTTTGACAAATGTAGAAAGTGTAAAGTGAGAAAATGTCGAGAATTAAAGGAGATTATAACCTATGATAAATTCAGTTACAAACATTCCGATTCCCTCTATTTTAGAAATTGGATCTGACGTATTGTCACGGTTAGACGATGTTTTAAAAAGGCATCCATTCACCAACGCTATCGTATTATTTGATGAATTTTCATATACCACTTTAAAAAACACAATCGAAAACGCCTTGTCCCATCTCTCTATTGAGTGCGTAAAGCTGGATGACACAATGGATATACATGAATTACTTTCTGCCGCATTTTCTTGGAGCCGCTTTGATGTCGTTATGGCGGTTGGAGGTGGAAAAGTTGTCGATTACGGAAAATATGTGGCTTTTTCCAGAAGAAGTCCATTCATATCGATTCCAACTGCCCCATCAAACGACGGATTCGCGAGCAGTAACTGCTCATTAATCGTTGATGGCAAGAAGACAACGGTCCCCGCAAAGGTCCCATATGGAATCATAGTAGATTTAGATATTATAAAGCATGCACCAGATCGATTCATTCTAGCGGGGATTGGCGATCTCATGTCTAATCTGACAGCTCTATATGATTGGGAGTTTGAAGAAAAAAACGGGGTTGGTTCTGTAAATGCCTTCGCCTATATGCTCAGTAAGAAAGCCGTTAATAGCTTTATCCGGACACCGATGCATGAATTAAAAAATGAAATCCTTCTTAAAGAATTAGTCAGTTCGTTAACAATGGGAGGGGTTTCGACGGTCATTAGCGGAAACAGTGCCCCCATCAGCGGCTCAGAGCATTTGATTTCCCACAGTCTTGAAATCATTTCTAATACACCGCAAATGCATGGAATTCAAGTAGGTGTCGCCACCTATATCATGGCAAAAGTTCAAGAGCATAGAATAGAACGTATTGAAAAAGTTTTTACACGAACTGGTTTTTTTGACTATGTTAAAACAATTGGGTTAATTAAAGCAGAATACAAAGAAGCGATTTTAATGAGTACATCGATCAAACCTAATCGTTATACCTATCTACATGATTCCAGTTATCGACAAAGAGCCTTGGAGATATTAGATGAAGACCCTTTGTTGCAGGAGATCTTTTCCTGAGTGAAAATGAAAAAGGCCAGGTAATGAGGGAAACTATCTTCCTACCTGGCCGTCTATATGGATTATTTCTTAAACACGCTAAACTTAGGTCCCATCACTTGAATGAGTAAAGGACTTACTCCTTTGGTTGGTCTAACGCTTGATAAGCAGCCTGATATTTTCCGCCTTCTGCAACCTCTGAATGATACAATGCTTTAAGAGCAAACGTACGCTCTAAATTCATCTCATCCATCAATACTTTCAGACGACTTTGCAATTCTTTATTATCCCTGATTAACTGTTTCATTTGTGATTTCATATATTTCATAAGGCGTTTCCCCTTTTCTACTTGAACAATTCATCCATTATAACACTGCTGGTCACAGTACTAAAGGGATTTCTTATAAAACACCCTGTTAACATCCTTCACTTCACACCCATTTGCAAGAAATGTTCGAATCATCGGAGCGTTATTCTTACTTGTCCCCCCGATATAATTTTTTGCATGAAACTCACTAGCTAACAGATTAAGTGCCAGTTTATGAAGGATCTTACTCTTTCCTTTGTTTCTTTCATCAGGAATCAATCCGAAATAAAACAACCTTCCCTCATCTACCGTACCCGGTTCTATATGTGGCATTATGACCCCAATAGGCTGATCTCCTTCATAAACCGCAATACAGGAATCCTTATAGCTGTCACCTAATTCGATTTCTACACTTTTCATATGTTCTGGCATGGTTAAACGAGATGGAGCATTAAGGGAGCCCTCCATAGATTGCATCCAAATATGAGCAAATTCATTTTCTGAAATCATATGTAAATTTTTCAATGTAAAAGAGTGTTTGATTTCCGACTTCTCAAGCTTTTTATACACAGTCACAAATTCATCAACCAGGTCATATCCTTTCCCCTCTAAATACTCATCCACTTCCCGGGAGAATGTTTGACTCACAAGAATCTTCAAGTTAGATAGGGAATGATAAGGCGGGCTCTGATCCAGATAACTGACAAGTTCTTTCAGTTCTGCAATGGTCAAATCATTCGTATCCTCAATGGTCGCATAGTTTTCACCATGAATGATTTTTACTTTTTCGATGAATGGCTTTTGTTGTTTATTCAATGTATAGTCCTCCTTTTCTATCTGCTACATATACATCATCTGAAAATAAAATCACTCGACACCGGCTTTTTTCCGACTTCCCTTGCCCACACGGATAATTGACCAATATGATGAATCTCATGAGTCACCACATGTTGCATAACCTTTTTGTATGTAAAGTTGTATGTTCTACCTGACCTTGATGTCATATTAAATTCTTTCTTTCCATAGGCAGAAGTCCATAATGACAGAAGGCTTTCCGTTTGCTGCCGAGTCGTTTCTGAAAACTCAATGACTTCGTCTAGCGTCGAAATAGTGTGGAAATCCTTTTTCGCCACGGGTTTCCCTTGTAATTGATTCATCCAAATTTGCTCACAGTCCACTACATGAAAGAGATTCTTCAGAATGCTCCCCATCCCGCCTGTACGCTCTTTCGTCAATTCATACTGATCAATTTCCCTGCACCAATCAAACCATTCTTCCCGTAACTGCCAATTATAAGAAAAAAGTTCTACCATCTTTTCAACCTGCCCTTCATGATTTTATGTATTCTAAAAGCAGTGAACAATCCAACAACAATGATTAAAGGGGGTTGCCTTCATTCATAGAATATCCCCTCAATTTAATGAAAGGAAAAATAAGATGCCATTGATTACTCCCAGACTTAACAAAGTGATCAATAAAAACGTTCTTCCCCACATTTTTTTAAAATATAAATATAGCAATCCAAAATATATGAATCCTACCGTGATCAGACAAAGAAAGAATTCTCCTATCATTTTCCTATATACATGAATGCCCTTAACATGAACCCATTCGAATGTATGGTTAAGATCCAGGGGGACAGTGAAGAACATGAATCCCCACCCAGCGAAAATAAAAATTCCCAATAAACGAAGGAACGAGTACATACTCATCTGCTTTTTTGGATGATTATCTACCATCGGTTCATATTCAAAATCTTTATTTTCTACTCTTAATCCCATAAAAAAATCCTTTCTGCCTGTTCTTTTCTACTAGTACGAAAGAACAAACAGAAAGGTTTCAAATTATTCCAAATTTATTATTAAGTGGTAAATACTATCTTCCCAGATGTTTCCCCAAATAAATACCACTTGCCGCTGCCTGAGACAAGGAATGGGTTTCTCCCGAGCAGTCACCAATGAGATACAGATTTGACACATCTGTTTCAAAGTTCTGATCCGTCGGTAATTTAGGTTCATAGAATTTCGCATCCAAACCGTACAAAAGTGTATCAGGATGTATAGTCTCCCCAATAAGCCTTTCCAAAGAAGCGAAAAACTTCTCGAGCGCCATCACATACAATTCTGGAACCTCTTCCCGAAGATTCCCATAATCCGCTTTTAGGGACGGACCTACCAGATTCCCATCCAACGTTTCTGTATTCCTATCTGATTTGAAATCTTCCAATCTCTGAACGACAATCCGATCTCGTCCTTGATTGATTCCACCTATGATGTTCATTGCATAGTCCATTGCCTCATCATGGGAGAGAAAATAGCGTGGAACGAACAAGCTGAAGTTCAGATTCGCACTTGGTATATCTTCTTCACGGGCATTTTGTCCATCAGGCATCACTACGCCATGCTGGTGCTTCCGTATGACCCTCCCTCGCGGATTCATACAATAAGTTGTCGCACTGAATGATTCCCTCTCGATCTTCAGCTTTGCTTCAAATGTATCTTTTAATATCGATTGAAGCTGATCACCTTTCATTTCCACACGTATCCCCAAATCCAGACGGGTTTCTCCTGGATAAAGTCCAAGTGATCCTGCTTGTTCTTTCAGCCATGTGCTGCCACTCATTCCTGTACCAATCACTAATTTCCCCGTCGTAAAATCACCGATATTGGATTTTAAATGAAAGCCCGCCTCATTTTTAGAGATCGTTTCTACATGAGTTTCGAAACTAAAGGTAATACGGTTTTTCAGCACCTTATACATTTTATGAAAAACCTCACTCGCCAAGCGTGTTCCTAAATGACGGACCTCTGTTGAAAGCACCTTTAAATCAGCCATACCGGCTCTATTCGAAAGTATCTCATTTTTCGTGCTATAGGAGGGGATGATGTCACCGCCAAACTCGCAGAGGATATCGTCTACTTCCTTCATCAAATCAAGTGTCGTTTGTTCTCCAATCTTCCTACCAAGCTCTCCTCCGAAATCATTTGTATAATTAAATTTCCCTTCTGATTTCCCAAGACCTGCAAACCCAATGTATTTACTGCACATTCCTTCACAAGTACATACTCCTCCCTCATCTAACCCACATGTACGTTCACTCAGTTTTTTGCCGAGATCAATCATGTGGATGGAAACATGTTCATTGTGCTTCATCAAGGTGTAAGCGAGAAACACACTGCTCACACCTGCTCCGATGATGGTGATGTCGTGATGATTCGATTGCATCCTCTGCTCCCCTTTCTTAGTTGTAGACGTTCATGTGCCACTTTATATCAGGACGATTAAAATCGATGTTTCTTAATCTCTCTTTCAATTGACTTTCAGTAATCATATCTGAATTCTCCAAACCAAAATGCCTTCCATTTCCATCCTACCATAAAAGAGAAATGAGGAAGGTCCGTCCCTCTATTTATCTTTCAAACTGTGATGAAGATAGGGAAAGGAAGCGAGTGTTGAGATGGCTCCAGCAAGCATGATGGTCTGGTCTGTACCTATTGCTTCAGCCAGTATTCCTGCAAGAAATGCGGCCAGGGGCATGAATACCCAAGTCATGAGGCGGCTTGTGGCCTGCACCCTTCCCAATAAGTGATCAGGTGTCAGCGTTTGCCGGATTGTAATGATGCATGGACTCATCATCGAAGCACAAAAGGTTCCAACTGCATTCATGATCACAAGCCAAAAATAGGTTTCTATAAAGCCGAAACACAGGATCGAAAGCCCTCCAATGACAGAGGCCGTAAATAAAATGCTCCGATAAGAAAACCGCTTCCGAAAAAGGTTTGACGTAACAGCGCCAAGAATGGCACCTACTCCACCCATTGATAATAACCAACCAATCATGACCGTATTTAAACTGATGGAATCTTTTAGGTGAAATACCAACAATGTGAGAAACAATGTAGTTCCGAACACAGAAGATACCATGGCTAGATTGGTGTACAAAATCGGCTTGGTCTTTATAACGAATTGAAACCCCTCCCTGATCTCTCCCCATATGGAATGCCTTGATGAATCTCTCTCATTTATCTTCATCCGGAGACTCGCAATGGCAAGAAAAGATACCAGGAAACTGACGCTGTTCACCAACAGGGCATATCCTGGATTCAAAAAGGAAATGATCAGCCCTCCCAAACCTGGTGCCAGAAAAACCGTCAAATTAAATATCCCGGAATTTAGTGAATTCACAGCTTGAAGGTCTTCTCTTCTCACTAGGCTTGGTACTGAAGCAAATTGAGATATATTGTATATTTGGCTTAAACATCCGATACCGAACACAACGGGATATACCATCCACATCTCCAGTACCTCCATGATAAATAGAACCCCAATCATCCCAACAAGTAAACATCGCCCTAAATCACATAAAAGGAGCAGGTGCTTCCGGTTGAATTTATCGGACATGATACCTGCGAAGGGCTGCAATAGAATCGGCAGCCGTTCAAGCGCCGCCACAATCCCCATACTCACAGGTGATCCAGTGAGGGTTAATACCATTAGAGGAATTGCGATTAAATAGATTTGATCACCGAAAAATGAAATCAGATTCCCACCCATGAATCGGAAAACAGAATAGTTTTTCTTTAAGGGCGGGAAATCTTCCACTTGATTTAGCCTGACCGCACGCTCCCCCATATCATTTCCCCCGTTTAACTCTCAGCTAAATACTGCATTAATTCATTCGATAAAGATTGAACCGCATTCTCTTTCAGGCGATACTTCCCATCCTGCGTTTCTACGAGCCTTGCGGACCTGAGTATTTTCAAATGATGATGGACCGTCGATTTCCCCATGTTCAGCTCATTCGTGATTTCCTGAAGTGTACGATCTGACCCCTTCAGTAATTTCACCATACGGAGGCGCGCTTCATCCCCAAGGGCTTTATGCTTCTGGACCAAAAAATAGCTTGGCATATCCTTATCATCCGGATAAATGCTTTCATTGGCTACGGGGTAATAAAACACCTTGACTCCTTCAACATCCCCTTCTACGTTCCAAGGGCGGTAAATCGACTGAGGGATCAGCAGGACGGTATGTACACTGGGCTCGGGCAGATAAGTAATTCCTCCCGTTGCCCATTCAACCATGGCCTCGGGCTTCAGTTTTTCATTCATCTTCTCCTTGGACTCTTTATCCCTTGTCAATATCTGAAATAGCGCCTCTTGTTGAGGAATGATCACTTCTTGATACCACCGGGTCATGACGCTCTTCAAGTGATCCCTTAAGTTCTGGATATTTGTGGTGCAGATAAACTCAATATATCCTGGAAAATATGGATTATCCTTGGTCTGCTTTTTCAATCTGTCTCGTGATGACTCATCACCTTTTGAAGCATGCGTTCGAAGTTCTTGAAATTTCATCCCTATGTATGGAATGCAGACAAATCTGAGTTTTTGATCGTCCACCCCACCCAAAAACGTGATGAAGTCAGAGAAATCCCGGAAATCTTTTTGATGCAACAAGAGCAGTAGGGATTTCCAGGTATTATGCTTTTCAACGTATTTCAAATTCTCTATCAACGGCTCAGATAAAGATTTCTTTAACTTGTCCCATGACTCTTTCGGTTTTTCTAACGTATCAATAAGCCTTGTATTTGTGATGGCAGCAATCCCCAAAGCGCATTCCCAAAGCAGAGAAGCCTCGATTCTTACTTCATATGTCTCTCTTTTTCGGCTTGTCGTATGGAGTACATCCATATTGGAACACCTCATTCCCAAAAATTTCTCCCTTACATATATTCTATAATTATAGAACGATAAATTCAACAAATATTGAATTTATTCCAGGAAAAGTAGCATACTTTTAATAAAATATTGTTTCTTCGCTCCTTATTGGATAAAACGACTCAAATCTTATGTGATCATGAGATGTTGTTACCAAATATGGCTTTTCGTACTGGCATTCATAAATATTAAAGTCGTTCGATAGGAGAATTGCGTCGTTTTCTTTCTTAATTGCGGCAAAATTCATTTTATTGCGTCTGTTAAATTGGAATTGCGTCATGATCCAGTGGAATTGCGCCAAAATAATGGTTAATTGCGTATTTTAACAAAATATGGAATCCAATCTCATATTCAGTCTCAACAATCACAAAAAAAACACACAAATCCCATACAGGAATTCATGTGCTAAATATAAAGTATTAAGATTTCACTTTATCTTTTTTAATCTGTTTACTTCTCAATTGACCGCAAGCGGCATCAATGTCCGTCCCTTGTTCCACACGGACTCCACAGTTGATTCCATGTTCAAGTAATGTACCGTAGAATTCAACAATCGCTTCTTTCGTACTTCTTTGATATTGGTTGTGTTCGTCAACTGGATTATAAGGAATCAGGTTCACATAAGAAAGATGACGCTTGTTCTTTAACAACTTGGCTAGCTGTATAGCCTCTTCTTTATGATCGTTCACATCGCTCAATAAAATATACTCAAAGGTGATTCGTCGATTGGTTTTTTCTAAATAGTAATCAATGGCCGGCATTAACTTCTCTAAAGGATACGCGCGGTTGATCTTCATGATCTTCGTACGCAATTCGTTGTTTGGTGCGTGCAAGGAAACTGCCAGGTTGATTTGAATGTTTTCGTCGGCAAATTTGTAAATCTTATCTGCCAGGCCACTTGTTGATACAGTGATGTGACGAGCACCGATTGAAAGACCTTTTTGGTCATTCACTACTCGGAAAAAGTCCATCATGTTATCGTAGTTATCGAATGGTTCACCAATTCCCATTACGACGATATGACTGACTCGTTCTCCATTTCCTGCTTCATCCAAATGATGTTGGACATTCATGATTTGTTCGACAATTTCACCGCTTGATAGGTCCCGGTTTTTCTTGAGTAGTCCACTCGCACAGAATGTACACCCGATGTTGCATCCGACCTGAGTCGTCACACACACACTCAGTCCGTAATTAAAACGCATAAGAACCGTCTCTATCAGGTTACCATCCTCAAGCTTGAACAAGAATTTGATTGTGCCGTCCTTAGATTCCTGTTTAACCTCTTGAGTGAGTGTATGGAGATAGAAGTGATCGTCCAGCAACTGTACACAGTCAGCGTTTAGATTCTTCATATCCGCAAAGTTTGTCACTCTCTTTTTATATAACCAATCCCACACCTGAGCCGCACGGAATTTCTTTTGACCGTGCTCGACCAGCCATGTTGTCAGTTGATCTAATGTTAATCCGTATATGGATTTCTTTTCCATTTAAAACCCTCATTTCAAAACTCTACAATTTTCTACTTATCTATACTACTTAAAGTATGGCAATGTTTCAAGGGATTTATAAGTGTTGAGAAGAATTGGAATTCCGTAATTTAGTATAAATACAATAATAATACGCCGAGACACTTGCTCGGCGCACCCTACTAATGATTGATTCTCTGAATAAAATCATCCAATTTCTCTTTGTCTTTAAGCTTTTCATTACACTCATGACTATCCTGGCAGACGTAATTCCCTTTCTTCACAAAGGTTCCTTGAGATGAAGTTTTCGATTCAGACATGTAAAATCCGATGCTTCCAAAGGTATTGCAAATCGTGCAAATCCCCTTCTTGCTGCTGCTTTTGAAGGTACCCTTAAATCCTTTCAATTTACCCTCATGCATAGCCACAATATATTTTCGCTCCTGCCCGTAATCATTCCAGCCTAAATAGGAGATATCCCTGAAATCGATATTTCCCCAATCAGGTGACTTTAGTTTTTTCACTTTGGGGAATAATTTTTTCAATGAGGCTTCAGAAACAGTTGGAAATGGAATTACATAAGGTTTTAATCCAATTAAATAATCTTCCGCCTGGTCAGAACCCCTGATATTCCCGATTGGATCAAGTATGTTCAGTTGAGCTTGAGACAGTCCATCGAACAAATTTGTCACCTTATCTTTCACTAGTCCTTTCAAGGCTTGAAGGACACCTAGATCATTCACTGTTGAATATCCATTGATCAGCACTTGAGTCTGATACGTTATGAAATTATATTGATCATTTCGAATAAATGGTTCCATGTTAATCGCTCCTAAAAACATTTGTCATAATCATCATCTTAAATGGGGTTTTCAAGATGAGTCAAGGAGCACAGTTATTCCGTGCAACCCTATTTTTACTATATACCGGTACATGTCAAAAATATATGTAGAGTTTGGTTCAGAATCAATCTATACAAAATAAAAAGCACTGACATAATCATCAGCGCTTTCTATACACTATTTTCTTAATTGTTTCCGTTGAAAGATAATAATGTTCGGCTAATTCTTGAATCGTCTTTCCATTCAAAAAAGCCTCATTGATCTCAACATTTCGTTCATCAATTTTTTTTCTACTTCCAGAACGGCTACCCCATTTTCGGTATTTCACCTTAGGTTTAGGAATATAAAGAGTTTCCCCCTGTACATATTTCTGGACTTCAACAAGAAGCGATGGTGGTAAAACACTCTCAGCTTTCACATATTTCATTTCAGTCAGCCCCTTATTTTCTGATTAATAAAGTAAATAAGGTGCAAAGCCGACTTACTAGAAATGAACTTTAAGGGCGATCAGTCAGCGTCCCCCCATGCAAAGTATCGCCTTTCTAATAATAGGCTTTGCATGAGACGCTTTGGACTCTGGTAAGTTTGTTTTCATTACCATGTCACCACCTCCTTTAAGTTGTTGTTCGTTCTTCTATTATAAAATAAATTCGGTTGAATCACATTATGATAAAAAGCCTAATAAGAAGCAACACATGGTATAATCTTCTAAATATCTTAAAGGAGATGTTCCCATGTTTTCTTTCAAAGTAGATCAAGAAATCTCGATCGAGCTATTTCAGCAGCACCACAAAGAGGAATTATACGAACTGATTGATTCCAACCGGGATCATCTTCGCCAGTGGCTTCTTTGGGTCGATAAACGGAAGTCCCCACAGGATTTAGAGTCGATCATACCCATCTGGATACGGAATTATGCGGATAACAACGGATTCGATGCCGGAATACGCTATCAAGGGAAATTAGTCGGTATGATCGGGCTGCATTATATTGATTGGAAAAGCAAGAGCACCAGTATTGGATACCTACTTTCGGAAGAAGCAGAAGGAAAAGGGATCATTACACGAGCCGTTTCCGCTCTATTAAACTATCTATTTAGTGAAATGGGCCTCAACAGGGTAGAAATCCAATGTGCCATCAACAATAAGAAAAGCATTGGCATCCCGGAACGTTTGGGATTTGACAAGGAAGGTATCACGCGGGATGGTCAATGGTTATATGATCATTATGAAGACCTTGTAACGTATAGTTTGTTGAGAAAAGATTGGGCTATGTCTTAAGGAGTCACTCATTACATAGGCAGTTTTCATTTTAGAAACGCCTCCTCTTTTAAAAATTGCTATATGTAAACGAGGCGGTTTCACTTCCTCCTTTGCCGGTGCAATGTTCCCTATGTTTTTTTCTGAAATATGTAAATTCATTCGAAAGAAAAATTTTTTCGAAACCATAAGAATCTGCTTAAAAATAAGCAGTCAATACAATGACGGTTAATAGATGAAGCATGGTCTTAATTAAGACCATGCTTCATCTATTAATATTTTCCATACACACACGTATCCGTTAACCGCTCTCCATCAACCGAAAGATCCTCATTGCGCAAAACTCCTTCCAGCACATAGCCAAGCTTTTCAGGAATCGCCCTGCTCCTCCCATTTGTGGATTCACACCTGATTTCCACTCTTTTTCCTTTTAATTCAGTTAAGGCAAAATCGGTCAATTTCCCAACAGCTTCCACCATGTAACCATGCCCACTCATTCTGGTATCAATCCAATAACCGATTTCGAATTTCGGAACACTCCAATCAATGTTGTGAAAGCCTGTTGAACCGACGAATTCATTTGTATCTTTTCGGAAGATGAGGTACCTCAAACTTTCCCTTGTCAGGAATTTTGCGTGAGCCTCACGGGTGTTCGTTTCAGTATCTTCTACTGAAGGGTCATTTTGTGCAAATCCTAACCACGGTTTTAATTCAGATAGAGAAGCCTTAATGGCTGCATTCACTGATCTGCCATCACCTGGCTGAGGCATTCTTAGCACTAATCTTTCCGTTTCTAACACTGTTGGAACTTCAAGTAATACAGGGTTCATACAAAACACTCCTTTTATCAAAATAAAAAACTCTCATTCTCAAGAAATCATTCTTGAGGACGAGAGTTGATTTTTCTTCATTATGATTTTCTCTTCATCGTCTAATTGGAAAAATTTTAAATTAATGAAATTATAAGGTAATGACATCTTAATGTCAATATACCTGGTATACTATTATTCTAGTCTTTCCAGCCTATACTAAAAATTAATAATACTTTATAATAAAGGAAAAACATACATCTGGAGGAGAAAAATGACTCACCAAACAATCACTACATCTATTGGAGATCAATTGATTGAGAGAAAGCAGGAAATCGCCAATAACATTTTCTCAAATCTTTTAGCAGCTTATCCAACACTTTACGTGGAAGCAAATAGAACTGAAAGCCTTCCTTATTTTGAGCAGCTAATCGAACTTATAGGTGAAGGCTTGCTAAGGGGAGAAAATAACTTAGACAAAACAAGTCAGTGGGGAAAAGAAGTTGGAAGACTTGCTTCAGGCCAAGGAGTCCCTTTGCATATGTCCATAAGTAAATCCTCTTTATATAAAAAAGTTATATTAGAAGATATCGTTTTGCATAATGAAGCATTATTATCTAAAGAAATCCTGCTGCAAATCACAAATGATATCGATCACACCTTCACGACTATGATTTCTGCTTTTTGTGAAGCATATAGTGAGTTTGCAGAAGAACAGCTGAAAATTTCTGAAGAAAAGTATTTGTCCTTATCTACTCCAGTCGTTCCCATCTTCTCCGACTTAGCTGTATTGCCTCTCATTGGACAAGTGGATGAAGCACGTGGAGAAATGATGGCAGAGCATGTCCTTCTTGAGTGCAAAAAGCTATCCATTCATAAATTAATCATCGACCTTTCCGGTGTGTATGAAGTGAATCCATTGTTCCAACAAGGAATCATGAAACTGATTGATAGCCTTAAATTATTGGGTATCGAACCGATTTTATCAGGAATGCGCCCAGAAATGAGTATCGAATTTGTCCAGATGGGTATAAACATTTCAAGTATGAAAATCTATCAATCATTAAATAAAGCAGTAGAAAATCATTAAGGTGATATAGCATTAGGAAAAGGACTTCATTAACTGAAGTCCTTTTCCTTATTAGTGATGATGCCCTCCGCTCTCACCCTCCTGGTCACTTTCCGCCTCCATTTGTTTGATTTTCTCCATCTCTTCTTTAGAAATGTTACCAACTAGAAATTGCTTCTTCGGCATCACATGCATGTCACGTGCCGTTACATGGGTTTGAACATAATATATTCCGGCTTCTTTGAATGTCTTTCTAATACTATATACCCCATCTTTCTCATGGGTGGCCTTAATCATTTCACTTTCCTCTTTGCCGTTCATTTTCCATACTTCAAACTGTATATCATCAGCATCTTCTACACTTTCACCTGCTTGGGTTACTTTAACCTTTAAGTTACTTTCCTCATTAGGTGATATTTTTTCTGGTAAAGTGATATCCACTTCCACTAACTGAGATATTTCTGATTCACTTTCAGAAGAGGTGGAATTGTCAGTACAAGCTGATAACACTCCTATTAATAATCCGATTCCTAAAGCTGTTATAAGTTTCTTCATTATAAACAATCCCCTAATTCTTAATTTAACCAGGTCTTTATTGGTTTGATATGTGGAAAAACAAAACGATCCAGTAAAAACACAATAATTATGGATATACCAACGAGTGGCATGATGACACCCATCACCAGCATGATGATAAAGACCGCTCTTGTCATTTTTTTATCTTTAGACTTAGTTGGCGCACCCGATTTACCTTCTGGTTTGCGTTTTCTCCAAAGGATGAGTGAGCTTACTACCATTCCGATCAACCCAATACAGATGATAAGACCTATGATTTGGTTTGCCAGTCCAAATAAGCGGCCTTCATGTAAGGCAATCCCCATTGTGATGGCTTTAGCCATAATGCCATATTCACTGAAGCGTACATCACTTAAGATGGAACCTGAGTATTTATCCACATGGAGAGTAGCGTTATCCCAGGGTTTTGAATGAGAAGTAGCGATGGTGTATACACCCTTCTCCCCTTGTGGCATAGAAATCGTATACGGTTTTTCTATGTTTTCATTCTTTGCTATAGACGTAGCATCTTCTAAAGATAATGGAACATATCCCCCTGTAGTAGAAGAAGGTACTGCCATGTTTTCCGATGCCCAAGGTATATCCTCAGCCACATCTTTCGCTCTTACTACCGATTGAGGCTTTTCTCCAAAACTAGTAGCATATGGCGGATATCCAGTATTGGTCGAAGTAGCCAGTCGGTTGATTTGCTCCCCTATCACGCCGGACCACGGCAGGCCTGTCAGGATGAGGATCAAAATGGATATGGATAACCAAAACGCGGGCACTGCATGCATATCTCTCCAGAATGTCCTGCCTTTTTGTCTAAACCTTGGTAAGACTGTACCCCAAATCGATGCTTTGTTTCTCGGCCACCATACATACAGACCTGTTATCAGTAAAATAACAGCCCAACATGCAGCAAGCTCTACTAATCGATTGGCTACCGTACCGCCAACGATCAATTCACTATGTAGCTTTTTAAAGATTTCTGTAAATTTCTCATCTTTTTTTATTGACCCGGCGACATCTCCTGTATAAGGATCGACATACACCGAAGACATCTCACCATTATTCATTACACTGAATTCCGTTGTTCGAGAGGGGTCATCATACACTTTCATCGAGGTGACGATTTGATCAGGGGCTTCCTCCTTGACCTTTGCCATTTGTGCAGAAGGACTGCTCATAGAAGTGCCTTCTTCCTGTACAAAATAAACATCTTTATACAGGACGGATTCAATTTGTGGCTTAAATAAATACACTGCACCACTCAGTGCTAAAATAACTAAAAACGGGGCAAAAATGACTCCTGCATAGAAATGCCATCTCCATACAGTTTGGTATAGCGCAGCTCTTTCTTGTTTCTTTGTTGGCTTTGGGGCAGATTTTAATTTCTTTGCTGTTTCCATCTCTAATCTCCTTTATTGATTGACTTGTAAAAGGAATACGTAATCTTAATAAGTTCAGATCAATGAATTTCGTTTTTTTATCTTTCGTGAACTGACTTATTAGCCATTATTAAATGTACTATGGAGTTGTGAAATAAAAATGAAACCGCTGTATTTTTTTAATTGAATGTTATTACATAAAGGGACGGACCTCTAATTCCCTCTTCCTAATCTTGCTAATTATAGAATTCCAGCCTGAAATCACCCTACTATACTCACCGAAACTGGAGGGACGGACCTCATTATTTTAAAAATGATGTTGGGAAAATGCGTGACTGTTTTCCTATGGTCATTTTTGTTTTTGAGGGAGTTTTGAGGAAAGTTTTCGTGATTCTCGGTGATTTTTGTAACTGGCCGGATTTTTATTCCTTATATTTACAAATCCTTAATTCTTGCCCTATTCTTTTTTTCTTAAGGGTCTGCTAGAATCCTAGTTAGCAAGAATCATATACATAGTTTCCCATACACAATCTCTATTATTCTTGTGAATATTCATAAGAGGGGGTCATTCCACAAGCAAACGATTTACTACTCAATTCATTTGTCGTTGAGCCAAAAAAAAGAAAAACGGAGGAATGCTATTATGAAGTTTAAAAAAATTGCTGCTTTATCTTTAGCTGCATCGCTTGCTCTCGTACCTAGTTTCGGAGGAAGTGCCTTTGCACAAGATCAAAACCCTCTTGAGAAAGCCCCGAAAAAGACAGTTGTCAGTAAAAGCCTCGAAAAAGGCAGCTATGTAAAAGGTGAAGTTATTGTAAAATTTAAAGACGGTGTGGCAGAGTCTGAAAAAGGAAACACCCTCAAAAAAGTCAATGCTTCTGCAGTAAAGGAAAAAGCTAATAAGAAGAAGCCCTTCGAAGTGTTAAAAGTAGGAAATGTAGAAGCAACCGTAAAAGCATTAAGCAAAAACCCGAATGTGGAATACGTAGAACCGAACTATACCTTCTCAGCCACCTGGACCCCAAATGATTATTACTACCAAGGATACCAATATGGTCCTCAAAACACGTATACACCTAGTGCATGGGATCTTGCACGCGGAAGCAGCGGTCAGGAAATCGCCGTTCTCGATACAGGTGTAGATTATAACCACCCTGACTTAGACGGCAAAACGATTCGTGGATATGATTTCGTCGACAATGATTATTATCCAATGGATTTAAATGGACATGGTACACATGTGGCAGGTACGGCTGCGGCTGAAACGAACAATGGAACCGGGGTTGCTGGTATGGCTCCGAATACAAAGATTCTTGCCGTTCGTGTATTAGATGCCAACGGAAGTGGATCACTTGATGATATCGCGGCAGGTATTCGCTACGCTGCAGATCAAGGCGCTGAAGTTCTAAATCTTTCTCTTGGTTGCGACTGTAATACCACAACTTTAAAAAATGCAGTTGATTATGCGTGGAATAAAGGATCTGTCGTCATTGCCGCTGCTGGAAATGACGGAGTATCAACAACGTTTGAACCAGCTTCTTATCCTAACGCGATTGCCGTAGGAGCAGTTGATTCCAGAGACCGTAAAGCTTCTTTCTCAAACTATGGAACATGGGTGGATGTAACCGCTCCAGGAGTTGACATAGCTTCTACCGTACCTAACAATGGCTACTCATACATGTCAGGTACATCAATGGCTTCCCCTCACGTTGCAGGTTTAGCAGGATTACTTGCAGGGCAAGGACGAAACAATGTTCAAATTCGTCAAGCAATCGAACAAACAGCTGATCCTATCAGTGGTACAGGCTCTTACTTCCAACATGGAAGAATTAACTCTTACGATGCTGTAAGATACTAATAATTAGTAAGTACCCCTTAACCCATTGGTTGAGGGGTTTTTTATAATAATTGAATCTACTTCCCCAACATAATTAGAAAGCCAAATGCTTCGAGATTTGATAGTTACCTAGTTTCATAATCACTGGCTGTCCCGAACGAACCCCTCACCTTTTTAGCCCACCCAACCTATATTAACACTAGAAAAAAATAACAAATTCCAACAAAAGTTTTATATCTATTAAAAAGATTCGTTTTCATGAAAATTTTCCTGAATACTACCATTAATGGCCCCCTCTATACCCTCAAAAAGTCCTGCATTTTCTCAATACCTTCTTCTTTTTTTCTATGATAATCTATTTTTGACAGAACTTTTAGAAAAATAGGAGGAATTGATTTGAAAAAGAATAAAATGATTAGCGTGGGGTTATCCATTGGCTTGCTGTCAGGAATGATGGCTACGGGGAGTTTAGCTGCACCATCCGACAACGCTCTCTTTCAAATGAATAAAAAAGAAGGAACACCGGAATTTGTTTCCGGACTATTATCTGCTCCATCCGGGAAAAAGGCCGAGACAATCGTTCTATCTTTTTTAGAAAAGAACAAGGCGAAATTCAAGCTTTCTGAAAAGAAATCGGATGAGCAGTTCAAGGTGCTGTCTGTTGAAAAAGATGAACTTGGAAATAGAGTCGTTCGCATTCAGCAAACCTACCATGGAGTACCTGTTTGGGGTTCTACACAGTCAGCAGTTGTAAAGGAAGATGGCACACTTCAAGCTTTTTCCGGTACTGTCGTAGCTGACTTGGATCAAAAGATAACCTCACCAAATAAGAAAGTGAACGCGAAAAAAGCCTTAAAGATCGCAAAGAAAGATCTCGGAATTGATCCAAAATTAGAAAAAGAGTCTAAACCGGAATTAGTCGTCTATACAGATGGTGATTCTGCTTCCTTTGCCTATTTTGTGAACCTGAATTATTTAGTACCATCTCCTGGTAACTGGAACTATTTTATCGATGCGAAAACCGGAGAGATTTTGAATAAATACAATGACATGCATGAAGTCACAGGAACGAATCAAGTAGGAACCGGTAAAGGCGTATTAGGTGACTCTAAACCGTTGAACACAACCCTTTCAAGTGGAAAATACTATTTGCAGGATAATACCCGGGGTAATGGTGTGTATACATACAACATGAACAACCGTACCTTCTTCCCTCAATTTTTCTTACCGGGCACATTGTGGTCAGATAGCGATAATGTACTTAATGCTGCATACGATGCTCCTGCAGTTGATGCTCATTATTTCGCAGGTGTCACGTATGACTTCTATAAGGATAACTACAATAGGAATTCTTATGATAATCAAGGCGCTCGCCTGGTGTCTTCTGTTCATTACAGCAGCGGCTACAATAACGCCTTCTGGAATGGATCTCAAATGGTGTATGGTGACGGGGATGGCACGACGTTTGCCCCACTTTCAGGCGGCATTGACGTTGTTGCCCATGAATTAACTCATGCGGTGACAGACTTTACTTCTGACCTTGTGTATCAGAATGAATCGGGAGCCTTAAATGAAGCGATTTCAGATATTTTTGGGACATTGGTAGAATACGAGAATGGATCGAATCCAGATTTCGAGATTGGAGAAGATATTTATACACCTGGCACATCCGGTGATGCCCTCCGCTCCATGAGCAACCCTGCTAAATACGGTGACCCTGACCACTACTCTAAACGTTATACTGGTACAGGAGATAATGGCGGTGTTCATACAAACAGTGGAATCATCAACAAGCAGGCTTACCTTTTAAGTGAAGGTGGTAATCATTTTGGAATAACCGTTCCCGGAATCGGCCGTGAAAAGCTTGGGGATATTTATTACCGTATGAATACAGTATATCTGACAGCTTCCTCAACCTTCAGTCAGGCAAGAGCTGCAGCCGTCCAGTCTGCAACCGATTTATATGGCAGCACTTCAGCCGAAGTCAATGCTGTGAAGCTATCATTTGATGCGGTTGGAATAAATTAAAGAGTTTGCGAGACCCGCAGGGATTAGGTTCCTTGCTGGTTTTCTTCATTGGAATATCTTCATTCTTTATTAAAAAAAGCCTGTTTCTAAGTACAATAAGTACCCAGAACAGGCTTCTTCTATTCAGGATACCTTAACAGCATCCGCTATCCGGAACACCCACTAATACTAATCCCCCATCTTGGACATCTAATGTGATATCATCAGTCAAAGAAATCACATTCGTATCAAAGGCAACCGAAACCCCATTAATTTCTTCCACTTTATCTGTTGCTTGAGCTGAATCTAAAGAAACGCCAATTTGTGGCCCACAGCATCCACCTTGATTAAGAAAGAATCTGATACCTTCCGATTTGTTCTCTTCCATTGCATTCAACAGTACTTCTTTTGCTTCATTCGTAATATTCATTGTATACAATCCCCATTTCTTTTTGAGGTCCGTCCCTCAATTGTTTGAATATAGTCCTTTTAATATATTTTTGTTGTTATCCACCTTTACTTAGAGAAGTCCATCAGTTTTTTGTACCCTATCTTTTCTTCACTCATCCATGGAATGAGTGCTGTCTTGTTTGCATAGTCTTTATGCACTTTTTGTATCCATTCCCGCTCTGAGACAGACCTGCCTCTTAACACGGGATCTGTTGTGTCCGTTGCAGATAGGCTTTGATTGATGATCCACCACTTTGGGTGAATCTCCGCTCGATGCAAATCTTCCTGAAGTCGTTTCGCTTCGAAAACAGGGGTAGCTTCAGGTAATGTCACTATCACTACGCTCGTTTCGTTTGGATTACGAAGACGTGGCAGAAGATTTTTCAAATGGTCTTCCACCTCTCCTTTTGAACGCGACACTTCTTTCGTATAAGATTCAGTCGCATCCAGTAAAAGCAGAGTATGGCCCGTTGGAGCAGTATCGATCACGACTATTTCTTCATCCGCTTTCCCTACTATCTCTGCAAAAGATTGAAAGATGGCTATTTCTTCGGTACAAGGGGAGTTTAAATCTTCCTCCAGATACGCCAATCCTTCTTCATCGAGACCCTCTGCAGCTTTAGAAAGAACAGACTTTTTATACGACTCAACCGTTTCTTGCGGGTCGATCCGGCTGATTCTTAAGTCGTCCTTCCCTCGTTCTTCTTGAAACATATGAGTTAAGTGGGCTGCAGGATCTGTTGTAGTTAAATGTACCTTATGTCCCCTTTCAACCAATCCAACAGCAATGGCAGAAGCAATAGTGGTTTTCCCCACTCCACCTTTTCCCATTGTGAAAATGACTCGGGTGTTATTCTTGGAGAAGTCATCTATCACATCTTTTAATCCGGGAATTTCAATTGATTCATCGTCATCAACAGTTACGGCATTCGGGTTAACCTCTACATGAGAGAATAATTGCCTCAAAGAATTCGTTCCCGTTAAGGAATACGCTACATAAGGTAGCGAATAAGTTTGAATTTCCTTAAGTGCAATCGGCATTGAACGTAATGCTTCTTGCTGACGGCTGTAAAAGGCCGATGCAATCGGATCATCCCATTGATGCTTACCCATTAATCCATTTACAATCAACATTTGATTTTTTATTCCAATGTCCTTGAGTTCCGTTGATGCCCGGTCAGCTTCCATTAACGATGAAGAATCCGGCCGTGCAACAAGTACAAGAGCTGTTTTTTCCTTATCGGATAAAACGTTAACAGTGGAAGAATACATATCCTTCTTGTCTCCAAGCCCTGAAAGAGGTCCCAAGCAAGAAGCTCCATGTGTACTCTCTTCCAAGAATCCCGTCCAAGCTGTTGGAAGCTGCAGTAAACGGAGTGTATGACCTGTCGGTGCCGTATCAAATACAATATGATCAAACTTATTTACTATGGCAGGGTCTGAAAGCAAGCTTGTGAACTCATCAAAAGCGGCAATTTCAACTGTACAAGCACCAGACAGTTGTTCCTCCATATTACTTACTACAGATTCTGGGAGCTTCCCTCTATATGGTCCAATAACTTTTTCACGGTATGAAGCTGCTGCTTCCTCCGGGTCAAGATTACAAGCGGATAATGTCGGTAATCCTGGAACTTGTTTTGGTTGATTGGTAAGTTCGGTTTCTAATACATCCTGTAAATTGGAAGCTGGATCTGTACTGACGATCAGCACCCTTTTTCCTTCATCAGCAAGGGCAATGGCTGTTGCACTCGCCGTAGACGTTTTCCCCACTCCGCCTTTTCCTGTAAAAAAGAGGAATGGTGTATGATGGACAGCCTCAAATTGAAACGATGTGAACATTCTACCCCAACTTTCTTATTTCTTATTAATATCCAATGTCAGTCGTACTTTTCTTTTCTCATTCAATTCCTCAGGCGGTACTTCAAACCATTGTGCAAACTCTTCATTTGAAGGATATTTTCCAACAGCGGCTTGTTTCCCATCAACAAGCGTGACAGGTAAAGCATCCGGACCTTCATCGTGTAAAATACGGTTGATCACTTCATGGTCAGCAAATGCCCCTGGATCATTCGCTAAATTGTATCGGCTAATATCAAACCCTCGTTTTTCAAGTGAATATACAGCATTCGCTACGCGAGTAAGCTCAGGATCAATACTGGGACCACAAACCCCCGTCGAACAACACATTGCCGGATCAAAAATTTCAACCTTAACCATCAAAATCCCTCTCCCTTTACTAAGTTTGTATGAAAAAAGCCGAGAAGAATCTCTCGGCTTTATAAGGAGGGACGGACCTATTGTTCATTACTTCACACTTACAATTCACAATGAGGTCCGTCCCTCTATTTCTGTTTACTTTCCAGTTTCAGCGAATGTTTTGATGCGATCGCTGATTTCATCACGTACGCGTTGGAAAAATGCCCATTTTTCTTCATCCGTTCCTTCGGCTTTTGCCGGGTCATCGAAGCCCCAGTGCTCACGCTTGACATGTGGAGGAGTCATTGGGCATTTATCAGCTGCATCACCACAAAGAGTAACGACTAAATCTGCGTTGTTTAAAATGTCAGAATCGATTATGTCAGAAGTTTGGTTTGAAATATCAATTCCCGCTTCTTTCATTGCTTTAACGGCGTTAGGATTTAATCCATGCGCTTCAATACCTGCACTTTTCACATCCCAATCCTCTCCTAAATGATGCTTCGCCCAACCTTCTGCCATTTGGCTGCGGCATGAGTTACCTGTACATAAGAAGTATAGTGTTTTTTTAGACATATTAGTCGAGCTCCTTTTATTGTATGTTTTAAGATATGATCATTAACCAGATATATAAACCAATAAGGGTAATGAGTAACGTTGGTACGGTTAAAATAATCCCTGTTTTAAAATATTGACCCCATGAGATTTTCACGCCTTTTAATGATAAGACGTGTAACCATAAGAGGGTTGCCAGTGAACCAATCGGGGTGATTTTCGGACCAAGATCAGAACCAATGACATTGGAATAAATAAGGGACTCCCGAATAACCCCTGTAGTGTTCGTATCCATTATCGCAATCGCATCTATCATAACGGTAGGCATATTGTTCATGACCGATGACAATATCGCTGCAATGAATCCCATGGAAATCGTAGCGACGAACAGCCCTTGATCAGCGGCAACTTGGATAACATCGGTTAACACATTCGTCAGTCCTACATTACGCAAACCATACACTACCACGTACATTCCAATCGAGAAGAATACAATCGCCCATGGAGCACCTTTAATGACAGTTTTCGTATTGACGGCTGAGCTTTTCCTAGCCATTATTAAGAAGAATATTGACACGATACCTGCGATGATCGATACAGGAATGTGCAGTGATTCACTGATAAAGTAACCAACAAGCAAGATACCAAGCACAATCCAGGATAGCTTAAACATACGCTGATCTTTAATCGCTTCAACCGGTTTCTTTAGCTGGCTGGCATTATAATTCTTTGGAATGCTTTTTCTAAAGAACAGATACAGTACAAGTATGCTTGCAAACAATGAGAAGAAGTTTGGAATGATCATTCTTGATGCATATTCTACAAACCCGATATCAAAGAAATCGGCTGATACGATATTCACAAGGTTACTCACGACAAGGGGCAAAGAAGTCGTGTCGGCAATGAATCCACTTGCCATGATAAATGGAAAAACCATTTTTTCTTCAAAATTCAAGTTTCTCACCATTGCCAAAACAATTGGAGTCAATATCAACGCAGCTCCATCATTCGCAAAAAACGCTGCGACAACCGCTCCTAATAGGGAGACGTAAACAAACATTTTAACGCCATTCCCCTTTGCTGCTCTCGCCATATGTAGAGCAGACCATTCAAAGAATCCAATTTCATCCAGAATTAAAGAGATAATGATAATAGCAATGAATGCTAAAGTCGCATTCCATACTATTCCTGTCACAGCCACAACATCCTGGAAGTCGACAACCCCTACAATTAAGGCAAGGATTGCTCCTCCACAAGCAGACCAGCCAATGGACAATCCTTTAGGCTGCCAAATCACGAGGACCAATGTGGCCACAAAAATCATGGTAGCTAAAATTACTGATAACACGGGAAACCCTCCTCCTAATTACAAGAAATGCGTAATCCTTGCTTCTCTAATGCTGTTAATCGATCATCCTGATTAGGCAAGTGTTCCATCAAGCTTTGAACAATTCGATACGCATCACTTTCTTTGTTAAGAGAGTAAAAGACCCATTGTCCCCTTCTTAATTCCTTCACAAGTCCTGCATCTTTCAATTTACGGACATGCTGAGAGATTGCAGGTTGACTCATTTTGAAAATCTCGACAAATTCACACACACAGCAGTCATTGGATTCTAATAGTTTCACCATAGTAAGACGGGTTTTATCCCCTAGAAGCTTTAACATTGTTGCCGCCCTTTCAATATCAACTTTTGATTTAAGCATGTAAACACCTCCTCAATCACTTATATTATTAGTATATTATTATTTACTTATATAATAAGAAAAAATAAGAACCTTTCTAAAGGCTCCCATATAAGCTCTTGCTTATATAATAAAATACTTATATGCTTATTTCAACCTTTTTAAAAAATTCATTGGTTTTTTTGGCGCTAACAGTACAACTTTGTATATATAGAAAAGTCCTTGATCACTTGACCAAGGACTTTTCTGATTCTTACTTAATGGTTAACGGCTTTATCTAATCCACCGGGCTTATTATGCACGGCCAATTTGTCAATTAATTTATTACTTTCAGTGTTCAGACCAATCAGATTTACTTTCACACCATTCTGATGGTACTTAATAACGATTTTATCAATCGCTCCCACGGCAGAATCATCCCATAAATGTGTGTGAGTTAAATCCAGCGTTACTTCCTTCACATCTTCATTGAAATTAAAGGTTTCAACAAATTCCGTAACAGAAGCAAAGAACAATTGACCTGACACACGGTATACCTTCTTGTGAGTTTCTTCAGACGCCATCGTGGTAATCTTCACTTTTGATATTTTGGAAGCGAAGAATATAGCGCTTAAGATAATCCCGACAAGAACACCTTTAGATAAATCATGAGTAAACAATACAGTGACAACTGTTGCAATCATAACAAGAGAGTCTGTAATCGGTGTTTTGTGTAAGTTCTTCACTGAAGCCCAATCAAATGTACCAACGGATACCATGATCATGACTCCAACCAAAGCAGCCATTGGAATTTGAACCAAGAAATCATTGAGCAATAGGATTAAGATCATTAAGAATGTACCAGCCACAAATGCTGATAAACGTCCCCGTCCACCTGACTTAACATTAATAACTGATTGTCCGATCATCGCACAACCAGCCATTCCACCGAAAAGACCGGATACGATGTTCGCAATCCCTTGACCTTTTGCTTCTTTATTTTTATCACTTGTGGTATCTGTCATATCATCAACAATAGAAGCAGTTAACAGAGACTCAACTAACCCTACAATTGCAATGGATAAAGAATATGGAAAAATGATTTGCAATGTCTCGAAGTTAAATGGAATATCAGGAATCAAGAAGACTGGTAATGCTTGAGTAAGCTCACCCATATCTCCTACCGTACGTACTCCACTTCCTGTCAGCACTGCGAAAATGGTCACAGCGATAATTGCCACTAATGGTGATGGAACCGCTTTTGTAAAGCGGGGTAAAATATATATGATACCCAATGCACCAGCCACCATAGCATACATGATCCACGTTTCACCAACAAAGTGTGGTAACTGTGAAGTGAAAATCAAGATAGCAAGTGCATTCACAAATCCAACCATAACGGAACGTGGTACAAATTTCATTAAGCGGCCTAGTTTAAGGACACCCATGATAATTTGGATCACACCTGTTAAGATGGTCGCTGCTAACAGATACTGTAAACCATGATCTGCGACCAACGTCACCATGACCAGTGCTGTAGCACCCGTTGCGGCAGAAATCATTCCCGGACGACCGCCTACAAATGCTATCACTACTGCAATACAGAAGGAAGCATATAATCCGATCATTGGATCAACACCTGCGATAATAGAGAACGCAATTGCTTCCGGAATCAATGCCATAGCCACGACTAAACCGGCTAACACATCTCCACGAATATTACCAAACCACTCATATTTAATTTTTTGACTTAAACTCATAATGCACCTCTTCCTGTTAATTTATGACTTTCAACTCTCATGAAAGTCGGGTCCGTTTAACACAAGGGACATTATATAATGGATGATTCAATTTGTGAAACATTAATGAAAGCGCAAACATAACATATTATCTTTCATTTACTCTTGATTTCACTGTTAATCTGGTTCAGTTCAAACACATGTAAAAAAATCTTAAATTCCTTTAGAGGAAATTGAATAATAATATAGAACTAAATAATAAACGCTTTCATCGGATGGAGGAAAAGCAATGTTCAAACACATTCTTCTAGCAACAGATGGATCTGAACACTCTCTAAGGGCAGGAGAAAAAGCGATCGCTCTCGCAAGATGCCATGAAGGCTCTAAAATAGATATAGTATATGTAGTAGACGGAAAGCAATCCAAGGAAGATGTTCTGCATCATTGGGGACTGGATGCAACAGATAAACGGAAGCAGAAACTGCAAATGATCGAACAAAAAGCAAAACATGAAGGCATCGACTACGAGATTATCTTTTTACACGGAGAGCCAGGGCCGACCATTGTTGAGCATGCGAACAAAAACAACTTCGATGCAGTAGTCATTGGAAGCCGTGGATTAAATGTATTTCAAGAAATGGTCTTGGGAAGTGTAAGCCATAAAGTCGCAAAAAGGGCTAAATGTCCCGTGATGATCGTGAAATAGAGAAAGACTTCCAAATAGGAAGTCTTTCTCTATTTCATCCTAATACAAATAATCAAAAATCATCGGTACCCGCTCTCTCCAGGCAATTTCATTACGTGCCTAAAAAATATGGAGAGTATATTGAAGAATTACTCCAACATTAAAAGGGGCGTTTCCGTTAAGATAGGACCCCTTTTGAGCAATTTTATTCACTTTCACTTCGATTATATGAGCTTTCAGGAAGCGTGTCCCAGAAAGAAGTATCAGCATTTTCAATTGACCCGTCAGCAATGGCTTTTGCCGTAGCTTCTAAACTAATGACCGCTTGCTTAATGAGGTACCCATTACTCTTTTGACCCAGAACATAATCATCACGATAATGATCAGCCATTCCTCTCATTTCAAAAAGAAGGGTTGCTATTCCATATTCAACCGCCAGTCCGTTACGGCTGATCGTCGGTGCCGTTCCCCCGATGTATTTGGACAAAGTACCGAATCCACGGTGTTCGACCGTGTTGTAAAGGACTGATCCGAGCTGTTTTGATTTTTCGACGACTCCAGGGTCTACATTTTCATTAGTAGGATAAAGAATTGATCCTGACACAAGCTCATCCGTATTTCCAAGCGTTGTTTCAGCTCCTTGATGATGAAGATCGATCATATAATCAGGCTTGTATTTTTGAAGAACGTTTTCATGTAGAGCTTGTGTTTCCGGTTGTTCCCGGTCCACATGATCGCGATTTAGATCGACTTCGTTCGCATTATAGCGGGTGTGAGTTCCCGATACATAATCCTCAAGGGAGAAATTAACGTCCCCTTCTGCTCCATCCACATTTAATCGCGGAGCAACCAGTATATTTACGTTCTCGAGCATTTCTTTTACTTCTTTTGAGTTCGAAGTAAGGTGCTTGATGAACTGAAGAGCCCCTTCAGTCGTCAATGTTTCGTTTCCGTGCTGCTGAGTTAAGTATAGGATCGTAGGGGTGTTTTCATTTGTTCCAAATTTCGCAAGGTAAAGATCTCGTCCTTTGACGGATTGACCATATACTTCTAAAGAAAGAGCATCTGATCTTTGATCTAAATGTTGGAGCATGCTAGCCATTTCTTCATAATTATGAAGTCGCTCGTTTTTGATCGTCTCGTTACCATTGTATCCTGGACCATTTGCAAGTACAGATGCACCCGGTGCAGAGTAAGCGATTCCTGATGCTACCAACACACCCGAAAGTGCACCAACCATTAATTTCTTTTTCATTATGTATTCCTCCTTTTATTTCGACTCCCTAATCTATTTAGAGATAAAAGGATTGAAACCCTTTTCCATTTGCAAAAATGAAACTATGGAACTGAACTACGTAACTGCGTCTGGATATAAGTTCCTATGACTTTTCGGGAATTGTTGTCTTTTGTCAAACTAATAGCAGGAGACTAATTGTTCAGTCCCTATTTCCCATAAAAAAGAGAAGCTAATAAAACATCAGCTTCTCTCCCAAAGCATTTCAACCTATCCTACTGTCCATAAATCTTCCCTGAATCATCAACGTAAATAGTTTTAATGACGGTTCTTTGGAACGTATTTTTGTCCTTGCTTCCTTCCACATCAATGGTCACATTATAAACTCCTTCTCCAAGCTTCGGAAGTTTTAATGATCCGTTCTTTGTTTTCACCTTACTCTTTTTCAACTTACCACCCTTGTAATATTCAATGGTCATGTCCGGTTTAAGCTTTAGCTTACTATCTTTGGCCTTCAAGCTGATTTCATCCTGTGCTAAATGGATACTCAATGCATCATTCATCGCGCTTTCAAAAGACACATGTAAGAGATATTTTTCTGCTGAAGATGATGATGCTTCAATCGTCCACTCCCCTGGTGCCGGATCTTGAACTGTTACCGTATGGTGATACGCACCGTTAAAGTATTCACTTTCATCCTTTTTCACCTTGAAGGTTGAATGTGTGTTTTGACCAGGATTTTTTAGAATTAATTGTGACGAAGGGCTATTGCTTATCCAATCGAATGTTACGGACTTAGCCCCCTGTTCTACTAATACCTTTTCTTGTTTCTTTTCACTATATTCTCCTCCTCTAACAAAAGAGGCAGCATTTTCGGCAACATTTGACTCGACCACACTTTGAGTATTGAAACCCGATGTATTGGTCGCTTCATTCAAATAATTTTTGAAAATATTAAATGTAGATGAACCTTCTTTGATGGTCGAGTGATTCCAATCCCCCACTCTCAGTTCTGTTCCATAGGGAAGTCTTGAACTAGTGACCGTAACGGCTCCATCGTTGCTGCCATAAGCCCTGAGGTACAATCCTCCCCAATATAGTGAGCTTCCGAAACTTCCCCATTTCGTCCCGCCAAACGTATAGATTTGATTTCTATTTACGTTCGGATGATGATCTGTTTCTGAGCGGAAATAGCTCATATATCCTGTTTGCAGTGAATATGTGGCATCATTCTTACTTCCTAGAATGCCTGTTAACCATCCTGCCCAGCTGCTATAAGCAAGATCTGCTAACTGGGAACCATAATGTGGGGTGGATAGGGTGATCACCCTTGCGACATATGGATAAGCACCATAGTGTACAAGAGCTGATTGTGTATCAATGCCCCCTTTACTATGGGCCACAATCACTACCTTTTCGCCGTAGTAATTGTATATGTCATGAATTTTCTGGGCCAGGAGGGCACCGTTATCCCACATATTCTTTGTTGGATAAAGATCGATAAAAGCGGTTTCATAATCATTTTGAAAGGCAGTGTCATACATATTATTTTCATTCCACCATGTGTTTGAAGAACTATTTAATCCGTGAACAAAGAGAATTGGATGTTTGGAAGGGGCTACATACGCGGGAGTTGTACCTACATACCACTGCCCGGGAACTCCAGAAGGATCATCCTTACCAAATGAACCGGCCTGGCTCCATGACGGAAACAGTAAAAATAGTGCAAAAACGGTCATACCAATCTTTTTGATCATACACTCTCTCCTTTTCCGTTGAAATGAACCTGTAAAGTATATCGACGGAATTCAGAAGATATAACTGGCCTAAGAGAATTCGGGAAGAAAGAACTAAAAAATGTTCACAATTCTACTCTTTCACATGAACATTCACTATCAAGATCCTGAATCTTAGTCATTCTATCTCACGCTATTACCTCTCGATAGGTTTTACTAATATCTGAACACAAAAAATTAATTCGTATGTTCACGTAACCAATTCTTCTCTAAATTCACCACCCATTCTTTCCTAATCCCTGTTAGAATGAGGGTAATACGTAAAATTGCGAGGAATGTGTTATGCCTGATTGGTCCTATCACGGAATATTCAAACCCGTTTTATCCAAACTCCCTGCTTACATATCAAGAGAGTTTATACATAGAGGAATGAGTACAATCGCTTCTCTCCCCCTTGGTCCTCACCTCATACATTTTCTAGGAAGAGAAGAGTGCTCCCCTCACCTGAATAAACAAATCAAAGGGATGAAATTTACCAATCCTGTTGGTCTCTCCGGTAAAATTGATCCCTTACTTACCGGTACATCCGCCTTTGTTCATTTAGGCTTTGGTTTTATTGAAATTGGTCCTGTAACTTTACAAGCTTCATCAGAGTCTTGTTACCCTGATGCGGATCATAAAGAGCAGCGTATTCAATTCTCGGATCCCCTTGAATCCATTGGATTAGAGAGGACGCTAGAGAAATTAAGGAAGATTAGAAAAAAACAGCCCTTTATCATCCGCCTGTCGGGGACACCCGAAGAATTATCTATTATGATGCAACAATTAGATGTATTTGCAGATGGTTATATTGTAGAAGCTGATGAACTTCATTCTACTATACATAGTGACAAACCGATTTTCATCTCAAATCCGACTTTAGAACTTCTCTACACATTGAACGTTGAAGATATTTCAGGAATCATTGTGGAAAAAAATGAATTCAACACTCTCCTTTCAACTGTTCGTTCATACAGAAAAGCAATCCCTGCTATATCCATCATCACTACAGGTGAAATTCGTGAACCAAGTCAGGCACTATCTCTACTAAGTGAGGGGGCAGATCTCCTTCTTCTTTCAGATGGGTATGTCTTTTCGGGTCCGGGTTTAACCAAACGCATTAACGAAGCATTGCTGGATGATTTGAACGATCAGTTACCCCCTCAAAAGGGATGGCAATCTTACTGGTGTTTTGGTTTATTTATATTTATAGGGGGACTCTTAGCCCTCCTTTTTAGTTTAACGTCTGTGACTCTTCCCTATGATGAACATTACTTGGGGATGCAAAGGGAATCGATTGCTGGATTCAACGATCGTATCGTGAAATTTATGTCTCATGATCGGATGACCTTAGCAGGTACAATGATTTCTGGAGGAATTGTGTATATGCAGCTTGCCTTCCATGGTGTCAGGAGAGGTCTCCTATGGGCCAAACAGTCAATAGACATTGCCGCCATTACAGGATTTCTGGGAATATTCTTATTTATCGGGTATGGCTACTTCGACTGGCTTCATCTTTTATTTTGGCTCATTTTGCTGCCCTCTTACGTATATGGCTGGATTCATACAAGGGAGATAAAGGGAACTCCATCATCTAGAAACCGAAGAAATCATAAATTATGGTTACAATCCCTGTATGGTCAGCTGGCATTTGTCGTACTTGGATTTTCTTTTGTTCTCGGAGGTCTTGTCATTTCTTACTATGGGGTTACTTCTGTTTTTGTTCCGACGGATCTCCTATACCTCTGTATGCCACCCGAGATTCTTCATGAGTTCAATCAGAATCTCATTCCCGTTATTGCACATGATCGAGCGGGGTTCGGCAGTGCTTTAGTAAGTGTCGGATTACTAGTCTTAACTCTTTCACTTTGGGGCTTTCAGCAAGGAAATAAGTGGGTTTGGTGGACGCTTCTAATCGGGGGGCTACCTGCCTTTATATCGGGGATATATATTCATTTTGCTATCGGGTACACCTCGTTTCTCCACCTTCTGCCCGCCTACTTTGCCATTGGCTTATTTTTGATTGGATTAGTCAAAACCTATTCTTTTTTTCATAAAGATAGGGATAATGATGAACGTTAGCTGTATCCAGGGTGGATATGGCTTTATTTGATGGAATTTTTATCTGAAATCAGTGAATGAATATAAAAGAAAAAACATCCGGAAAGGCCTTTTATGTTAAGAGTTTGTAAATTTGACGTTAGGTCTTTGAGTCGGTACATTTTTCATGTTATAGTCTTTGTATAAAATTCCGATATCGAATTTCGATATCGGAATTCCATTTGAAGATTGGGAGGTGTTTCATTGGAAGACAAAGTATTACGGAAACTCTTTCTAGGGTTTATCCAGATCCATATTCTCCATCATGCCAAGGAAGAGCCGATTTACGGTACGTGGATGTTAGAAGAATTAAGGGAACATGGATACAGCATAAGCTCCGGTACACTGTACCCAATTCTTCACTCAATGGAGACTGACGGACTACTAAAAAAAGAAGAGAAAAACGTGGACGGAAAGATCAGGAAGTATTATTCGACTACAGATAAAGGCAATAAAGTACTCAGTGAAGCACGTGAAAAAGCCTATGAGCTATTTAAAGAAATCAAAGACTAACAAAGAAGGTGAAATATAATGAAAACATCTAGAGGTTTGAAGTCGCTGATTGAAATACTATTTATTTCTACAAGATTGGGGCTAACATCTTTCGGTGGGCCTGTTGCCCATTTAGGATACTTCCATGAGGAATATGTTCGCAGAAGAAAATGGATGGATGAGAAAAGTTACGCAGATCTGGTCGCTCTATGCCAATTTCTCCCAGGTCCTGCCAGCTCTCAAGTCGGAATGGGCATTGGGATCATGCGGGCAGGAGTACTTGGAGGAATTGTTTCATTTTTAGGCTTTACCCTCCCTTCTGTCATTGCATTGATTCTTTTCGCCATTATACTGCAAGGATTGGATGTGGCAGATGCCGGGTGGATACACGGGTTGAAGATTGTCGCAGTTGCCGTGGTTGCTCATGCTATTTTAGGAATGGCCAAAAAGTTGACGCCCGACTTAAAACGAAAAGCGATTGCATTGTTCGCTTTAGTGGTCATTTTATTATGGCAAACGGCGTTTTCACAAATAGGGGTCATTCTTCTATCAGCATTTATTGGATTTATTCTTTTTAAGCAACATAAACCCGACGCTGAATCCCGGATTGACTTTCCGATTTCCCGTAGATTTGCAGTGATTTGTTTGTCTCTATTCTTCGGATTACTGTTTCTTCTTCCGTTCCTGAGGGAATTGACATCACTTGAATGGATCGCTTTATTCGATAGCTTTTACCGTTCCGGGTCATTGGTGTTTGGCGGTGGTCATGTTGTATTGCCACTTCTTGAACGTGAGTTTGTTCCTACCGGTTGGTTAACGGAAGAAGCGTTTTTGGCAGGATATGGTGCAGCCCAGGCGGTTCCTGGCCCTCTTTTCACTTTTGCAGCTTATATTGGTGCTGTCATTAATGGATGGCAAGGCGGACTGCTTGCGACTTTCGCTATTTTTCTCCCGGCTTTTCTACTCATTTTAGGGACGCTGCCATTCTGGGATTCTCTACGTAGGAATCCTAAGATAAAAGGAGCTCTTATGGGAGTGAACGCAGCTGTTGTTGGAATCCTGATCGCAGCTTTCTACCATCCGATATGGACTTCCTCCATTCTTGCTCCACAAGACTTTGCCTTTGCGGCGGTTTTGTTTAGCATGCTGGTATTTTGGAAACTTCCACCTTGGGTCGTCGTGGTCACAGGTGCAGTTGGTGGACTCGTTATGGGATTCATATAATTCATCAAATAGACTGAGTTAGGGACATGCTCCCTAACTTTTTTGGTTTATGGAGGACACGATCTTGCACAGCGGAAGTATAAGTATAGAACGTAAACGGCAGATACATTTTTTAGAGTGCTGAATAATGAAAAGTGATCCTGGCAATGGATGCCTGGATCACTTTTCATTCTATCTTTTTATAAATCGATACGTAAGATATGCAATATAAAGGGGTGTAGCAATGTAAATTAAATAGGGAAACTGCTCATAGGTCCCTTTGTAGATAACGAATAGTAATGCTCCAATGAAGAGCGTCACAATCGTTCCGTATTTGGGTAAAGGCACTTCCTTGAGACTAGGGATTCGTATACGACTCACCATGAGAAAACACATTGCTGTGAAAATGACCGTTGTCACGATATTTGGTATAAAGTCTCCAAATAGGGTTAGAATCGCCAGGATACCACCTGCTGCCGTAATCGGTACCCCCACGAAATAATGAAGAGACGATTTCGGCGGACTGGTATTAAACCTTGCCAGGCGATAAGCTCCGAATAATGGAAATAACCCTGCTACGATAAACCCTAATAAACCAAATTGAAAGAAATATGTATAATACACAAGAAAGGAGGGTGCAACTCCAAACGTAACAATATCAGCTAATGAATCCAATTCCTTTCCTAATACACTATCCGCTTGCAGCATCCTCGCCAATCTGCCGTCCATGCTATCAAGCATCATGCCAATAATAATTAGTATTGCTGCGTTTTTAAATTGTCCGCTTGCGGCAAACCCAATTGATAAGAAACCGCAATACAGATTTCCCAACGTGACCATATTGGGTATTTTTTTCGTTAGTTTCATCTTTTATCCTCGCTCTACCAAAAATTCTATTACTTCTAGGATACCATGTTACAGATTTTCTTAAAGAAATGTTGTGAAAAAACTTCATAAAATCTTATAAAATTTTTATTTAGAATACTGAAAGTTGACCATACTATTTACTGAGTATGAAAGTAAACGATAATTGGTGTTGATCTCATGATTAGAAAAAAGCTTCGTGAATGTAAATGTCTTACTCTAAAACTATTGCGTCTCAAAGATAACTCTCACAGTATTGCATTAGGATTCACAGTTGGATTATTAATCAACTTCGTTCCCTCTTTTGGCATAGGTCCGTTCATTTCCACAGCCTGTGCGAAGATGATTAAAGGGAATTCATTCGCTGGATTAGTAGGAGGGATCTCCTTAATTTGGGCTTTCCCTATCTTCTTCTACTTAAATCTTATTGTAGGATATCTCTTCTACCCCATTGATGTAATGGATCCTTCTTTAGACCACGCCAGTGAAGCAGTAGACGTAGGGGTGCAATTGGGGAAAGCATTCTTTATAGGGATGTTCATCAATATCCCCTTATTCGGTATCCTCACTTACTTCATCATACATTCCATTGTTAGAAAATACCGGGAGACGATGCTCGCGTATGTGCAGAAGAAGTGGAATTTATAGTCTTTTCCACTCTCTCTTTAACAATGAATAACAATAGAGGTCATAGTATTCCCCCCGAAAAAAATGCTTGTCTCTGTAAATCCCTTCTTTTTTAAATCCAAGCTTCTCCAGGACACGGATGGAGGAATGATTTTCTGGTGCTACATAAGCCTGAATCCGATTAAGACGTAAAAAATCAAACCCGTGTTCCAAGGATTTTTCCACGGCTTCACTCATATAGCCTTCTCCCCAAAATTCCTCAGCCAAATCATACCCTATTTCCGCAATATGATTATAGCGGTCCCACAAGTGAAATCCGAGGGTTCCCATAATAACTCCATCCGCTTTCCTTATGATCCCCCAACGATTATGGTTTTTGTTTTCACAATAAGTATTCCACTCTATATAGTTATTGGCCTCATCAATATTCGTATACAATTCCTCGTCATAGAGAAACTTACACACATTTTCATCTGAATACAAGTTCAAGATAAAATGTGCATCATTTAGTCGAAGTTCTCTTAAACGTAAACGGGATGTTTCCATTTCGGGAAAATTTTTTGTCTCCTTCACTGTAATCCCCCCTTTTTTTAAAAAATGATGAAACTCTTTCATGTTTTTATTCGTATATTCTACTATGAAGATTCTATCTTAACATTATCACACTATATACTAATCCATCTTATGTTTTGTTATAATTTAACTATTAAGTAACGAATACGATTAGGAGAAAAAGGAGGATTGTCATGACTGGAACCATTGCTGTTATCATGATTTTTTCAATACCCATCCTCGGAATCATAACGGACCATTTCCAAAAACAATCCAAGCTAAAGCAAAAAATGATAGAAGACCAACTCGAACTGGAAAAACTGAAGCACGAAAACTTTGTGATTGAAACCCAGAAAATGAGACTCGAATTAGAACAAATGAAACTTCAGGATCCTAAGGAAAAAACGCAAATTTTATAAATAAAAACGCCAGGATCTCCTGGCGTTTTTATCTGTCTGGCTTTATAGATCCACGGCCACTTGAGTGATATTATTTTATACTCCGTAAAAACGCCGCTTGACTTTAACGCTTAAAAGCGTTTAAGATATAAAGCATCTTGATCATACATATTTAAAAAAGAGCTGTGATGGATTTGAAGTAGTGATTTCCTCCCTGTTATAGAGAGCTAGTGGTGCTGGGAACTAGTACATAGGAAAATCATGAATTACGTTTCTTGAGCTTCTTGTTCTATAGTGGGACAAGACGGTTATTGTCCGTTATCAATTTGAGTGGTAAGCAATTCGCTTACAACAAGGGTGGTACCGCGATCTTATTCGTCCCTGCTGATTTTTTCAGCAGGGATTTTTTGTATGTATCTACTTTCGCACACAAAAGCGTTTAAGCACTAAATAACATTTAGAAATAAGGAGAATTTAATATGAACCAATCCATTCCGAGTCATTTACGGCCATTTGTAGCTGAGCAGCATTATCATTCATACACCCCTATCAATCATGCCGTGTGGCGTTATGTAATGAGACAGAATCATCATTTTCTGGAAGATACTGCACATGAAGCATTCACAGAAGGATTAAAAGCTTCCGGTATTAACATACACGAAATTCCCAGGGTCAGTGATATGAACCGACACTTAGCGAAAATTGGCTGGGGGGCAGCGATTGTAGACGGTTTGATCCCTGGTACAGCGTTCTTTGATTTTCAAGCTCACGGTATTCTCCCAATAGCAACGGATATTCGTCAAAAATCGAATATTGAATATACCCCTGCTCCTGATATATTGCATGAAGCAGCCGGACACGCTCCCATTCTTTTTGATGAAACCTATTCCCGATTTGTAAAGATCATCGGCAATATCGGAGCGAACGCTTTTGCCACTGAAGAAGAACACGAAGCTTTTGAGGCAACCAGGCATTTATCCATTGTGATGGAGGATCCAAGCTCCACATTGGAAGAAATTGAAGAAGCAAAGCAGGTGTTAATTGAAAAGCAAGAAGCTGTTTCTGGTCTTTCTGAAGCAGAACAAATTTCGCGAATCTTTTGGTGGACAGTGGAATTCGGTTTAATCGGGGATTTTCATCAACCGAAGATCTTCGGTGCAGGACTTCTGTCATCGGTTGGAGAAAGCAAACACTGCTTATCAAGTATGGTGATCAAACGACCGTTCACAATCGAAGATGCCATTCATACCAGCTATGATGTTACCTCCATGCAAACTCAATTGTTTGTTTGTGAAAGTTTCGAACAACTCATTGAAGAAGTAGAGAAATTCGGTGAGACCATGGCTTTTCGTAAAGGTGGAACTGAAGCGATTGATAAAGCGATTCGTTCGAACCAACTTGCTCATATCGAATATAATTCGGGTTTACAAGTCACCGGGACCTTCAAAGAAGTAATAAAAAATGAGCGAGGTGAAGCAATCTACGTCAAAACCGTTGGACCTACTTCACTTTCCATCCAAAACGAGCAACTCGATCAACACGGGACAGATCATCATGCAGAAGGCTTTGGTGCACCTATAGGTATCCTTCAGGATGGCACCATGCTTGAGAACCAGACCGAAGCGGATTTAAAGAAGCTGGGCATCGAGACGAACAAAATGATGCAAATCACATTTGATGGTGGAATTGAAGTTTCTGGACATGTGACGAATCTCGTCTTTCATCATCACCGTCTTGTCCTCATATCCATTGATGAATGTATGGTGACTTTGGGTGAAGAAATTTTATTCCACCCTTCATGGGGAACATACGATTTGGCAGTAGGCAGTGAAATCGTTTCAGCGCGGCCACATGCGGCAGACTATGATGCTTTCTTCGGCGACACTCCTCTTATCGAAGAAGAGGATGGCGGATCTCGTGATCTTACACCATTAGACAGCCTCTTCAGAGAGGTCAGAGAACTGAGAGAAGTATCCTTTTCCACAGATCTTACTCATAGTATAGTAGGTAGACTGAAAGAGGATTCCCCTGAAGAGTGGCTGCTTAGACTTGAAATCATTGAACTTCTGCAGATTCACGAGCCTGAATCTCAGTTAAAGGAAGATCTTCTGAAAGACTTATACGTTTTAAGGAAGCAGGATCGGTTTGCAAGACTCATTCAAAATGGCCTTGATGTCATCTTTGGAAAGAAAGGGGTTACGGTATGAAGAAGTTAAGTGAAGCTGCCCTCTCTCAAAAACTTAAATCTCTTGAAAAGTGGCGCTTAAAAGAAAAGAAGTGGATCGAACGGCGCTATCGGTTCAAGGACTACCTTGAAGGAATACGGTTTGTAAACAAACTGGCAGAGGCAGCCGAGGAAGTGAATCACCATCCTTTTATAACGATTCAATACAAATTGGTTATTGTAGAGTTAACCTCTTGGAGTGAAAATGGTCTGACGGATTTGGACTTTGATTTGGCCAATCAGTATGAAAAACTGTATAAGGAAATGGTGTAAACAAAAGAGACGGTCCCGAGGGGCTGTCTCTTTTGTTCATTGTACCTTATTCCAAATACTCTTCCGTCAAACTTGAGCTCAAATATCTTGCCATACCCGATTTCAGTTTCTTCATACCATGTTTTCTATAAAACTCTTCATTACCGGTTGTCGAGATTAACTGAACGCAGGAAACATCTTTTAACTGCTCTAAAAGGTCACTCAAGATGAGACTGCCGATTCCATTTTTTTGATACTCTAAGTGAACGACCACATCATAAATTGCGGCATTGAACACTCCATCCGTTAAAGCTCTTCCAACTCCAATGACCCTACCATCACTAATAGCTAAAGTTACAATATCACTTCTTTGAAAAACCTTGGTGATTACTTCATTTGAGTGCTTCAACCATCCTGCTGACTGGTACACTTCACATATCTCATCCAGCTTATTCGAATCAAATTTGTGATGAATCTTGATCTCCATTATTTTTCACCTTTCCTATTCCAACCAATCCGATCACTCATATTCATAAAATCATAGTTATGTTCATCTTTTCAAAGTCTCGTCTCTTCATGATTTATCAGCGTTCCCTGCTTCTGCCCAGAGCATATTTTCTCCATGATTCCTGCCTGGCCGAAGTTAAAAATGTGTACAGGGAGTTTATAGTCTCTTGCTAACAGCAGAGCTGATTGATCCATGACTTTAATATTATTCGTTACAACGTCATCATAATTTAAATTGTGATACATCTTCGCGTTTTTATTTCGTTTAGGGTCACTCGTAAAAACACCATCGACCCCCTGCTTCGCTACCAGGATGGCCTCACTATTCGTTTCGATGGCCCGCTGAACGCTGGGGTAATCCGTCGTTACGAAGGGTTGACCGTTTCCTCCACCGAATATAACAATGTATCCTTTGTCAAGATGGTGAACGGCACGAAGGCGAATATACGGTTCGGCAACCGTTGAAACAGGGATTGAAGTCATCACTCGAACCTCTTTGTCAGTCTTACTTTTCAACACACCTCTAAGCATCAAACTATTGATAATGGTACCTAAAGTACCAATACTATCCGCTTCTACCCGCTCTATTCCCCATGTATCTGCCAAGCTGCCCCGAAATATATTGCCTCCACCCACAACTAAGGAGACTTCAATCCCCATATTGACGATCGACATGATTTCGCCTGCAATGTGATCAAGCTCTTCAGTGCCAAAATTATTTCCTTCCTTATCCGCCATCGCTCCACCACTTAATTTAATTAACACACGCTTGTATCTCATCTAGATTCCTCCCCTGGACATAAAAAAAGAACTAAAAAGGTAATGAATACCCTTTTAGTTCTTTTTATAGGAGAAGAAATACCGAAACATGATTGATGATTGATTAACATAACTTCTCCCCCTCTCGCACTATTCAGAATTTTCCTTCTCTAATTGTATAGAAAATATAGGAAATGGTCAAGTGAATTTTTTTGATTCAGTTTGCCTTACTAACCTAGCCATTTACCTCTTCTTGTAATTTCAATATAACTTCTTTTATCTTCAACATCCCAATGTTTCCTTCCTTTCTCCTCCGTAATGAAATAGCTTCACTCTTGATTTCCTTGTCACCGATCACCATCATATAAGGAACTTTTTGTATCTCTGCTTCTCTGATTTTCAGACCGACTTTTTCTACTCGATCATCGACTTCCACCCTAAAGCCTTCTCTTTCTAACTGAGACTTCACTCCTTGAGCATATTGAATATGTGCGTCGGAGATAGGAAGGATTTTGACCTGGTAAGGAGCTAACCAAATGGGAAAGTCTCCTCCGAAATGTTCAATGATGATTGCCATAAAGCGTTCGATTGAACCGTAAATGGCTCGGTGAATCATAATAGGTCTGACTGCTCCATTGTCTTCCCCAATGTATTCACACTCAAATTTTTCAGGCATTTGGAAATCTAGTTGAACCGTACCACATTGCCAGCTTCGACCAAGAACGTCCAATATATGAAAGTCTATTTTTGGCCCGTAGAAAGCACCGTCTCCTTTATTGATTTGATAATCGACTCCTCTCTCTTTCAATACAACTTCCAAATCTCCTTCGGCTTTATCCCATAATTCAACGGAGCCCATAAAATCTTCCGGGCGAGTCGAAAGCTCGACCTTATAGTCAAACCCGAATTTGCTATAGAAAAGATCGATAAGATCCAATACTTTATGAAGCTCTGATCGAATCTGGTCTTCCCTTACAAATAGATGAGCATCATCCTGAGTGAAGGAACGGACTCTCAATAATCCACTTAATGAACCCGATAGCTCATGTCGATGAACTAATCCCAGTTCACCGTAACGGAGGGGTAACTCCCGATAACTTCTTCTCTTGCTTTTATAGATCAAGACTGCCCCTGGGCAACTCATTGGCTTGATCGCATATTTCTGATCATCTACCTCTGAGAAATACATATTCTCATGGTAATGATCCCAGTGCCCCGACTTTTCCCATAGCTCCTGCTTCATCATAATGGGAGTCCTAATCTCCTGGTATCCTGCTTTCCGATGTTCCTTTTTCCAAAAGTCTTCTAACTCATTCCGTAATAGCATCCCTTTCGGTAAATAAAAGGGCATCCCGGGTGCTTCTTCCATTGATACAAATAACTCCAGCTCCTGACCTAATTTCCTGTGATTTCTTTTATCTACTTCAGATTGAATTGACATTTTGTTTCCTCCTAATCATTTATTTATATTAAAAAACCGCATTCATCCCTATCAAGGGACGAATGCGGTCGTGGTACCACCCTAATTCCGAAGTGCTAAACAAAAGCCCTCCGCTCAAAGTTGATAACGGTTTTCCCGATTATGGATACTGACATTTCACCATAATAGCTCCAAGGTGGTAAATCATTTCCTTTTCTTCAGGGCTCTCAGCCATGTGACCCTGTTCTCTGGTAAGAAAAACAGCAAATGATTCATGTCCTCTTCAACACTTTTTTATTCAATTAATAAAAAGACCGCACCCATCCCTAACCAAGGGACGAGTGCGGTCGTGGTTCCACCCTAATTCAGAAGTGTAAAATATTACTCTTCGCTTAAGTAAGATAACGGTTTTCCCGATTATGGATACTGACATTTCACCATAATAGCTCCGAGGTGGTAAATCATTCTTTTCTCTTCAGGGCTCTCAGCCGGTGACCCTGCTCTCTGATCAAGAAAAAACGGAATGAATCATGTCCTCATCTTTGCTTTCGTATAGTATATTCAATACAGAATAAATTTGTTATTGAAATTATATGGTAGTATTTTCTAGCTGTCAAGAGGGATTAAATAAAAACAAGAAGAATTATCGCGACAAGGACAAGTCGATAAATCGCAAAAGGGATTAGCTTGATTTTATTGATCACCTTAAGGAAAAAGTGTATCGACAGATAAGCGAATAGAAATGCACTTACGAACCCAACCAATAAAAACGGTAAAAACTCAGGGGTAAAGTACATCCAGTTCTTCATTAGAGAAAGGGAACTTGCTCCCAGCATGATCGGAACCGCCATAATGAATGTGAAATCCGATGCTGCCCGGTAGCTCAACCCTAGTAAAACTCCTCCAGAAATGGTGGATCCTGACCTCGAAAAACCCGGCCATAATGATAAGCATTGAATAAGCCCGATCACCAGCGCTTTTTTATGTGTTATCTCATCGACGTTTTCCACAGTGACGCTTTTGGGACGAAACAAATCCGCTGCAATCATGAGGAAAGCACCGATCGTTAAACCAGCCAGAACTGTATTCAGCGAAAAAAGATGCTCATCGATATAATCCTCAAATAACAAGCCTAGAATAACTGCGGGTATTAATCCAGCCAGTATGTGGGTTAATTTCAAATTAGATGAATTACTTGCGGTACGATGATTAAATCCGAGTAAATCTTTAAATCTCTCTCTAAATACAATGACAACAGCTAAAATTGAGCCTAGTTGAATCACAACTTTAAACGTATTTGCCGGATATTTACCCAATACTTCTTTCGATTGGATCCATAAATCGTCTACTACAATCATATGGCCAGTGGAAGATACAGGAGCAAACTCCGTTAACCCTTCGACCATACCCAATATGAATGCTTTTATTAACATGATGAAGTCCATTTGTCATTTCTCCTCTATCGTTTAATCATACTGTGAATCTGTCAGTCATGAAAGATAGTTGGAGTGGTATTTCACAATGACACCAAACCCGTTTGAATCCCCACGATAATGGGAATATAGCTGGTCTTTGGAAAGAGTGGGAGGAATTAGAGGCAGAATTCTATTAAAAGGAATTCTGCTTTTATCTTCTATTTTCTTCGTCACTAAAGAAGGAGTTAATGAGAAAGAATCATCGTCAAGATAGGCAATCTGAGCTTGATCCTGAATGACTTCTTCTCCCCTATGAGCCTGAATATCGTTTATCTGCTGAAAAATTCCAAAACAGCAAAATAGCACAAGCAACATGATTTTCTTCACTCTCTTCTCCCCCTCTCGCGATAATCTAGCTTATCATACTATAACCGACTGGGGACGACAATAAGGAATTACTGAACAGAACACTTCAAATGTATCATTTGTATCATTAGCCTAAAAGATCATTTTCAAGGTCAAATCTATAAAAAATACAGTATAGGGCTTTCCTATACTGTACTTCTCTCTTACAACTAATGAATGTCTTTCTTCTTAAACCTCCCGCCCCTTACCTCAGCTATATCCGCAATGGCTAGAAAAGCGGAAGGATCATGTTCTGCAACGATATCTTTAAGCTTCGCCTCCTCCAGACGAGTGATGACACAGAATATGACTTTTTTGTCGTCTCCTGAAAAGGCCCCTTCTCCTTTCAAATAGGTCACTCCTCTCCCCAGTCGGTGTAAGAGGGCATCACCAATCTCCTTGTAATTTTCACTTATGATCCAAACCGATTTGGATTCATCCAGTCCTTTAATAGTAATATCAATCATTTTAAATGCTACATAATAGGCCAGAAGTGAATACATGGCTCTATCCCAGCTAAACACAAATCCGGCGGAAGCCAAAATAAACAGATTGACGAACATTATTATTTCACCGACAGAGAAGGGCAGCTTTTTACTTGATAAAATAGCAAGGATTTCCGTACCATCCAGAGATCCACCGTAACGAATGACCATACCCACTCCTATTCCGAGAACGATCCCGCCGAATAAAGAAGCCAGCAGAATATCTTGTGTGAAGGCAGCTACCGGATGAAGAAATGTAGTTGAAATCGATAATATGATAATTCCATATAATGTTGAGAATGCGAAGGTTTTTCCGATTTGTTTATATCCGATGAAGAAAAAGGGGATGTTGAGAATAAAGATGAAAAGACCAAGCTTAACGCCTGTTATATGGGAGAGCATAATCGAGACGCCGACGATTCCTCCATCAATGACCTGGTTCGGGACTAGGAATATTTCAAGCCCAACTGCCATGATCATCGCCCCGATGGTAATGAGGAAAGCTCTCTTCACTACCTCTTTAAGGGGAATCTTCTTATGCTTTATTTTCACTTGCTGCAATTGATCTATTACCTGTCCTTCAATCATCTTCGTTCCTCCTCCTAAGATTAACATCCCGCGACAACTACTGAACTCATCTCATTGGAACCAAAATGATCTATGTAACATACACCAAACCAATCCATCAAAGCCCACAAAAACCGGCTTGTATAACTTATATATTCTATTATCACCTTCAAAATACCTGCTAAAAGTGAGGGACGGACCTCTAATAGAGCACCATCCGCCTTTCAGTGGAACAACGAATATCTTGTTTTAATCATGTTATTCAAGTTATCTAGCCATTTTCTATTAATAATTTAAAGGTCCGTCCCTCATCTAATTGTAAGATTTGACTCAAGGGGGAAAATGAAGTATTTTTATTACTTGTATATTCATATTTTGGATAGGCTGGAACTGTTTTCTGTTTCCAGGTAAATTAGGTTTTGGAGGCTTTTCTTTGATTACATTAATCAAAACTTTGTTAGTCAATATTACAATTTTGTTTTCGTTTACGTATAATGCTAACGTATTATTTCCATTTAAAGAAAAACAAGTTCCACATTACAAACATAAAATCACTTATGGTCTTATCGCATCCTTTGGGGCTTTATTGTGTATGCTCTATCCGATTGAAACCCTTGGGGAGACTCATTTCGACTTACGCATGATCGCCATTTTAATTGCAACGATCTACGCCGGATTATTATCAGGATCGATCGTTTTAGGATGCGTGATCATCTTCCGCTATTTAATAGGTGGTCCATATGTAATGGTTGGAATAACGGTCTCCGTGCTGGCGTTTGTAATAGGCATTCTCTTTCGTAAGATGTTATTAAAAACACAATATAAATTACTGGGAAGTACAATCATCTTCCTGATTCATTCATTGTTTTACATCACAATTATCAACAACTATATTCCTATTCTTCATTTGCCGTTTTATTTCATTTATTTCACGGTTTTCTATTTTACATTTGTGGCACTGGTGTTCATTATTGAACATTTGATTCGAACGAACAAACAGATTGAAGAAATGGTGTATCTCGATAAATTGAATATGGTGGGACAGATGGCGGCTTCTATTGCCCATGAGATTCGCAATCCCCTTGCAACCGTTAGAGGATTCATACAGCATCTAAGCGAGGATACTGAAGATGAACAGTTTAAAAGGTACTCCCCACTTATTCTGAATGAATTAGATCGTACGAATAAAATCATCACAGACTACCTTAGCGTAGCAAGACCAAGTGAATTTCAGCTGTCTACACTCAACCTGGAAAGAGTGCTTCAAGACTGTGTCGACTTACTAAGACCATTCGCCTCCTATTCGAATACAGCGATACTATTCCTCCAAAATGGCACCCATTATATTAAGGGTGATGAGCATCATATGAAGCAAGCGATTATGAACGTCATAAAGAACGGAATTGAATCAATTGAGGAACGTGGGGAAATCACCATTTTTTTAAAAGAAGACTCTACCAGGGACAATGTGGTAATCAATATTTCAGACACGGGAAAAGGGATGACCGGGGATGAGTTGAAAAAGATCGGTTTACCCTTTTACACCACGAAAACAAAGGGCACCGGCCTTGGGAGCATGGTAACGAATAAAATCATTCGTGAAATGGGTGGAATGATTGAATACGAAAGTGAGTTGAATAAGGGTACTGTCGTGAAAATTCGACTACCCCTCACAACCAAACAATAATCATCACCAAAAGCTTAGGAGATTTTATCCTGGGCTTTTTTCTTGGAATAATCCCATCGCTGTTAATCTATGATACACTTACTTTATCAATATTTTCCAGGGCTCTATAACCTGGAGGGAGGCTAATACGATGAGCAAAAGATCGACAATCCTGTTTTTAATAGGTCTAATCATAACATTATGCATCATAACCATTCTCAATAAGCCCACAGAAAAAGATTTTACCCTTTGGCTGCAAGAGGAATATAATATTGACTGCAATGAAGACTGCTCTATCATTGAAATGGATAGTGGCGAGGGGAACATTACAGAGAGGATAAAGCTAGCAAACGGTAATGGAGCCTATACTCCTGGACTATTTACATTACGAATAAATAGACATTACATAAGCCTAAATGACCCTGACCGCATATTTAGCGTAGGAGTGATTGGCTTTAATGGAAGATTCTACGAAATAAATTCAGAAATAGGTCTTTTAGGAAATAGGGAATGAACAAGGAATGACTAAAGTTTACATAATAATATTATAGACATTTATATGTGCAACACTAAACCCGACTCTACTACAGAGCCGGGTTTTCTTCGTCTAATCTAAAAACCTCAGCAAATCTCCATAAATAATATCATCAGACATGCCTAACTCTTTTCTTACTGTTTCTTTAAATAGCTCACATAATGATTCAGAAGTTGATGCTTCACTGCTCTTATCATAGCAAACATTGTCTTTAAAGACGTACTTTTCAGTTACAAAGTCACCATCCCTGAAAATGACAGGATGGTCTTCTTTTCGAGTGAACAGATTATGTCCAAATGAAAGATTATCCTTCGTATTAATCCCCAATAAATGGAGAATGGTTGGACGAATATCGATTTCTCCCCCTATCGTTTTGATCGTTTTTCCATCTTCACCAGGCACATGGATAATGAGTGGAACTTGTTGAAGTTTCACATGATTCACCGGAGTGTCTTCCTGCCCTAAAAGCTCGAAAACTCCATTTTCATATTTTTCTGAGATGCCATAATGGTCTCCATATAGTACAAAAATAGTATTTTCGTACATTCCATTTTTTTTAAGCCTGTCAAACAATGATTTAATCGCTTCATCCTCATAACGTACTGTTGTTACGTAACGGTTCACAACATCCTCTTTTGTTGAAGCCTCTGGAATAAGTTTATCCTCTTCTTCTAATAAAAATGGAAAGTGATTGGTCAGCGTAATGAAACGTGTGTAAAAAGGTTGAGGTAATTTCTCAAGATAAGAAATGGATTGTTCGAAGAACGGGATATCCTTTAATCCGTAGTTAACAGAGTTTTCTTCCGTTACATTGAAGTCTCTTTTCGAAAAATAGCGATCGTAGCCTAACGATTCGTACATTATTTCACGATTCCAAAAAGTACGATCATTGCCATGGAAAACTGCCGCATAATAATCTTCTTTCTTTTTCAAAATATGGGGCATGCTTTTATAATGGTTATCCGGTTTGCGAACAAATGCTGAACCGCTTGCCAGTGGATATAACCCTGTATCGATCATGAATTCAGAATCTGAGGTTTTCCCTTGAGCTGTCTGATCATAAATTTGATTAAAATAAAAACTATCCTTGATTAAAGAATTTAAAAAAGGTGTGATTTCTTCTCCGCCGACTTTTTGGTTGATGACAAAATTTTGGGTGGATTCCATACTGATCAATACAACATTTTTTCCGTCGGCAACACCGAACAAATCTGAGTTGTTATGTTTCTTGGATTGTGTATATTTAATGGACGCTTCCGTATCTGATTTACTGGCAAGCATCTTTGTGAAAGGTACCGTAGATTCGACCCCGATATCAAATAGGTGATAATTGTATGGCCCCACTGATTTGACCATTTGCTCTCTATCATATGACTCAGCAAATAAATATGGAGATTTCACCAGGCCTAATCCTACTGTAACGAGCAGTAACACTAGACTCAACCCGATATATGAAAGCTTCCACCTCCTTGAAACCTTAAAGGAAGAGGTAGCCGTCCACTTTCTCTTTAATAACCACCCGACAAGAAGGAAATCTACAATTAAGAGGAGATCCCAGGGACTCATTAGTTCAAAGGTACTTGGTCCAATCCCCCCTACATTTTTAAACTGAAATAAAATCGGAACGGTAACAAAATCAGAGTAAAATCGAAAATATAATAGATCACCGTATAAAAGCCCGGTTGCAATCCCCATAACAAGGACGACAACAGCGGGTTTTATCTTCTTAGAGAAGTAAAAACTGAATCCAATTAATAGCATTAACGAACCAAGAGGATTGAATATGATGAGTAATAAGTCCAAGAAGGATTCGATACGTAAATTAAATCCAATAAAAGAAACTAACACGGTCTTTAACCATAAGGTTACGAGTGCAAACCCAATCAATTTGTATGTCTTAAAGCGAGATATAAAACGGGATATCTTTCTCATTTCACAACCCTTGAATCGACATTGCTTTGATATTCTCTGTTGAGTATTTTCATTGCTTCCAAAACCTTTCGTTCGTTTTGTCTTCCCATAAGTGCTACCTGCACCCAATTTCTCTTTACTAAATAATCACTTTCGTAGCTTAATAAAATACCTTTATCTTTACAAACATCACCAAACTGTCTACTACACTGTTCCCTCTCCAGTGCCATTGTAATCACTCCTGGAGAATAGTTTTCATTCCCTAGTATATGAAATCCTCCTTGAGTTAACACACACCTTACTCTCAGAGCTATTTTTTCATGAACTTCATATTCAATAAAATTCAGTGCCTCCTTTAGCGCCATTACCAGATTAGATGAGTGGGTATACGGGATGCTTCCATTGACCTCGTACATTCCCATATCCAGGTACCTTGGAATTGATGGACTGGGCTGTATTTTTTCTCGATGAAATACAATGGCGAGGCCGGGATAAGAGCCTAATCCCTTCCCACTGACCGTTGTGGCAAAGTACACTTCCTTAAAGTCCAGTGGAATGGTCCCAACCGAACTACAGGCATCGACGCATAGCTCCACTCCATACCTTTTACACAGACAAAGTAGCCCGTTCAGGTCATACAAGTAGCCTGTCGACGTTTCACAATGAACCGTCCAAAGCCATTTTATGTTTTGATTTTCCTGGAGTAAGCATTCCACTTCGCCTAATGAAATTGCTTCATTCCAATCTTTTTCTAGCGTATGATAATGTAAATCAAACCTGTTTGCATGATCGATCAACCGGTACCCAAATTCTCCGTTTGCGAGAATCAGGCCGCTACCTGACAAACATTTCAGCTGAGCTGCAACCATGTCATTAGATAGGGTGCCCGTTCCCACTGCAACTTCTGCATAGTTTGCGTTTGTCATCTCGCATAATAATCTTCTAACTTCTCCCATTTCATGAATAAACGAGCTGCTTCTATGAGAAACGGCATCTCCTTTGAAAGCTTTTTCTACCTTTTCATGACGTGGAACCGGCCCTGGGAGAAAAGAAAGGGGAACTGAACTCTCTGTTTTGCGAATCATTAATCGCTGAAAGGCTTTCGTCGAATTTTCGAAGCTCTCACGGGTTAAATACATTGGCTGAAATTTGGCCCCTTCCTCCCCCACGAGATCGGCAAATGGCTGAAAACCGATTCGTTTATATAACTTTAGCTGACGAACCGTTCCTGAAATGAGAGCCATCGTATATCCTTTCTCCAAACAATAAGATACTAAACGCTCACATAATTGATAAAAAACCCTCGTACTTCTATATGCTTCTTTTACAGATAATAAGCGAATTTCACAAGGAACCGCACCAGCCGGTAAATATTCATTAAGATTTTTCAGTTTTAAATCCAAAGAGAAGGGACGCTTGGCACGAACCGCAATCATGCCAACGACTTCACCTTCATCTTTAGCAATAACATATGTATTTTCATCGTGAAACTTATCAATCAGTTTGCGTTCTGGATTTCCTTCGTGCTGAGGTATTTCTTCTACAAAGGTCCGATAATTCAATGTATAGATCTGTTGAAACTCATATGATTCACTTGCAATTTTATATTGAAGAGAAAGGTTTTCCATTCTCGTACCTCCTATGTATCCGCAGATTGCTTCAGCTATCGCTTATGGACCAACAGTACCATCACAAAAAGTGACAATAATCCGATAAAAATGGTGAATGAACCCTCAATCACATATGCCGTAATCGGAATGGTTGCCATTGAAAGAAAACCGGCAATGGTGTATTTTCTCAAAATCATATATGAGATTCCCATAGTGATGGCGAAAATCCCAATGGTAAGGGGCTTAAGAAATAATGCAGATGCTAAATAAGCAACTACTCCCTTTCCACCATGTAGTCCAAGCTGGATTGGAAAGAGATGTCCGATCATGACAAATATAGAACTGAGAACGTAGTAACTCTGACCTTCAGCCAGTTGTGCCGTGATCATTAATGCAAGAATAACTTTCCCGGCATCTATCAGCAGCGTCAGAAAAAAACCTTTTCTTCCTATAGCTCGACCTGCATTCGTCGCTCCTACATTCCCGCTTCCCAGTTTACGAATATCTTCACCGGTAAACATTCTCACTATATAATAAGCACCTGTTATACTTCCCAGACCGTAAGAAACCAAAATGATACTACTTATGATTATACTATTACTCATCATTCCTACACCTGACTTTTCTTATATGTTAATAGACGGATTGATACCCAGGAAAGTTTCATGTATTTACATTTCCTCCACTTTTCCTATTTTTAAAGAGATAAAATGGTATATAAAGAAGGATGAATAATATAAGGGCGACACCTTCAAGAGCCAGGAGGTAGTAAGGATACTCTCCTAAATAGTCTATGGGACTTGCATTATACGGTTTATGAGAAAGAAACATATAATTTGCTCCTACCAATCTGTTCACCATGAACACGATGACAGCAATCAGATTTAAAGCAATGAATGCCCTCACCATAGACCGGAACGTCAATATGAAGCCTTCGATCCATACCATGTACAAACAGGATAATACAATCGCCAAATGTGCTAAGAAAAATTGGAAATAACGAAAATGGGGATAACCAAAAAACAACTCAGGTGTCACAATGGCAATAAAGGCACCTGTCATACTGGCAAAAAAACTGATTTCAAAGATCCTATAGTTTCTCGTAATAAGCATGATCGTACACAGATACAATGAGATGGAACATAATTGAAAGGGCAAATTAATGGCTACATCCCATTGATCATTGATAAAGTACCAAATCTGAAATAATGCTTCACTCAAAACCAGCAGCACCACGATTAGCCATTTCAACACACCCTTACCACTGCCGCTTAGTCGATTTCTAAACACAAACAAACCGATCATACATCCGAACGAGACTATCATTGCTGCCACATGGGAGACCGAAAACAACTCAAAAGGATACTCCTCATACCTAAAATTCATAAACTCCTTCACCAAATCCACAACTCCCCTACGAACACCCATCTATACTATATTCTCTTAATGGTTCATCAATTCCTTTAAGGGACGGACCTCACTCTTACACCATACTCAGCTAAAACAAGCTTTTCATCACAATCTAATACACTTAAGGGACGGACCTTCCCAAAGATACCTCACAATCATTTTCCTTAACTCAACCTAAACATTCCTTCCCTCCCTATTCCCTTTCTCTTAATCCTTAACCACAGAACAAAAAAGCCCTGTTAAGAATCCATCAGATTCCTTAACAGAGATTTCTCCACTCTATAACTCTTATTCCATTGTAATTCGATTTCCGCCACTTCGCTTTGAATCATACATATACCGGTCTGCACGCTGAATCGTAGACTTAAAGTCATCCACTTCATTACCAGATGAGACACTCACGCCAATGCTCACTCCCACTATCAGTTCGTTTGCGCCATCAAATACAACAGGTACCGAGAAAGCCCCTAATACTGTTTCAGCCAACATTTTAACCGTATTTGCATCTTCATTTTTTATTAGAAGCACAAATTCATCTCCTGAGATCCGGTAGCATGCAACAGTATATTCTTGTTTCAATGAGGTTAAACGTTTACCTATCTCCTTTAACACATAATCACCAACTGAGTGACCATAGGTGTCATTGATCCCTTTAAAGTGATCGATATCCAGGAACAACAATGCGTAGTCTATCGTCTTTGTGTACAAGTCTTTTAGGTCCTCATTTAACGCTTTTCTATTTTTTAATTGAGTAAGCTCGTCGGTTCTTAGTAGCTTCTGAATTTCAAGATGTGATTCCATCCGGATATACTCCGTGTTCATCCACTCGCTACCCAAATTTAATAAATCTTCGTTCAGTTTCAAGTGTTGGTGAAGCAAGGAATCTTCTTCACATGAATCATCAATGAAGAAGAAACATCCTTTTGATACCCCATTATCCACTATTGGCAAAAGATGAACTTGAGTGTCATTAATCTCAAGGGTCCCTTTACGACTGGAAACCGTTATATAGGTATGTATTTCCCTTTGAAGTTCCTGATTCAAGAACGATGAAAGGTCTTCTTCACCGTCTATAGGAAGAAACTGATTTTTCTTCCTATAATACATGCCAAGTAAACGGGTTTTTAATAGACGCGAAAAGGTATCAAGCAATTGTTGCTGCTTCTCTTCCAATGATTGAGTTGAAGTGAAAATGGAATACAACTTCTTTAAATAGGTTTCCCGACTTTCTTTTAACGTCATTTCTTCTTGAAGCTCTATTTCGGTTGTTACCCACTTCCCGAAGCTTCTAAGGAGATCCAATTCATCACAAGAAAAAGTTCTTGGAGCGTGTCCGACAATGCAGAGTGTCCCAATCACATGTCCTGATTTCACTTTTAATCCGACGCCCGCATAGAATCGTATTCCATACTTCTCTCCAAAATGGTGGGTTGATGATTCAACATCCTTTAAAGTGTCCTCAACTACAAAATAATCTTTATCCACAATTACATACTGACATAATGACTCGCGTACCGGCGATCGACTTACCGCATCCGTTTCCCCTGCTAACCCTAACCCCACAGAAGATTTAAACAACTGTTCTTTATCCGTCAATAGATTGATCTGGCACACATCAACCTGGAATACTTCTTTCACGAGCCGGGTTATGCGGTCGTAGCGTTCTTCCCTCCCACACTGGTAAACGTTCATGCACGTAAGCTCGTTCACACGTTTAACATTATCTAAATAGCTATCATCCAAAGAATCTCCCATATTTCCACTCCCTTTTCTGTAGGATTGATATATTATTATGTAAACCTTTAATATCGTAATCTAGTCTGTGAATATCCTGCATTCACAAAAAAAGCTCCCATCTCGATAAGGAAATGGGAAACATCTGTTTTTTTATTGAACCTTGCGTAATGGCACACCCTGGTTCTTATAAATAAAATCAAGTGCCAGTCGATTAAATTCCCTTGGCTTCTCCACATTACAAACATGTCCGCAATCTTCAATGAACACTTTCGTAGCTGAGGGGTCTCCATTTGTATCCTGATCAAGAGACTTTACGAATAGGTGATCTTCCTTCCCGGATATGTAAAGCTTGGGAATATGAGAAGCCCTTTCTTGTACAGAAGTGTATGTTGATTTCACATAAGGGGTAAGGCGATACCACCCGAGAAAATCATTACGGTTCATTTTCTTTGCTTCACGGATGAATAACTTTCGTGAAACTCTGTGATTGCTTTTAGGCATCATAATATAGGCGAAAATTTTATATAACCACATAAATGGAATCATATTTTTTACTGTATCACCAATTTTAAGAAGTGTATTGGATAGTAAATTAAACCTGGTAATACACCCTCCTAAAACTGCACTTTTCACACGATTGGGAGCAGTTTGAAGCAAAGCGTGTATGAGAACCGAGCCAAGTGAAATGCCGATAAAATGAGCCCGTTCCACTTTAAGATGATCAAGTACCTTAAGAACTTCACGTATATTTAATTCAATTGTGAATTTTTCATTATATGATTCTATATTTGGGGACTCTCCATGCCCGGGCAAATGAATCGTTATTACATTATAAGATTTCTTGAATATATCCAGCTGCTTGCCGAAAATTCTTGAGTTTCCCCCGATTCCATGGAGAAACACCACATACTCTTTGCCGACTCCTTGATGAACGTTGTATTCTAGCATCAATTCTCTCCTTAAAACAGCACAACCTACCAAAAGAATGAAATGAATCAGGCCAATTATTCGAGAATCGTTTTCCTTCTATTAACTATCATTAATATGAAAATCGATTTTCAAAACAATTGCATGATACACTCTATGCTCTTGAAGCCTTACCTTAATTATCTATTATTCTATACTATCTGAAGTCGCTTTGTCATATAATAGCTGAAGAAATTCCGAACATTTTGTGATGAATGGGATAATACATTCCAATTATAGAAATTCCTTACACTTATCACCTTACTGCCATCATTATCTTCTGCTCTGAAACAAGAGCATATACTCCCTACACGATCATAATATCTTTACCAAATAAAAGATCCCAACCTAAATAGAAGGTTTGGATACATTTGCTTTCAAATGTCTTACTACCGCACTATATAAAATGCCGATACCACGCTAGAGAACTTATACCGTACTGCATTTTTAACCCGAATTTTTATTAAATCAACCTTCAGCAGCGTAATCATTCCAATTAGAAAAATAAAAAGAATCTTCGAAACCATATCAACATACCTCCCAATCAGATTTCATTCCTACAAGTCCTCACGACTCTTCTGCTGTGGTGGCTGCTCCAACCATCCACGTTCAACTAACAGCTTAAGGCCATCTGCACCATACTTCATGATTTCTGTCACAAAAAGTGTATAATGAACGGCTAAATCCTTCCTTGTAGACATCGTGATGGCGTGACAAAGTGTTGACAGCCCCACTGAGTTTGAAGAAGAGATAAAAAAAAGCATCAACTTCTCTGAAAATGGGGCCACATTTGAATCTGTTACCTCCATGGATACCGGATAAGTGGGAAATGAATCATCTTTTACCAGGACATTATTAAAAGTGGTAATCTGCTTTTCACTTAATTTTTTTCCTTTTTTAAGGTAATTCTTCACTTCGATATCTTTAGAAACTTGTATAAATCCTTTCAATAGAATGATTCCAATGCAATTTCTCTCAATTACAAAGAATAATTCACTCAATTCCAATGCATTAAGTGGCCTTGTTTCACCTAACCAGCTCTCCAACAAAGTTGGCTGCTCTGAAATGTATTCTATAGAATGGGGATAATTCATTTTTGGTGGACGATCATAGATCCCTTTTTCCAACATTAATTGCAATGATTGTTTATATAGTGATAATGATTTTGTCAGCGCCTTTTCAAAAAGGTCATATACATCTGTACGGGCAACGGCCCCCACTATAGTGGTGTAATGACCGCTCGTGACCTGACCTCCGCGGTAAACAAAACTAAGAGCAAACAAATCAGTATATAAGGGTGGTGCGGTTGTATCTATGTCCCTGTCAATGAAGCCCTTTGGTACAGGAAATCCTTCAGACATAAAGAGAGACTTAATCTTACTCATTATCTCTACGTTTGTCTGTAGACTTTCTTCGATGATGAATTTGATTCCTTCGTCTTTCAGGTATGTAAGGAAATGGGTGTAAAAGCAATTTAGCGCCGAGCACTTAATATAAGTCGTCCACAAAGCGGAGATTTCTGCGGTAGTCAATCTTATGTCTTTGTCCTCCATCTTTCGACTCCTTTTCTTTTTCTCTTAGTGTTTTCCTAATCTTGTAAATTATTCTGGATAATTTATAGTAAATGAAAAGAGCTGCCTGTGATCGGCAGCTCTCTTTCTTATCTGTTCTTATATTCATATTTCACAAATAACGGAAGAAATAGTGAAATAACCATAGCCAATAATACGATTACACCAAACGTGAGCGGCTTTGATAAACCCTGTTCGGGTGCAATCAATAATCCGAATACAACCGCTGGAACAATGATGAGAAAAGAAACAATAAATTTCGAGGTGAAATTAATCGTATGTTTTTTACCACATTGACTGCATTCTATAGGTTTATAAGACCTCCAAATGGAGAATAATAACTCTTTCCATTGAAACTGATTCTTACATACATTACACTTCTGCAAAGCATTTCCCCCTATGTAAATTATCTACTCTTTTCTCTAGTTTACCATTATAAGTCTGTCAGGAGTAGATGTTACTGAGGTCCGTCCCTCGTATTTACTGCTAGGGTCCCCAAAATCACACCCCATCACCAATATTTCCAGTGCAGTTTTGTGAATAATTTCACATATCTAACCAAATTTTAATTTCAACACCAATATTACTTTTTTTCACATGATACATTCCATGACAGGATTCCTTCTTCCACCTCTGCTACACTGCCATGGTTCTCACAAGACTCAATCGTATTTTTTAAACCCATTTTATCGAGCAGTATGATGGTGATCACCATCATGATGGTTAGGATTAAGAGCAAAGACTTCCGTTTCCCTTTCATAAATTAAAATCCCCTTTAAAAGCGTTTGATACACCAATTATAGTAAATTATACCATGTTCAACCAATCAGTTAACTTGGTTAAGGATATTCCCCTCAAAAAAATGAATTCATGCAGGATTTTTCAACTTTCATTCGAACTATGTACTATAACACTAAATCATAAGGGGTAACTAAATTGATACAATCATTTAAACTAAACGTTCAAACGATGGGTCAGAAAATGCCGGTTTACATTTTTCGAGTCGACGATGTCCTTATTGATACAGGACCTTACAGTATGAAAAACGAAGTGCGGAAAATTGTAAAAGAGCTTCCTATCCAACGAGTGATTCATACTCATCATCATGAGGATCACACGGGTAACAGTTCATGGATTGAAAGGTTTTACTCCATTCCTCAATGGATTCATCCGTTAGGGGTACAAAAGTGCTCTCACAGCACTAAACTGCCTTTTTACAGAGCTATGTTCTGGCATAATCGCCAGGCATTTCACCCGTTTCCACTTAAAGAAGACGTATTTAAAACGGCCGAGCATTCGTTTCAAATTGTTCATACACCGGGACACGCTGATGATCACATCGTTCTCATAGATGAAGAAAAGGGCATTTGCTTTTCAGGGGATTTATACTTATTCCATTCTCCTACTTCTAATTTTTCATTTGAATCTGTACCTGATCTCATTCGATCAATTGACAGAACCCTGCAGTATTCCTTTCAAGAAGTGTATTGTTCACATCAAGGATACTTGAAGCAAGGAAGAAAGCTTTTAGAGAAGAAACTAGCCTATCTTCAGAACCTTCAAGAAGCCGTTATGATAGCACACCTGGAGGGAAAAACGGCTAAAGAAATTCGAAAACACCTGCTTCCCAAAAACAAACTTTTTCAATATATTTCACTTTTCGAAAACTCACCAGTACATACAGTCAAATCCATTATCAAAGAAATATCGTAAACAGAAGGTCCGTCCCTATTTAGAGGGACGGACCTTCTGTTTACTGATTTCCGAGGCGGTTGAGGCTTCGTTTGTATTCCAGCTGACAAATGATATCCAGGATTCTTGTTCCTATGAATTGGCAGATTAAGGCAAAAAGAATGATTTTTAAATCTACTACGATTCCTGTTAGTAGTAACACACTGCCATTAATGACGAATAAAGTCTTCCCTGGGGTGTACCCTTTTAGCTTTGAAATAATAAGTGCTAAAATGTCCATCCCTCCAGAGGATGCTCCCATTCTGAACAGGATCCCTATTCCGATTCCGAAAAGGATGCTGCCAATCAATAGATCGACGAAAATAAAAGAAACAGTTCCAATTAAATGAGAATTCAAGAAATTAACTACAAACGACGTGACTGTCACACAATACATGGTCCAAAGTGCATTCTCTTTTCCTAACCATTTAACCGCAGCTAGTAAAAGAGAAGCATTTAACACCCATAGCGTAATGGCAAATGGGACATGCAACAAATAGTTTAATAGCACACTCACACTTGCAGCGCCACCTGAAGGGATAAAATGGGGAAACAAAAAGACAGCCATGGCCAATCCTTGTATGCTTGCTGCTATACCTAAAATAGTACCCTTTCTTACTACATTCATCTGTACATTGCTCCCGATTCTGTAAAGGACTCTATTTCATAGTCTAGTAGCTATACACTTCTTCTGCAACAGAGAAATGAAAATGACTGATTTTGGACTAATTGAAATTCTTCAAATATTAGTAGTATAAATTCATTAAAAATATGGTTATTGGACCGTCAGCCCGGCCAAATAAATTCAATATGAGCTCATTTCCAATCTCCTTTTACCTATTTAACAAATGCATGTCTTTCTTTTCACTCCGACTCTGTCTTTATCCTCTATCTTTTTTATATAGGTGGCCGCTACCGGTACTTTACATGCTGTATTTCCAACATCGACATGTACTTTCCCAATTTTATTCGCCACTAGTTTTGCCTCAACTAGCAATGGAGCTACATGTGCTCCAACAGAAATGACGAATCCATTCTTTACGTAACGTACTCTATTTCTCTCTTCATGAATCGTTTTTTCAATAAGTTTCAGATACTGTTTGATTTCGTCTATATTGATTTCTTGGTCTGGGGTTATACTAATATACCCTGCATAGGCACTCCAGCCAGCCGTTGCCGTCATTTCATTTTCCGAATTGATTCACTCATTCGCTAATTCAATAGCGTAGTCGCTCTCTGCGGTTATATTAGCAACAGTGTATTCAGCCAGCATGTACCAATCTGCTTTATTGACCCAATCCTGTAGGATTTCTTTTTTCATTTCTTTAGGATTTACAGATAATCCTGCCAGCTACATGGCATCGAAATTTCCCGATTCGTACAGGCTTAATGCAAGACCTCGCTCTCTTTTCACATATTTTACCAGTTTTTTCATATCTCCAATTTTCACTCCGAATAATGGTTCATGTGCGCCGTGACGTAAATATGTATTCTTGGTCTGTTCGTTACCCATCTCTTAAAGTGCTGCCATTACTTCATCATATTTCATGTTTGACCACCCTTTCATCATATTTGTTCAATTGTATTCTTCTCTATAGAATTAGTTGGTGAATGATCCCTTCATTCCCTCATTCATCTTACATTCATGTTCAATCAACCATTTCTTCCGGTTAAGACCACCTGCATAGCCGGCAAGATCTCCATTCGCTCGTATCACTCGATGACAAGGAATAATGATGGCAAGCTGATTACACCCATTGGCTCTTGCGACTGCTCGAACAGCTGCTGGACTGGAAATATTTTCAGCGATCTCAGTGTAGGATCTGGTTTGTCCAAAAGGGATTCTCTGCAATTCGCTCCAAACGTTTTGTTGAAAAGGTGTTCCGTTGATTTTTAACTTGGTTTGGAAGGCTGATAAAGTGCCATCAAAATAGGCGTTCAATTCCTTTTCAATGGAACGAAGAGGCTCGGTAGAACCGGGAATGATTGCCGCCTTTGTTTTCTCCCTCAATCTCTTCACTTCATTCTCCAGACCGCGACGATCAACAAATTCCAGCAGGTATAAAGCCTCTTCGTCTGACATTCCAATCATCGGTCCAAGTTTCGTATCAATCCAAGCTGCTTTAAGTATGTGCTGTTGATGAGACAAAGCTGGTGCCGTTCCCATTATTCTCGAAAAAGCATCTCTGAATCCGCTGCTTGATTCATATCCCGTTGAAAGTTGAGCATCCATCACCATCGACCCTGATCGGATGTGCTTCATGGCAATCCCCATCCTGCGGGCTCTGGCATATTCTACAAAGGTCATACCGAACCGCCTCTTAAATTGACGCCGAGCAGTAGATGCATCTATGGATAGCTCCTGAAAATCTTTATCCTTCCAACGTTTTTCAGGATTTTCTTCCACAGCCTCTACCAGCTTCTTTACAACATCTGAGATACTATTGGGGTGCGATAAGGGCTTACATCTTTTACAAGGTCGAAACGACGCCAGAAGGGCCTGTTGAGCTGTTCCAAAGAATTCACAATTCTCAAATTTAGGTTTTCTAGCCGGACAAGTCGGGCGACAAAACACACCTGTCGTTTTAACCCCTACATAAAAAATCCCTTCAAAATCCGATCTTTTTTCGACTAACGCTTGATAATACTCCCTTTGTAGTTCGACGGAAATCATCCTCATTCCTCCACTATTTCATTCTTCCTTTATTATAACCTCAATAAAACAACGATGCCGCCGAAAATCAGGCATCGATTTTTATACTAAAAGAAGTTACTATTCTTCTCCTTTTTTGAGGGACGGACCTTGATATTCCAACTAATTATCGTAACAAGCAGGGATTCTCTCACCCAATAGATAATTTATTAAGGTAGCAATTAATAATTATTCAATCTAAATTACGATAAAGGAGCATCTATTATGAAACTGACGTCACAACAATGGAATACAGCAGCTACCTATATCAAAACACATGCAAGACCAATTGAACAAAAGCTATTCAGCTTTTATTTTGAAGAAGGAAGTAAAGAGGAAGCAATCAAAGAACTAGCAAATTTTCAAAATATGGACGGAGGATTCGGCAACTGTATAGAGCCTGATTTTCGATTGGACAGTTCATCTCCAATGGCAACAACCGTTGGATTACAGCATGCAAAGGACTTAAAGCTTTCAACCGAACATCCTATCGTTCAAAAGGCGATTAGCTACCTGCAAAACACATACGATGAGAAAATCAACGGCTGGCATGCTGTGTCTGAAGAGATTAATTTGGTTCCCCATGCACCATGGTGGCATTTTGATTCTGAAAAGGGACAAAGTGGTGTTCAAACAACTTGGGCTAACCCTAACGCTGAAATAGTAGGTTATTTTCATTTATTTTGTCCAGAACACCCTCGGTTAAAAGAATGGACTGAGAGAGCGGTCACAGAGTTAAAGAATCTTTCACACCCAATAGAGATGCATGATTTTCTCTGTTATGATCGACTCCTTTCTGAGGTGAAAGAGGAAACGAAATCCACTCTTTATAGAATTCTTTCTTCTTCCCTACGAAAAACTGTTTGTACCGATCCATCACGTTGGAATGAATATGTAGCCAAACCATTGCAGGTAGCCAGTCATCCTGCTTCCCCTTTTTATGAAGCCTTAAAAGAGGAGGTACATATGCAATTGAATGTCGAGATTGAAACTCAACACCAGGAAGGTTTTTGGCAGCCGAATTGGTCCTGGTTCGGACAATATGACGAGACCTGGCCAATTGCTGAAAAGGAATGGAGAGGGATTTTGACCCTTGGAAAGCTACGGATTTTTGAGGCCTATCAGATAGTAGACAATTAAATAATATAGAATCCGGAAGACTTCCCTTCCGGATTCTAAACATTATTTAAAATTCGCTTCAAACCATCTTTTTGCTTCATCTACTTCCTCGCGACGAAGCTCATGCCCACCTTCTGTCCAGAACTCTGTTACCTGGGTTCGGGCGTCTTGAAGATTTTTAACGAGTTCCATTGTTTCTTGCATGGGGATGAGTGGATCTCGCTTTCCTGCACCAATGAATACAAGTGCGTCACTTAAGTCTGGAAGCTTGACATTTCGTCTAGGAACCATAGCATGGAACAGGATTCCACCTTTTAATGCATCCTTGTAATGATACATTAAACTAGCCGCAATATTCGCTCCATTTGAGTATCCCAGCGCAACGATATTTTGACGATCAAACCCGTAGTCATTAGCACTCTCATCAATGAACTCATTCAATTCCTTTGTTCGGAATACTAAATCCTCTTCATCAAAAACACCTTCCCGTAAGCGTGCAAAAAATCTGGCCATTCCATTTTCATCCACATTCCCTTTTACGCTTAATACAGATGCATCGGGTTCAATCATCTCAGCCAGTGGTAATAGGTCACGCTCATCTCCACCTGTTCCATGAAGGAGCAGAAGTGTAGGTAAGTCTTTACTTCCTTGTTTAAATATATGTTTCAAGCTGACTTCCTCCTTTATTCTTTTGTATCCAAGGGTTTTAATTTCGCTTCTATGGAACCTCTTTGCGCTTCAAAATATGGTGGAAGTGATAGATTTTCACCTAAATTATCAAAATCTTCATCGGTCTCAAAGCCTGGTCCGTCAGTAGCCAGTTCGAAAAGAATACCATTTGGTTCACGGAAATAGAGGGAACGGAAATAGTATCGTTCAACAAAACCTGAGTTCGGCAAGCGGTTTTGTGTGACCCAATCAACCCATTTACGTAATTCATCTTCATCTTCCACACGGAAGGCTACATGGTGAACACTTCCTCTTCCCGGTCTTTCCTGTGGAAGATCATTTCTCTCTTCAAGATATACTTCTCCACCAGTACCGCCTTCCCCTGTTTCAAACACTCGGATATCCGGTTGCCCATCTACATGTGAAGGAAAAGCCCTTGTTTCTGTAAAACCTAATACGTCTTTCAGTACCATTGCCGTGTTTTCCCCACTAGCAACCGTCAGCGTAATCGGACCCAGGCCAACAATCCCATGCTCCACGGGTACCGGGCTCTTGTCCCAAGGCTTCCCACCTGGAACTCCTTCGTTCTTTTCATCTGACACAAGCATGAGGCGCTGACCTTCAAAATCACGGAAGCTTAGTGTTGCCCGCCCACTATGGTGAGAAATTTCGTCATGCTCAACACCCATCTCTTCAAAGCGATTCTTCCAATAAGCTAAAGACTCATCCGTGCTCACTCTCAGTGCCGTTAATGAAATACTGTTCGTCCCTTTATACGTATTCCCCGCATGTGGAATTTCGAAGAATGTGAGGTCCGTCCCTGGATTTCCTCTTTCATCTGCATAGAAAAGATGGTAAACAGATGTATCGTCCTGGTTGATGGATTTTTTTACGAGTCGAAGCCCTAGTGTTTTTGTATAGAAGTCATAATTTTTCTTAGCATTCGCTGTAATGGCAGAAACGTGATGCTGCCCTTTAAGTGGTTTTAAGTTCATAATCGATTCACTCCTTAGTAATAATCTTGCTTAATTTCTATCTTCATCATACACGAAAATTACCTTTAATTCAAGATACTTTATTTCGAAGTGTTTTTTTCTTTTTTCTACACTCTCCAATATCCCTACAAAAAAAACATCCGTACACCATGTACGAATGTTTTTTTGTTCAATTATTCGACTTCATTATTTTTAATAGTCAGGGCTTGTGACAAGGTAGAAGTAATTGTCAGGTTGTCAAAATTCAATCCCAGCTGGACAGCTGTCTGTGCGATTTCAGGGCGTAACCCAGATAGAATCGGCTTCACACCGATCAACTGAAGTGCATCAATCAGCTGAAAGATTTGATGGGCTACCATCGTATCTATTAATACAACTCCTGATAAGTCGATGAACAATTGAGAAACTTCCTTATTAACACATTGTTCCAACGCATTCTCTAATATTAATTCCGCACGTGTAGGATCGATATTACCTACAAGGGGTAAAAGCGCAGTATGTCCATTCAAAGATATGACAGGTGAACTTAATTCGTTGATGACTTCCTGCTGGGATTGGATCTGCTGCTCCACAACTTCCGTTTGCAGCTCAACAAATCGCAACATAACCCGGTCAAATGCTTCAATGATGACTTGATTCCAACGGCTGAATTGTTCGAAGATGTTTTTTTCCATATGAGTTTCGGCGTATTCTTTCAAGAATTCCAGGTATTGATGTCTAACCCTCATGAATTCTCTAAGAATATAGTGATTTGGGGTTTCTAGATGTTCCTTATCCTCTGCAATGGTCAAGACCCATTCATCAATCTTCTGATTAAACGTTTCTTTATCCTCAGCAAACACATTACAAAGAATCCCGTGAAACTCAAAGTTTTGATTTTTTAAAGTTTCTATCACCTTGGGATCTGAGGAAGAATAAACACCATTTGTTGTGTTTTTATCCAGGGAGTTATACCAATCTTCCGTTAATTGACGAGCCTTACTTAATAAAAATGTATGTAGTTCCTTATTTCTATGCATGTATGATTCCTCCTATGATATCCAACAAATTTATATCAATTTCTTCTTCCCTCTCTGATGCAATGAGTAGTTGGGAAATCAGACTCTTTTCTCTTGTTACATCTTCATTAAATTCCGCCTTACAGGTTGAGTCGATCCATCCGCTTTCGACTTTTTCTTATACCATTCTTCATTATATATCACATTCATACAAAAATTCCATTTAAACACTCTTAACTAAGAGCATGACAGGTCCGTCCCCTCAACACACCCATCTTAAACGGACATCACTCATATTCATTTGCTCTAGTATTGTAACTATATTCATCCTAAAATCCCCCGCTAATTACACTGGTAATGGGAATTTCCTTATCATTTTTCAACACTTTAATCGTATCAAAGTTCTCTTTAAATTCATTTCTATTAATGCGATATATTAATTGATTAGTCAGCTCTTTATGCGAATAGTTTATTTCAAAGTGTTCAGTAAAGGAAATCCATAATGTGCTTTCTCTTACTTCAAAATCAATGTTTTCATAATAGGGGGCTTTTTTTGCATTTAGATCTACTACACTTCCATTTAACACAACAAGCGTACTTCCGGTTCCATTATCATACAGAAAGATTCCATTTCCATGATCTGAAATAGACTTCTGAAGCGCTTTAGATGTTTCCCTCAAATCCAGTTTTTGATGTGGGAGATTTTCGTCTATTCCAGTACACGCAGAAAGAAGCAAAACCAACATCAGGCTCAATCTTATAAATTTCATTGCGATCCCCCTAAGTAATACCTTTTACTGCACTCTTTAAATTATATATTTAAACCTGGTAAAATTATAAGTATATTCTAAAAATATTACATTGTTTTGTAAAATCAACTCTACAATTCACAATATAAAGTGTATAATGAGAGTATTAACTGAGAAACAGACAGCATGTATGTCTCGATATACTATTTCGATGTGTATATGAATCTCCTACTAGAAACCAACCGCAAATCTAAATATGATGTCGTAATCCTACTACTTAGTCATTTGTCAAAATAGTTGGGAGCTGATGAGAGAATGAAAAACAATCTGACAAGAAAGTGTATTGAAACACTTGCTATCCAAAGTGCCTATCATTTCTGTGTGTCTATAGGAATCAAGCCCGGTTTACTCAATCTATCGATGATCACAGGATTCTCAGAAGAAAGAATACTGGAAATACTCGAAAACAAGTTCAGTAATCAAAGTGTTAAAACAGAAGATCACTCTTTTTGACTCTGTGTTTCCCCTTTATTACTCTACAAGCAGATTTTCCTTCATCCCCTAACCAATAAATTCTTTCATTACCCAGATATCCATTTTTATTTTGGATTAGTGGACCTCTGTTGGTCTTGCCAAAAGAATAATAAGAATAGACTGCTAAACTTATCGCCACAAAAACAAAAAGGCAACTCCTCTTTGGGAAGTTGCCTTTTTAGTATGGTATTTATAATACATTAAAATATCTTGCTTCCGGATGAGCGAAGACCATCGCTGTTACCGATGCTTCCGGTTCCATCATACATCCGTCTGTTAATTGGATTCCGATTCTTTCAGGTTGAATAAGCTTAAACAGCTTCTTCTGATCTTCAAGTTCAGGACACGCCGGATACCCAAATGAAAAGCGCTGTCCTTGATAATGAGTCCGGAACCGGTCCTGCATCGTGAAATCAACAGGATCAGGAAACCCCCACCGGCTTCTCATCATCTCATGCACTCTTTCAGCCAGTCCTTCTGCTGTTTCCAAGGCAAGAGCCTGCAGTGCGTGACTTTCAAGGAATCGGCCTTCTTCCTTCATCTCTCTAGCCCACTGCCTGATTTTCACACCGGCCGTTACCGCAAAGAAACCGACATAATCCATTTCTCCACTTTCTACAGGCCGTAAGTAATCTGCTAAACACAAATGCTGATTTCCTGCTTGTCTGGGAAAATGAAATCGTTCGATTACTGTGTGAGGATCCTCCGGGTGATAAATAACAACATCATCACCATCTGATTGAGCTGGAAAGAATTGATATCGTGCAGATGCCTGAATCATCCCTTCCCTTTTTGCTTTCTGGAACAATTCATCAGTCACTGCTTTAAGTCCGACTGTTCGTTCGTCCCCTTCTTCCAGTAATCTTGAAATTTTCCCTTTAATCCCTAAATGATGCCCAAGAAGCATTTGCTGATTAATGTAGGGTTGAATTTGATCAAGTGAAAATTCTTTTATGGTATGTGGAATTAAGTCAGAAGGAACATGGACTTTTACATCTTGTGCAACTGTAGAACGTACTTTCACCGCAACAGAAGATGTATTTCGATTCGGTGAATCTTCAGTCGAAACGACCTTACTTAACTTTTCGCGACTCTCTTCTTCCAACTGAAGCCTTGTTTCTTCATGTTGAATCCCATTCATGATGCTAAGTCCATCCATTGCATCCTTCGCATAAAGAACCAGTCCATCGTATTCCCGGCCAATTTTGTTTGTAGTGAATTTTCGGGTGAGGGCCGCACCTCCTACTACAAGAGGAACTGAAATATCAGACTGTTTCAAATCTTGAGCAGTAATGACCATTTGTTGGGCAGACTTTACAAGGAGCCCGGACAAACCTATGATATCGGGCTTCTCTTTCCGTATGACTTCGATCAGTTCCTGAGGTGTTACTTTAATGCCTAAATCAATCACTTTATATCCGTTATTACTGAGGATAATATCAACGAGATTCTTACCAATATCATGAACATCCCCCTTAACCGTAGCTAGGACCACTTTGCCTTTAGAAGATGAACTTTCCGTTTGTTCCATATGTGGTTCCAAATGAGCAACGGATGCTTTCATGACTTCGGCACTCTGTAATACCTCCGCTACAATCAGCTGATTATCATTAAATAACCTTCCGACTTCACTCATTCCAGCCATAAGGGGACCATTGATGATTTCAAGGGGAGCGTCATATTTTTCCAAAGCGATATTTAAATCGGAAATCAGTCCTTCCTTCGTCCCTTCCACCACATAATGAGCCAGTCTTTCTTCTAGAGTCATAGTGTTGACTGGTACCTTTACTTCTTTCTTTTTCCCTCTGTAAAATGCTGTGAATTCAGCCAAGGTTTCATCAGTCGTCTCAAATAATAGTTTCTCCGCCATTCGAATTTCTTCTTCAGGGATAGATGCAAATCGCTCTAATTTCTCCGTATTGACTATCGCATAATCAAGGCCAGCCTTCGTACAGTGATAAAGATACACAGCATTTAGAACTTCTCTTCCGACAGGAGGCAGTCCAAAAGAAACGTTACTAACCCCTAAAATATGAGGGCATTCCGGTAGGGCTTCCTTTACCTGTCTTATCCCTTCAACGGTGGCATTGGCTGATCCAATGTATTGCTGATCTCCTGTTCCAACTGGGAAAACAAGAGGATCAAAGATGATGTCTTCTGAAGCTACCCCATATTTCTCTGTTAACAGTTTATGAGAACGAAGGGCAATGTCTACTTTACGCTCGACTGACACTCCCATTCCTTTTTCATCAATCGTTCCTACTACAACCGCCGCTCCGTATTCCTTCATCAGCTTTGTAATCTTCTCAAACCGCTCTTCTCCGTCTTCAAGATTAATCGAGTTAATGATCACTTTCCCTTGAGAATATTTTAAAGCGGTCTCAAGCACTTTCTCATCCGTTGAATCAATGACAAGAGGAACTTTTACTTTTTTTACCACTTCTTGTATGAATACATTCATATCTTCTACTTCTTCACGATCGGGATCTGCAAGGCATATATCGATCACCTGAGCTCCATTTTTAACCTGTGCTCTTGCAATCTCTGACGCTTCTTCTATTTTATTCTCTGCAATCAATCGTTTAAATTTACGTGAACCGATGACATTCGTCCGTTCTCCGACGAGAATCGGTCTTCTGTCTGCATCCTCATAGACGAACGCTTCAATTCCTGACACCGCATGAGGGTGAGACTCATTGGGTTGACGGGGAGGTAATCCCTTCACCACTTCTGAAAGGGCACGAATATGCTCCGGTGTCGTTCCACAGCACCCTCCAACAAGATTCAGCCAGCCTTTCTCGGCAAAACCCTTCATCTTTATACTGAGAGAATCTGCGGTCTCATTGTAATTTCCCTCTTCATCAGGAAGTCCTGCATTCGGATAACAGCTTACATAGGTAGTGGCTAAACTCGATAAGGAACGGATATGGTCACGCATAAATTCAGGTCCTGTTGCGCAGTTTAGACCAACGACCAAAGGATTTAAATGTTCAAGTGATAAATAAAATGCCTCGATTGTCTGTCCGGCGAGTGTAGTGCCCATTGGCTCAATGGTCCCGGATAACAAAATGGGGATTTCTTTCCCCCTGGATTCAAAAGCACTTCGAATTCCGAGATTTGCTGCTTTTACATTTAACGCATCCTGGCTCGTTTCAAGCAGCAGTACATCAACTCCTCCATCGAGAAGACCTTCTGCTTGAACACGATAGTTGTCTACTAACACTTCGAAGCTTACCCCTCCTGTAACAGATAAGGTTTTGGTAGTGGGACCCAGAGATCCTGCAACAAACCTTGGCCACTCGGAGGTTGAGACATCTTCTACAGCTTTTTTAGCGATTTCAGCGGCTACTTTATTGATTTCGTATGCTTTATAGCCTAAATCATATTCGTCCAGTACGATGGGGGTTGCACCAAAGGTATTCGTTTCAATCACATCAGCTCCGGCTTTTAAATATTCCAGGTGGATCTGATAGATTACCTTCGGCGATGTTAAAACCAGGTTTTCATTACATCCTTCAAGCTCTTCTCCACCAAAATCCTCCGGTGATAAATTCGCTTGTTGAAGCATCGTTCCCATTGCTCCATCGAGTACGAGTATTTTTTTCCTTAGCTGTTCTTCAAACAAAGTGATGGCCATAGGGAACCTCTCTTTCTGTGATGGTTTTCTCTTGTATATGATGAATCAGTTCAATGCTCATATCGTACCTGACAAAAGGTGTGATAAGGTAAATTCCATTAAACAGATCTATTGCTGTATCAAGTAAGTCTTTTGCTATCTCCATTCCGACAGCCCTTGCAATAACGGGATCACTTCCCGCTTCCTTCATTCTTTGTCTTGTTTCTTCCGGCACATTGATTCCCGGTACTTCATGATGGAGAAACTCTGCATTTCTTGAGCTGATTAACGGCATGATTCCGATAAAGATCGGAACATCTAAATGCTTCGTAGCTTCATGTACTTGAATCAGCTGTTCTTTCCCAAAGATCGGTTGAGAAATGAAATAGTCAGCTCCGGCATTCTTTTTCTTTTCAAGCCTTTTGACAGAAGCGTCTAAATGACGGAAATTCGGATTAAAAGCTGCACCTACTGAAAATTGAGTGCGTTCCCGGAGTGATTTACCGGAGAAGGATATCCCCTCATTATTCTGTTTAATCAATTCAATGAGTTCAAGAGAAGATAAATCATAAACGGATGCTGCCCCGGGAAAATCTCCAATCTTGGCCGGATCCCCCGTAATCGCTAATATATTGTGTATTCCTAACGTGTGTAATCCCATTAAATGGGATTGAAGTCCAATCAGGTTTCGATCCCGACAAGTGATGTGAACTAAAGGCGTAAGATCAAATTTTGAGCTTACCAGGCTGCCAATGGCGTCATTACTAATACGAGGCGATGCTAACGGGTTGTCTGCAAGCGTGAGTGCGTCAATTCCAGCTTCCTTTAATGCCTCAGCCCCTTGGAAGAACAGCTTCGTGTCGAGATGCTTTGGTGGATCGAGTTCAACAATGATCGTTTTCTTTTTCCTTACTTGCTCATGCAGCAAGCTTCCCTTGATAGAAGGTGACGATAACTGAACAACCTTTTTTGTTTTCACCACTTTTTCTTTCACTGGCTCCCGGCTTTTTAACCTGCTTCCTACAGAACGAATGTGATCAGGTGTGGTCCCACAGCATCCCCCAATGATTCTTGCACCTTGCAGTCGCAATTCGTTGCTTATATCTCCAAAGTAATCAGGCTCAGCAGAGTAATAGAATCGACCTTCTTCATAGTTTGGCAGACTGGCATTGGGATAGACGGATAGAAATGCCCTTTTTGGTAATGGAACTTCCTCTAATGAGTTCACCATATGAAATGGACCCATGCGGCAATTGATGCCGACAACATCGGCCCCCAATAACTCTAATTGTTGAAGAGCGTCTTTTATCTCCATTCCATTTTGAAGAACTCCCGTTTCATGTAAAGAAACTTGAGCAATGATAGGAATGTCTGCTTCACGTTTAGTAATGTTTAATACAGTGGTTAATTCTTCGAAATCATAATAGGTTTCAAGCAGAATGCCATCTACACCCTCTAGTAATAAACAGTATAGCTGTTCCCGAAAGCTTCTTTTGATTTCTTCCAGCGACACATTTTGTTTAATGCCCCTGATTCCCCCGATGGTGCCCAGAATATAGGTGTTTTCACCCGCGGCTTTTCTTGCCAGACGCACTGCAGCTGTATTTATTTCCTTAACCGAATCCTCCAATCCGTATCTGGAAAGCTTTTGATAATTGGCTCCATACGTATTGGTCTGAATGATATCAGCTCCTGCATCAATATACTCTTTATGGACTTTCAACACTTCATTTGGGTGAGAAAGATTCAGCTCTTCAAAGCATCTGTCCACTCCATATGAATACAACAACGTTCCAATCGCACCATCTGCAATTAAGATTCTCTCTTTCAGTGCTTCCAGCAACGGCGTCATGACATTCCCTCCTTTTTTATAAATTAATCACGTTGTTTCGATTGATCTTTTGTATACTATCTAATCCGTTTTGAAGATCTTTAATCAATTCATCCACGTTTTCAAGTCCTACTGATAATCGTAATAAACCATCTGTAATACCTCTTCTTTCCCGTTCTGCTTTTGGCATGGAAGCATGTGACATCCTTGATGGATAGGATAGGATGGATTCAACAGCTCCTAAACTTACGGCGAACACGGGAATGTTTAAATTTTGTATGAGTTGCTTCACTTCTTCTTCCCCTTTTAATCGGAAGGAAAGAACCGCTCCAGGACCCTCTGCTTGTCGAACTTGAATTTCACGACCGGGATGATAGCTTAATCCTGGGTAATACACTTCTTCTACTTCCTTTCTTTTTTCTAAGAAGGTCGCAATCTTATAAGCCGATTCTGATGATTCCTTCAATCGTACATGCAGTGTTTTCAGCCCTCTTAAGAGCAGCCAGCAATCCTGAACACCGAGGACAGCACCAAACGAATTCTGCAAGAAAGCAAGTTTCCTGGCAATCTCCTCATTTCCCGTTACGGCAAGCCCTGCCAAGACATCACTATGTCCGGCAAGAAACTTCGTGGCACTGTGCAGGACAACATCCACACCTAGACTGATCGGTCTTTGCAGGAGGGGAGTCATGAATGTATTATCAAGAAACGTTAAACATCCATTCGCCTTGGCAAGTTTTACGACTCCTTCAATATCGGTGATATTCAGAAGCGGATTGGATGGCGTCTCCATATAAATCACTTTCGTATTGTGCTTAATTGAACAAGCCACTTCATGTAGATCCTTCATGTTCACAAATGAGTATGCAATCCCAAACTTAGTGAGGACCTCGGTAATCATTCTGTATGTTCCACCGTACACTTCTTCTGATACGAGAACATGATCTCCACTGGACAATAATAAGAAGCTTGTTGAGATTGCCGCCATTCCGGATGAAAAGGCAAAGCCCCTTACCCCGCCTTCTAATTCAGCGATCGTTTCTTCAACGGTTTCCCTCGTTGGATTTCCCGAACGGCTGTAATCATACGTTCCATATTGATCAAAATCCTGTTGATGAAAGGTCGTAGCATGATGAAGCGGTGTAGAGACCGCTCCTGTTTCTTTATCAACTCCGTGAGAATGAATGAGTGACGTCTGAAGTGAAAATGGTTTTTTACTCATACGTAAGCACCTCTTTTTCCAATTGTTGAAAAACATTCTCTAGGTCTTCAATCAGGTCATCAATAAATTCAATTCCTACAGAAAACCGCAGGAGTCTGTTGCAGATACCAAGCCTTTTCCGTTCTTCTTCAGGAATGTCTGCATGTGTTTGGGTAGCGGGATAGGTGATAAAACTTTCCACCCCTCCCAAACTTTCAGCAAACGTAATAACTTTTAAGTGTTGGAGAAATGGAGCAACCCATTCTTCCTTTGCGATACGAAAGGAAAGCATGCCGCCTTTTCCCGGATATAAAACGTCTGTTACACATTCATGGGCATCAAGATACTCCGCTAATTTTCTTGCGTTTTTTTCGTGCTGAGCCATTCTGAGACTAAGGGTTTTCATCCCTCTTAATAAGAGCCAACAATCAAAAGGGGCGAGAACCGCTCCGATTGAATTTTGAATGGTGTAGATTTTCCCCGACAACTCTTCTGTGTTTACGACCACAACACCGGCCAATACATCATTATGGCCCCCTAAGTATTTCGTGGCGCTGTGAATGACAATGTCTGCGCCTTCAGCGAGCGGCTTTTGTAGAACAGGTGTATAGAAGGTATTATCGACAATTAAGAGCAACCCGTTGGCCTTAGCAATGCCGGCAATCTCAGAAATATCTGCTTCATTCATCAATGGATTGGTTGGGGTTTCAACAAAAATGGCCTTTGTTCTGTTAGAAATTTGTTCTTCTATGGAGCCAACATCACTTGTATCGACGAAATGAAATTTGATACTATATTGTGCTTCATACTGCACGAATAAACGGTAGCTCCCGCCGTATAGGTCTTTCGAAACAATCAATTCATCCCCGCTGGAAAATAAGCTAAGGATTGCCTGAATCGCTGCCATCCCCGAGCTGAAGGCAAACCCTCTGTGACCTTCCTCCAATTGAGTGAGGGTGTCTTCCAAGGTGGTGCGGGTTGGATTTCCAGTCCTTGTGTAATCATAGCCTGTCGATTGGCCAATCCCCTTATGTTCATAGGCAGTCGATAAATGAATGGGCAAGCTCACAGCACCTGTTGAAGGATCTTTCCGATTTCCCGCCTGGACAAGTATTGTATCAATATGCTTTTTCAACATTCTTCTCTCCTTTTCTATCTTGAATACGAAAAGGGAAAAAACAAAAAAACCTTCTTAATGAAAATAAGAAGGTTTTGTACGTTCGTTCTCCCTCTTATCGTCCAAGTTGACATCAACTTGCTGGAATTAGCACCATACCAAAACTCGCGGCTGGTTGCTGAGGTGTCTTCGGGCCAGTCCCTCTACCTCTCTTGATAAGAAACTATTTGATTTTGTGAAAAATAACTTTCCCATAACTTATAATAAAGAAGAAGAAATGTCAATGAGAATTATGAATTATCTGAATAAAAAATATTCATTTTACGCTTCATCAACATTTTTTATTTCAATGATAAATCCCTATTTTACTTTTAATCTCTTTCATGAATGGGATTGTTTTTTCCCGTGCTTTTTTTGCTCCATTTTGTAAGATGACATCCAGCATATGGGGGGAGGCCATCAGTTCTTCATATTTCGATCTTGGTTTCTCGATAAATGAATTCATTACTTGGAATAGCTCTTTTTTCGCTTCTCCCCAGCCTATTCCTTCTTGAAATCTCCTTCTCATTTCTTCAACTTGATCGGAGGTTGCAAATTCTTTATAAAGAGAGAATAAGACGGATGTTTCAGGATCCTTAGGCTCTTCAGGAGGTGAAGAATCTGTTTTGATTTTATTGATTAGTTTTTGGAGTTTTTTTGGTTCTTCAAATAATGGAATGGTGTTGTTATAGCTTTTACTCATTTTCCGTCCATCGAGTCCCGGTAGAACGGATGTTTCTTCCTGTATGACATATTCAGGAAGAATAAATGTTTCTCCATATAGCTTATTAAAGTTTTCTGCTATGTCTCTTGCAATTTCAACATGCTGAATTTGATCTTTTCCGACAGGAACCAGTTCCGTTTGGAAAAGAAGGATATCCGCCGCCATTAATATAGGATAAGTGAATAAGCCCACGTTGACGCCCGCATCCATCTCCCTGCCGGCGGAATAATTTTCTTCAACCATTGATTTATATGCATGGGCCCGGTTCATTAATCCTTTCGGTGCAAAACAAGACAGGATCCAGCTTAATTCAAAGATCTCAGGTACATCAGATTGACGATAAAAGATCGCTCGATCAGGATTCAAACCTAATGCTAACCAAGCCGCTGCCACTCCATAAGATAGTTCTTTCATTTCATGCCCATCATGTATCTTCGTTAAACCATGATAATCGGCAACAAAATAAGCTGTATTGTAGGATTGGTTCTCTGCCAATTGCAATGCCGGTTTGATTGCACCAATATAATTCCCCAAATGAATACGTCCTGTTGGCTTAATCCCCGTCAGAACTTGTTTTTTCATAACAATTCCCTCCGCTCAAAATAATAAAAATAAACACAAAAAGGGCTTCTCATCCTCTAAAAAAGGACGGGAAACCCGTGGTGCCACCTTCATTCGCTTACACTTTAGTAAACGCACTCATCTGTACAGAAGTCGCCTTCGATACATCGTCTCCTTTATCGGTGAGACCCTCCGCCATAACCTACTTAATTTCAGCCTGGATGCTCAAAAGCCCATTCAACGATTTCACCATACTGATTCTCACCAGCCATCAGCTCTCTGAAATGTTTCGTTCGTCTACTCTTCTTCCTCATCGCATTTTACCATATAAAGTGTTTCCATTATTTTAATGTATGGGGAAATAATGGTCAAGTGGGTGTAGACACAATTTAGATTTCTTTGGATGAAAGGGGAAGGAAAAGCTTTATGCCTCTCTTATTAAAAGGAAGAAATTTCATATCTGCGACCAAATGACTTGCATAACCGATTACACACGCTTCAAATACTCCATCAATCATTAAAGAAGACTCTAGATAATGAGCAATCATGCCATAATATACAATCCCAAGAACAGAGTGAGTATAACTGCGATGTGAAACGAATGAGGCAATGAAAATATAAATACCTAACAACCATAACCACGTTTCATTTAACTGCCAACCGCATGCTGTCACACCGATGCCTGTAATCATCAGCATTCTTCTCTGGGTAATGAAACTTGCGAGAATCATCATTCCTGCACCATATCCTATACCAAGCCATCGTTCTTTCCCGATTCCTTCAAGATAGCTGTATACCATCATTAAAAAACCAATGATTTGTGCCACTGCTCTGATCATTTTTGGTGAAAAAGTAACCTTGTTACTAAGCTTTCCATCAATATCCATATCAGGCATGAGTCCGGATACCCCGCCTATTGCCACAAGTGCGGCCGTTATGTCAGGACCAGATCCAAATGAGTTGGCCACAATAAATCCTGTTGCTGCTCCAATTGCCATATGTGCTGTGCCGTTCAAGTGTGTCCTCCTACTCTCTTATCACATTATGTATGTACTAGATTACTATAATAGCCTTGATTATCCATATTGACTATGGGAAGTACGAATTAATTTCTAAAGATGAGCCGATATGCGCTCAATAATTTCAAGAAGGTAGGACCTTTTATGTGGAACAAAGTGATGGTAACTCACCCTTTGCTTAATGAAGTCCTTATTCCCTGTTTCATTAATAAGAAATCCTTCTACGTCGATTTCCTCTTTCGTTTGTTGAACGAGCGCTTTAAAGTCTTGAAGAGTCGAACGGAAAATACCGGACACTTCTTCTGACTGAAGTTGAAATTCGTCATATGCAACCGGCTTGGAGTACAGGAATACGTGAGTTAGTTCCCGATCAATCATATCCCGTTGAATTAACTCTCCTTTAACGATTCCTAATGATAGAAGTTCATCTATCGTAAGATGAAGTCCAAGCTCTTCATGAACTTCTCTCACACCGTCTTCAATCTTCTCCTGTGACAAGATATGTCCAGCGGCGGTAATATCAAGTAAGACAGGGAAATCTTTTTTCTTATCACTTCTCATTTGGAAATAAATATAGGTCTCTCCACAAATTTCATCATAATGCGCAAGCCAGCAATGAAAGGTTTCATGCCAATATCCCTTTATATGCACCTCGGAACGACTGGCTACTCCAAGCCTATTACCGTATTCATCAAAGACGGCTAGTTGTTCATCCTCCACCCGAACCCCTCCTTTATTTCATTTCCTCCAGATACTCTTTAACCTCCAAAAGATCTTCAACCACAATATCCGCTTCACGTAATTCTTTTTCCTGAGAAAAATCAAAGGCACAACCTATCGAAAGAAAGTGGTTTTCCTCTGCTCCCTTGAAGTCAGACAATCTATCTCCAATCACAACCCCATGGGTAAGATTGTGATCCTCTTTGATTTTTCGAATCAACTCCCTTTTGTCATCTGATTGTATTTCCTGAATGCTGTAGCAGTCTAAGATCCACCGATCCAAGTGAAAGTACTCGACGATCGTCTTTAAATAATGAGGATATCCGTTGCTTGCCACAAAGATCGGAAACCCTCTCCCAGATAAATAAGCTAATATTTCTTCCGTATGAGGATAGAGAGCTCCCTTTCCTTTCTGAATATTTTCAATCAGTTTTTCATGAAATACATCATTCACTTTCCCATGTATATGTAAGGGATGATGAGGTAAAAGTGTTTTCCACACAACAGAAAGAGGGACACCCATAATTTCTCTGTATATTTCAAGAGGTGTAACCCCTTTCCACATTCCTTCATCTCTAAGTCGTTGAAAGGTATCATGAAGTGAAGCTTCAAGAATACGATCAGTTTGAAATAACGTTCCATCCATATCAAAAATCATTGCAGCTTTCATCTATATTCTCCTTTATTGCCTTTCGTACATTAATATGATCGACGATTTATACTTAAGTCACTATATTGCTTATATGAAATAACCTTCTATAATCATATCAAATTCACGGCCAAATGAAAGCAGCTGCGTATATTAGGAAGATGAAGATGCCTTTTCACAAAGTTTGTTGATTTATAAACATGATATTTGCCAGGGGCTCTGTCGACTAGTGAGTCCTGGATGGTGAGGGGAACCGCTCCTCTTTCCGTCGACGTACGGCCAAGCCTCCTCAGCTTTGCCGAACGGGGTCTCGGCACGCCCGTTCTTCCGCAGGAGTCTACGCAGTTGCCCTCACCATCTATAAGAATTTTTCGTGACAGAGCTTTAATGTGTCCAAAAACATCAAAAGAAACAGAATTTCTAGTACACAAGAGAAAATAAATCACTGGTAATTGATTTCTAAAATTTCGTTGTTTTTGGGAGCAAATGCTCAACCTATCTCAGTAGGAGCTTTTATTGTGTTTTTCTATCCATACTAATAGTCAGTAAGGATGTAGAATGTGGAAGCACAGAGTGGATTGTAGCGGAAGGCACTTGACTCCTGCGGGAAATAGAGGAAAGGTCGAGACCCCACAGACGGAACGTCGAGGAGGCTCGAATTCCTCCCCGCGGAAAGCAAGTGCCTGAAGCGGAAAGGAACGGTCATTATTTTATTCACACTATCACTAGAATTTCACAAAAAAACACACAAGTACGCTCCTCTTGTGTGTTTACTCGTTAAATCGGTGTATAGCTTGCTTTCTTTAAGATGCATTTGGAAGATAAAAAAGGACCGTCAACATCATGCCGATAACAGAAAAGATCACGATACTAACTGCTACTGACTTGTGAGACTTTGACACATGTTTCTTCTTTAACACGTTAAAAAACTTAAAAGCCAATAACGAAAGAATAAACAAAGATACAAACAAGAGCTCGCTCATGGACAATCCCTTTCTTCAGTGAGGTGTATTCTATTTAAGATATGAAATCACTTTACCATATTTTCTTATACAATAAAAATTATTTATTCTTAGAAATAATAATATACCCATTCAGGCGTTTTACGGAGCGCTTTTTCCCAGGCAGGGAGTTCATTGAAAGACTTCATGGTCAGTTTTTTACTATCATTAATGTCATTATGGATCAGTGATTCTAATTCGGCGGCAACATTTGCATCGCGAATGATGCAGTTGCTTTCATCATTTAAGTAGAAGCTTCGTGGATCCCAATTGGCTGTACCAATATCAGCCCATTTATGATCAATGACAAGCACTTTACCGTGGAAAAACCCTTTTTCATATAGATAAAGATCCACTCCGCTCTCTAACAAAGTTTTCTCTATTCTGTAACTTGGCGGCTTCGTGAACCATGCATCGGTATCGTCCGGAATGAGGATCTTCACTTTCACCCCACGCTTCACTGCTTTCTTTAAAGCGGATATAAGTTTCCCATTTGGTAGAAAGTATGGCGTTGTAATTGTGACACTCTCTTCCGAACTGTTAATCCAGTTCACTGTCTTATCTACAATACTGTCTCCTGTTGAGAACAAGAATTGAACGCTGCTCCCTTCATTTCCATTTGAAGTACGAGTAGGATGTACGATCTCCATACTTTCTGCCCCATCCTCGATCCAGTCCCTTTTAAACTGCTGTGCCACCTCAATTCCTGCCTCACCCTCCAACCGTATGTGATAGTCCCTCCAGTACCCAAGCTTCGGGTCTTTCCCTAAATATTCATCGCCCATATTGAAGCCTCCAATATAAGCAATTCTTTGATCAATGGAAACGAGCCTGCGATGATTCCGATGGTGAAGGGAATAGAAGATATTCTTCAGGGAGAGTGGCCTGCTTTTTACAATCTTCACCCCTCCTTCTTTCATCTTCTTTATACTTTCCTTCTTAATATCTGAACCAAGGAAGTCGACAGACAATCGAACATCTACACCTTCCTTAGCCTTTTCAATCAGCAAATCAAAAAACTCGTTGGAAATCTGATCGTCCCTGATAATGAAAAAATGAATCCAAACAAGCTCATCTGCTGTTTTAATATCCGCAAACAAATTTTCATATAAGTCCTTCCCTGTATTGTATACGTTGATTGCAGCTTTACGAGAAAGGGTTTCCGTAACCGGGTGAGTTCTCGCATAGTTCTTCACACCTTGTTTCACATCCCAATGCATGATGAGGAACAAAATCACGATGCATGCAGCCGTTATCAGGATTCCTTTAAGTCCTTTTTTCAGCAAGAGAACTCACCTCCTTTTATGTAGTGTTAGCTTTTGTTTAAGGGAAAGGACTATACATTTCCGTTGAAAGTTTATCTGAATCCTAAGATAAATCCACCGTTTTGGAATTTAACATGCCGCTTTAGCATTTATGCGATATTTTTGATACTAAAAAAGAGCATTAACTATCGTTAATACTCTCAGTTTACTTTCTTATTGAGCTTCAAAATATTATAGATAAAACGTGCGATCACAAATAGGAGGCCACCTATAAATGAACCTAGCGTATTCATTATCCAATCATCAATATCCGTCGCTCTTCCTAAAGGTAAATAATATTGGGCAAATTCAATACCAAAGGAAAAAAGTGCCCCAATAAACGTGACCATCAGAATAATTTGTTTCGAATGCCTCATCCACCAAGCTATAAAAAAGGTTAATGGAATAAACAAAAATATATTGGCCAACAGATTTCTAATGGGAACATCTAAATGATTTCGGTAAATTAAATTCAACTTAAGATTAGAGAATGGATCAAAATTCACCGACCCCTCAGCTACATTTCCACCAGTCAATGGAGTCAGGGTAATTAAGCAGATGCCTCCAATCGTTATGCACGTAAATAGAACAGGCAGTAAGTTCATCCATCTGCCCTTCCCTTTTCTTTTCTTCCAAAAGGAGACCGCAAAGATAAGGGAAATCGTCACAACTATAATAATTGGAAGAACCCAACCAAATGCGCTCCATAATTCTTTCATGATTCCTTTTCCTACTTTCCTCTAAGCTTCAAACGATGATATTCATCTAACCCTTTATACCTTAATTCTTCTATATGTAAACACGTCTCTCCATGTAAAATAATAAGCTGATTGCATTATTTCCCCATCCTCTCACCTTCCCTCTATCTTTTCTTTTTGAACCGCAAAAATAGGACTCCGGCCATTATGGCAAAACATATGGCGAATAAGATTCCCTTCCATACATCTCCATCTGAAAAAGATTTCAATACCCATATCAAAATAAATAGGGTAATGGCTGTATCAATCATCATCATACCTTTTGAGTTTCGAATGTCTCTTCACCTGCTGCCTCTTAATTTAGTTGCGATTCTTTTACTTTATCATATTCCTGGTTCACCATTCCATTGGGTCTAAACCCATAGCGACTCCCCTTTTTATCATTATAATCATTAAAACCCTGATTTTGGAATGGAAATTCAATAGTAAAAAAGGAGAATCACCTGAAAATCTGTGATTCTCCTTCGAGAAAAGTCTATTTAGACCCCTCTTGAATTAATGTTTTCATATCTTGGACAATTTCATCGTAAGGGACGTCACTATTGCCACTATAGGTTTTTACGACTGTACCTTCTTGATTCACCAAGTAGAAGCTGGTACCATGAATCATCTGATCGGAATTAGGATCGTCGGCTACAATCGAGCGGAAAGAATGTTCCGCAAGGTCTTTTACCTCGTCAAATTCATATCCTGTAAGTAGTTCCCATTTACTTGTATCTGCTTCAAAGTTTGAAATATACTCTTTTAATGCGTCCGGTGTATCGTTTTCAGGGTCTACGCTGAAGGAAACGATTTTGTAATCCTCTACCCCTTCTTCTTTCAGCTTTTCTTGAAGCTTCGTTAAATTAAATGTCATAGGTGGACAAACGGTTTCACAATTAGTGAATATGAAATCTGCGATCCAGACTTGTCCTTTCAAATCATTCAAACCGACTTCTTGATTATTTTGATTCGTATAAGAAAATTCTTTCACTTCATAATCTGTTTCTGCTTGAAAGTTACTATTACTGCAACCTGCAAGGAGAATCCCTATGATGGTCATCACCACAATGAATGTTTTGGTTTTTGACATCTTTATCTCCTCCGACTTTATCTATATCTCCCATTCTATGTTAGTAAAAAGGGGATAAAAAAACAATCAGCAGAGGCAATATTCATTGTCTATTTTGTGAATGCTCTGCTTCCCTTCCAACATCAAACGCTCCCAGACTTCCAGCGTATGCCCCTTTCTCTGGAAAAATAGGGGTGTAGGATAACATATCTTGAAATTGTGAAAGGTCCTCTTTTAAAGCAGGATTTGATTTCAATGTACTTCCAATAAACACGAAATTCTCTAACTTATGGGCTTGAGACGCTTGAGATGCAAGGAGAATAATGGTTTCGGCTATCATATTCGTTAGAGCCCTCAGTTTGTCTGCTTTCTTAGAAGAAGCATCCCCTTTAGCGAAATTAGCAGCTGTCAAATGTTCAGGAACTGGAGAATTCATTGCCTCATATACGTCCCTCACTGATAAATCAACTAGTTCTCGTTTGCCTTCTTTTGATAACCGTACCAGCTCGTAATAGTCAGATTCTCCAGTTAGTAAACCTCCCAATCCCATTAAGGTTCCGCCCCCTAACCCACTACCGAGTAATCTTTCACATCCGTTTTCATCAACCTTAAAAAAAGACGTCCCTGTACCTATATTTATGAGGGTGAACTGTTTCAGATCACTTTTTTCCTCTTTAAGGAGAAGTTTAGCTCCACTGCATACCGCTTCGAATTCTCCAACAATGTGAGCATGTGGAAAAATTTCTCCCCACTTCTCTGCTTTTCCTCCCGTAATGTAAAGCTTATGATTTTGGGCGAGGATTCCAAGCCACTGCAGCACATGCTGCTCACTGGAAAAGGTTTTAAAATGCAGTGCGCCATTTTCCTCAAACACGATCTTGGTTAACGTTCCGCCGGCATCGACCCCGACCACACTCATTCTTCCCGTTCCTGCATTTTTTTCTTAGAAAATAAATAGTGCAGGGTAAACCCATGAACAACCATTATCGTAAGGAACGCAAGAAAATAATAGAAAACACCTATGACCCCATCTGAAGTATCCTCAGTAATGAGCCACCATACCGATGCAAAAAGAAGAAATAGAAATTGAAGAGCGACTCCCTCCAAGAATGGCTTTTTATAGGTATTGAAATCCAACAGCCTCTTCCAGCTCCATCCAATTGCAACTACGGCTGATACTAACAATAATAATATGTAAATGCTTATTTTCATCAATGATGCCCTCCATTCAAAATATTCTTATTTCTATGGTATTCAATTGAGCTGGAAAATGAAAGAGAAAATGGGAAAAACACCAATCGATTTGGTGTTTTTCTGCCTTAATCCTATTCGGAACTTTTGTGATCGTAACGATATGCGTTGAAATGAGTGATATCCACTTTCACAATTACTTCCTCTAATGAATGGTCTGTTAAATAGAATGAAGGTTTTTCTTCAAGTTTTTCAAACTCTAGCGGATGGTATCTATACCATTTTTCACCTGCATTTAGTAAATCCACTTGTTTGTCCAGCCCCATGTTATACACTTTTTCAATTTCATTTTCCAAAGACTTTTCAAGTGCACTTTTCACTTCTTTATAGGGGGCATCCTTTAATTTTTCTATTAGTTCAGCTTTCACACTGACTTCAAGTGAAAATGTGGGAAAATCACCTTTTTCTTTCTTATATTTTATTTTAGGCTCCTTCGTCATTAGTTTAAATGTCGATATCAATTCGTCATCCTGATACAAAGGATAATCCATTTGATTTTTTTTGGTAAGCAACCAATCTACGATGATGGAAGGTTTAGAAGGAAGATCTCCTTTGAATTGTGAGTGTTGAAATAGACTATAACCGTTCAGATAAAGTACAGGGTAAGGTTGATCGGTCTGCCAGGATTTTTTATCAATACTAATATTCGGGATGAATGCCGTGCCCATCGGTTCATAGTAATCCCTTAAAAAATGCATTAAACTTGTAGCCCCGATATCATCCTGTAAAGACTCCATCGTTTCTTCCGTCAGCAAAACTGTATAAACGGGAGGATAATGAAATAAGCCGTTCACCTTAAAGATTTCTTCCATGCTCTCATCAGTGGTAAATATCTGCAGATTCGGTCTTAATGAGCGATTTCTTCCCACATCCTCCAGGACCTCTTTGAATTTGTACTTCAACACATTTTTTGAGACGACGAGCGTTTTTGTATGTCCAAAAAATAATGATGGCCTTGATGCTTTATATAGGTGTCTTACAGCCAAATTCAGTGTTTTACCAGAAGCAGAACCGATAAACGCCGGCACAGGTTCTGAAGGCTTACTTCCTTCCTGTTTTGCTACATTGGCAAAATTCAAGCCTTGAAGATAGGCTGTGTATTCCTGGTTTTCTTCATTGTAATCCAATCCGATCGAAACGACATACGTTAGATCCTGAATGTTTTTTGAACCTGTACACCCTGTCAATAAAAGGATTAAAAAAACGAAAATGAGTCTATTTGTCTTGTTGATCACGCTGATTTATTCCTTTCCTTGTATTGTCATCTGGGCTGGTTGAAGGGGTACGGTTTTTATAAAATTGAATAGGCAATCGGAAAAATGACCGAATGATTTCATTCCAACTGATTGGAGCTGCTGAACCAAGGAATGGAGTACCAAAGGAAGATTTTGTCGCGAAATATAGAACCGTCAGAATAAAACTCATAACAACACCGAATAATCCAAAAAAAGTGCTAATCAGCAATACAACGAACCTTAATACCGTAGTCCCATACTTTAACGTTTGATTGACGAGTGTAAAAGACGAAATATAAGTAATGGCTCCGATGACCAGCATGGTTGGGGATGTCAACCCGGCACGTATGGCGGCATCCCCTACAATCAGGCCACCAAGCACAGAAACCGTCTGACCAATCGCCCTGGGTAGCCGGACACCCGCTTCGTTAAAAAACTCAAACAAAAATAGGACGATAAACATCTCAACAGGAGCAGAAAGGGGCAGGCCGAATCTGGACATGGAAATCGTCGCCACGAGCAGATAGGGAATTTGTTCAATATTATAAGCCGAAAATGCCACCCATAATCCTGGTAAATAAGCTGAAATCAAAATCCCGCTTACTCGTAAGATCCTTTCCATAGATACATATACGTAGTTGATACTGGAGTCTTCTGGTGACTTCGTTTGTAGTAGAAGATTTACCGGCGCAAAAGAAACTGTAGGATATCCATCCACCAACAGGGCAAATCTTCCCTGGACCAGTGAATCAACGATAAAATCGGGCCGACCGGTAAAATCGAAATTAGTGAAAATGGAGTATGGATTGTCATCCAGTATCGATTCCAACTGTTGATTGCTGGTTAGAACATCAATATCTACTTTTTCTAATCTGGTATATAACTCATCGATAACACGCTCGTCTATCACATCACTCAGGTACATGATGGCAATCTCTGTATGACTGCGGGTTCCTATCTTGTATTTTTCGACTGAAAGAGTTGGAGTGAAAAGCCTTCTTCTGATTAAGGATATATTTGTATTTAAGTCTTCAACAAATCCATCTTTTGGCCCGCGGATGGAGGTTTCAAGCGAAGATTCTTCCGGCAGCCGTTTAGGAAAATTGCCTGCATGTAAGGAGATAATTTTTTCATCGATAAAAAACAAAATATACCCATTGAATAGAGCGTTGGAGAGCATATCCAGGGACTTTCCCGTTTCATCTACGGCTTGGAAATTCCCCTCCATCTTTTTTGCATAGGATTTTTCATGTGCTTCTTCTAATTTTGGGAGAATGAATTGATCGAGGTAATGTCGATCGACCAAACTCTCAAAATATACCAGGGTGACGACTTCATCGTGAAAAAAATGTTCTCGAATCAGTAAATCATGACTCTTTGAAAATAATTGCTTTAACTCTTTCAAAGTGTCCTTTTTTTCTTCCTTTATCCGCTTTTCTTTCGAAGACTTCTTCATTTTGAACATCCTTTACTTTATAAATCGGAGAATCACTGCTGACGTAATAATTTGTACGATGAAAAGGACAACGGTTGCGGGAAAAAAGTACACATATAAGAACTTATAAAAAAAATAAGTATCTACATCTATAAAAATAAGTACCAGCAGTATTAGAAAAATTGGCACCATCACTTTTAGTGATATTTGATAACGATCCTTCTTTTTCGTAAAAAAAACGGCCAACAGAAACATGAATAAACTAATCCTGATAAGTGCACCACATAACCACTGATAGAGAGCAAAGAAATCTAAATGAGTAATAAATTCTCCAATGGATAAAATTCTCCATTGTTCATAAGCTGGATATCTCATATTCGCTGATTCTATATGTCCAAATTCCATTATGGAAGCGGTTAATGGGCCAAACATTAAGCCCATTATTATTAGCCCAAGAACGATTAAATGGTGAAATTTTATTTTCCCTTCACTATAAGGCTGTATTAATACGATCAAATATAATTCAAGTAAACCAGATAATACATAAATCATCCCTTTAAAGACAGGCTCATATCCATTACTGAAAATTGGGAATAATAGACTGGGATCTTTCATATTGGTGTTTGTAAAAGCAATAAAAAAACCAAATAACATAACCAATGGCAATAAAATCCCACTGGCGATGGCCATATGTTTAATCCCTGACCAACTGATTAAGAAGCAGATAAGGAAGATGCTTCCTACCACTAATACGGATGGAACATCAGCTAAAAAATAGGCACTTAACCATATTATTAAATCAACAAAGGTTATATATGCACTTGATAATAAAAATAAACACATTGGCAGTGAGAATAGGAAAACAAACCATTTGTTCCACTTTTGATTAAGTAGATGATAGAACCCTTCCTGCGGGGAATTCTTTACTATGTAATAAATGAATAATGTCACGATAAATAATATTGGATAGGTTAAGAGGATACTGATCCATCCATCTCTCCCGGCTGCATTTAGGATGCTTGGTATAAGCATGACATGATTTAATAAGCCTGTTGAAAGGATGAGTAATAGTATTAATTGTCGGGGAATTAAAATAGGACGAATGCTTTTCATAGGTTATCTCCAAATTTCAGACTGTTTTATCTCTATTTATGTCCTACATAAAAGAAATCAAACCTCCTATACCAATTAAGGATCGCACATGCCCAAATCACTTCTATATTCCTGATAAGTATCCTTGCCACAATTGAAAACAGTCAAAGAGATGGTCTCTTTGACTGTTTTCATCGTTATTGTGAAGCTCCCATGTATGAATAGAACTAAGCCAAAAACTGAAACTCGGTTCTGCTTCCACTTTGGGAGGATATGACCTCAAGACGAGCGTCGATTCTTTCTTTTAACTCTGGAACATGAGAAATTAACCCAACTAGTCTCCCACTGCTTTGAATATCCATAAGTGCTTCGATTGCGTGATCAAGGGACTCTGGATCGAGAGTACCAAATCCTTCATCAATAAACATCGTTTCAAGTGAGACGCCACCTGCATACTGTTGCACGACATCTGCAAGTCCGAGGGCCAATGCTAACGATGCCTTGAAGCTCTCCCCTCCGGATAACGTTTTAACGTGCCGTTCCTGACCTGTGTACTGATCAAATATGAGAAGCTCTAAACCGCTCTGGACGTTTCCTTTACTTCTATCCGTTTTTCGAATCAGCTGATATCGCCCCGAAGTCATTTTGATTAATCGTTCATTTGCCACTTGAAGAATATCTTCAAGGAATGATGCCAGCACATATCTTTCAAATGTAATTCGATTTGCATTCTGACCCCGGGCCACTTCTGCCAAGTGTCCCACCATTTGATATCTGGATTCTAAATGCTTTATCCCTTCGTTTATGCTTGTCACCCGTGAAAGAATAAGCTTATTCTCTTTCGTATTTGTCATGATTTTATTAAGTTTATCATTTACAAGCCTAAGTTCCTCGGTAACCCGTGATATGTTTTCTTCAATGCTTTTAACATCAGGCTTATGTTTATCCTGTAAGTGCTTTTCGATGTCATGTAGACGATCGGAAACAGAACGCAGGTCTTCACCATACTTCTTCACTTTTTCTTGAAGACCGAGGATTTCTGATTCAGACTTTTTCGCTTCCTGGAATGCTTTATAATGGGAAAAACCTTGTTCTGTAAGGAGCGCAAGGAATGCATCACGTTCTGTTTTCATCTCATCATCTACTTTTTCTATCTGCGTTTCTTTGTCTCTCACTTGTGACTCTTTTACGCTGTACATGTTCTCAAGCTCATAGTATTGCTTCTGGGCGCGCTCATATGCTGTCTTCAACTCTTCTCTTTTTTGCTTCTGCTCCTTTAACACTTTGTTAAATTGATCTTTTGATCTGAGCTCATAAGGAATACCTTCCTTCACCTTTTGAAGGGTCGTATCCTTCGTAAGGAAGAGAGTATTCAGCTCCTGCAGCTTGTCTAGATTTTTCAACCTTGAGCCGTCCAGTTCTTCTAGCTTTTCCCTTCCTTTTCTTACTTCCTCCCTCAGTACCTTTGCTTGTTCGACTTCTCCTTTCTTTTCAGCCATTGTACGTTTCAATGCTTCCATCTCTGATGTCATTTGAGAAAGAGTATCATCTATTTCGTCCCGCTCAAAATCGCTTTTCTTGACACAAATTTTCCGAACGATATCGTCTATCTGACCCTGAATACCCTGCATTTTTGTTTCCTCTTGAGCGATCGCAAGGCTCATCCTTTTTTCTTCCTGGTTGAGTTCCTCCTGCTTTTCCTTCGCCACTTTCAAATCTTCCTGAGAGGGTAATGAATCAACACTGGCGGCAGGGTGTGGATGATGTTCTGAGCCACAAACGGGACAAGGTGCATGATCAACCAGCCCTTTTGCAAGGTGAGCAGCTTGAGCAGAGTGCCACTTTTCTTCTAAATGGGCCAGAGTTTCAGACGCATCCAAACTTTGTTTTTGAAGGTGAAGATACTGTTCTTTTAATTTTTGCTCTTGTTTATGGACAAGCTGAAATTTTTGATCCATCTTCTTTATTTCATTTACCTGTTCAAGAAAGGATTGATTCTCTTGCAAAGATTTTTCTAATTTAAATAAATCTTCTTGACCATTTTCGCCTTCTTCAAGTCGTTTCTCCCGGGATTTTATGCCTTCTTGTAAAAATGAAATCTGCTCTTTCTGTTTTTTGACGATGTCTTGCTGCTTCTCATAACTTTCTTTCATTTCTTTGGTATCTTTCATCAACTTATCCAGAGAATCTATATCTTTCTCCATTTCTTCGAGTTGAGTGATTTTCTTTGAAACCTCGTCTCTGAGAATTTCGTTATTCTTTTCTTCTTTTAATGTTTCTTTAGCTACTAGTAGCTTTTGCGAGATTGCATTCTTTTCCTCGGTAAGTTGAGCTAATTGACCCTTCAGTTCCTTCAAGTTTCGATTTAGTTTATGACAATACTCATCTTGTGGAACTAAACGGGAGGCTCGCTGGGCTAATAAAATGTCTCGATCGATTGATTCGATTTCAGGCTTTAATTTTAGAAGGGATTCTTTCTGAGCCCTTAGTTTTTCTTGAAGAACGTATTGATCGACCAACCCTTCTGCCTCTTGAAGCTCCTTCTGAAGAGCATCTCTTTTCTCCTGCACACTTTCATAGTTAAGCTGCATTTCTTTCTCCCTTATTTCCATGCTCTCTATGTGAGCTGGAAGAAGGTGTAGAATATGGTGGTCATTCAGTGGATTTTCTAATAATAGTGATTGAAGCTCTTCATTTTCTTCAAAATGAATTCTAAGTAATTCCCTTGTTCGTTCTTCCATAGAGGTTTCTACTGACTTCTTTAAATCGTCTGCCTCAGATTTCAGTTTTTCCTGGATGGTCTTATAGAGCTCTGTATGGAATAGACGTTGCAGGATAAGCTCCTTATCTTTACTGTCTGAAGTTAAGAGCTTTCGAAACTCCCCTTGAGGAATCATCAGGATCTGCCTGAATTGATTGGCATCCAGTTGAATTAACCCTTTGATCTTCTCATCCACGTCTCTGACGTTAGCCGCCAGTAGCTGTTCTTTCCCATCTTCATCGTATACGTATAATTCAGATCGGGCATTGATGGTTGTGTAGCCTTCTCCTCTTGCTTTCTTTTTGTCCTGCTGAGGGGAGCGCCAAATACGATACGATTTGCCTCTTAAACTGAATGTAAGCTCTACCTCCGTAATAACATCATTACTTGCAAATTGACTTCTCAGTTCAGTCGGACTGCGATCTTCACCACTTGCCTTTCCGTAGATCGCATAGGATATTCCATCAAAAATAGTCGTCTTACCTGAACCAGTCTTCCCGGATATCACGAACATTGTGCGATTCCCCAACGAACGAAAATCAATCGTTTCTCTTCCTGCATAGGGTCCAAAGGCTTGCATCACTAATTGGAGAGGCTTCATGCTTGATCGACCTCCTTTCTCGCTTGTTCAATAACGTTCTGCAGGACTTGTTCCTTTTCATCGGTAAATTCACCTGTCGTCATATCCCCATAGAATTCTTTAAACAAGTCAAGCTCCGACCTTTTCTTATCCTCTAGTACACGGAACGTATTTTTCTTTTTTGCATCGGTGAGATCCATTTTCCGCTCCAAATGAAGGACGTTCGGATAAACTTGGCGCAATTGATTGATGGGGTCGATTAACGTTCCTTCATCATGTAACGTAATCTTTAAATAGTCATCCACTTTCTGGGATTGATAGAATGCGGGATCAAGAAGCTCTTCCATCAGTCCCTGGAGTTCTCTCATATCTTGTTTCGGCTGAAGCACTTTTTCTCGTAATTGGAATGACCCCTCCCCATCCAATTCTACAATGCTCACTGATTTTCGCTGACTTGCTTCAGAAAAAGAGTATTTTAATAGAGATCCGGAATATCGAATCGTTTCATGCTTGATAGCATCTGGACTATGAAGATGCCCCAGGGCTGTGTAATGAAAAGGCTTAAACACATCGGCACCGACACAGCCAGATCCTCCAACAGAAAGGGTCCGCTCTGAATCTGTGGTTTTACCCCCAAGTACAAATGCATGACCCACAAAGACATGTGGTTCATTCGGATTCATCTTTTCTTCAATCCGGTTCACAATCGCTTCCATTGCAGCGTGATGAGAATTGATTGAATCGTCTTCAAGGATTTGTCTGACATTACCAGGCTCAGCATAGGGAACGCAGTGGAAATTAACCCCATTAATAGTGATTGGAGTAAGGTCATTTGTCAGCTTCCCTTTCAAGTAAAAGTGGCTATGCTTGTACCATGATGAACCAAATGATAATCGTTCTGCACTATCATGATTTCCTGATACAGCCACTATAGGTGTATTTAACTCTACATTAATCCGGAATAATACCTCATCCAATAACTCTACAGCTTCAGTAGGAGGAACGGATCGGTCATAAAGATCCCCTGCAATCACGACTGCATCGGGCTCCTCCTCTTTTACAAGTTCTATGAATTGCTCTAATATATAGCGTTGTTCTTCTGTCATATAAATGCCATGAACCAGTTTACCTAAATGCCAATCGGCGGTATGAATAAATTTCACTGCTGTAGTCCCCTCTCCGGTCATTGATTATCTCCCTAAATTATATCAAACTAAGAAGTTATACGTGAAAAAAAATGTCAACTTACAGAACATTCGTTCCTATATCACTTTAATTCTTTATTGAGCTTTCATAAATAGAAAGGAAAGGAGGCCCCTCATGTGAAATGAGGGGCCTCCTTTCTATTATTCTTTTAACTGCTGAGGTAGTGTTTGTATCGACGTGATTACGGCATCCAGCTTCGTCTCAATACGATAGAGCAGATACATCGTGACAACAATCGGAAAACCTACATCAGAAACGAATGAAATAATAGTTTCCATCCTTTTCCCTCCTCTCATCTTCTATATAGGTAAAAGGAGTGAAAAAGGAGACTATATGAAAATAAAAAGCGAATCCATCATTTCATGGAGTCGCTTTTTAAATTTATCATCCGTTTAGATCACTTATTAAGCTTGAGCTTACTAACCCTGCTTCATCAAGAATCTCTTTGATTTGGTTTTCTGCTTCGTTTAATTTTTCATTGGCTGCCGTTAAATCTGTTTCTCCCTCTTTAGAGAGTGCTTCAGCTTTCATATTATATGATTCTGTCAGGGTCGATTTGAATGATTCCACCGCATCTTTATGATCACCAAGACCTCCAGGGATCTCCATGCTTTCTACCGCTTTTGCAGATTCAGTTGCTGATGCTGCAGCAGCTTCCTTCATTTTTTTCAACTCTTCTCCTGCTATCGCTTCTTCATATCCATTAAGATCAACATCAACACCATTGACTGTTGTTGTTAAATTTAAATAAAAATCCATTATATCTCCAGCAACATTTGCGTTTTCTTCCTTTGCATTTGTTGTTTCCTCTTTTTTAGCTTCGTCAGAACCTGAATCGGAGCATCCAACCAATGCTAAAGATAGACCCAGACCTAAAAACCATACTTTTTTCATACTTGTTTTCCCCTCTCTGTCTCAATCAACATGTTCAAGTATAGAAGGCAAGCAATTCCTATAGGAAATCGCTTTCTCCAATTAATGATAAGCCGGCAAAAAGTATCTTATCACGGGGAGAATAGACTGGTAAAGAAGAATTTTCTAATTTTTCCAAAGTTTAAATCTTATAAATATTTTAAATATACAGCCTATTATCCACACGAAAGAGCCCTTATGTTCGATCCATAAGGGTTCTTGGCTCATTGGTTTTGTAAGGTTTCCCTCCTTTTTCTTTCTGTGGCCTGAACAGCTTCAAACATGATATGGAAGGTGGTTCCTTCTCCCTGCTCGCTTTGCACCCTGATATCCGCCCCATGATCACGAAGAATTCTCAGACATATGGTGAGACCCAAGCCCGTGCCTTTTGTCTTCGTTGTGAAGAAAGGCTCTCCGAGTTTATCCAGCGTTTCTTTTTTCATGCCTACTCCCTCATCTTTGAAGATTAATTGAACCTTGTTATAAGAGGACAAGTCTGCACTTATCGTAATCGTTCCTCCATGAGGCATCGATTCTATGGCGTTTTTAAGTAAGTTTATAAATACTTGTTTTAGCTGATTTTCATCTCCACGAATATGGAGCTCCCTTTCATGAAAATCGGTTTGGATTTCAATATTATATAAAATGGCATTCGTATTTAATAATTTCGCAACATGATCAAGGGTCTCGATAATATTGATTCGTCTATATGTAACGGATTGCGGCTTTGCAAGAATCAACAATTCGCTCAGCACAAGTTCAATCCTCTTAATTTCAGAAAAGACAATCCCTAAGTATTCCTTCGTCTTCTCATCGGCATCATCTCTTAATAACTGTAAGAAACCGTTAATAGACGTAAGGGGATTACGTACCTCATGTGCAATTCCGGCTGCTAATTGCCCGGCGACAGATAGTTTTTGAGATTCAATGGCTAACGTTTCATTCATTTCAATCAATTCTTCTTCATTATGTACTCTTTCGGTAATGTCTGAGATGGTTCCTACCGTACCAAGAAGTTCACCATTTTCATTATAGTTTAACTTAACATTCACTTCACCCCAACGAAACTGACCATCCCTCTTCTGATAAGAGAAGTCCATTTTCATTTTTTCCTTTTTCAAGCTTATGCTTTGTCTTACCATTCGAAGAATTTCATGACGTTCATGTAGGGATATAAAATGAAGTGCATTCTTATGTAAACTTTCTTTAACCGTATATCCCGTGTAGTCTTCCCAGGATTGATTCAGAAATTGAAACTCTCCTTTGGAATTGGTATGAAAGACTACTTCATCTATACTCTGAAGTACATGCTGCATTTCTTCATTGAGAAGCTTCACCCTCTCTTCACTCTTTCGCAGGGCAGCTAACGTTTTATAGCTTGTGTCATAATTCTTCCCCATATAGTAGCTGATAAAGAGAATCAATAGAGTGAATACCAAATCCACTTTCAAATCCACTGGATAATGCAGAACAAAGTAATAAATAAAATCCCATGTTAAGACTAGTAAAAGTCCAATGAGCACTGATACTATTCTCCCTCTATAGATCATCCTGTGAGCCCCCTATCCATCCAAGCACGAGAATCGAAATAGAAAGAATTTTCGCGATATTTGTTATTTATTAGTATATCATTTCTAATTAAGAACAGTATAGACTTCTTTTGTAAAAACAACGATATTCTTGTCACAAGCTTTTCCCTTGTCTATAATGAATACGATACATACGCTTTTTGAAAAATTGAGGTGAAAGCATGCTTGAAGGTTGGTTCTTATATTTCATACTGTTTTGGGTCGTATTTTTAGTGGCTTCATTTGCTATTGGTGGATTCTTTATGTTCAGGAAATTCTTAAAGAGATTTCCTAAAGAGGATGGAAGATCCGATTTGGACTGGGAAGAGCATTATGTGAATGAAACCATCCATTTATGGGGTGAAGAGGAAAAGAAAATGCTCAATGAGTTGGTCACACCCGTACCCGAATTATTTAGAGACGTAGCGAAGCAAAAAATTGCAGGTAAAATTGGAGAATTGGCTATAAAAGAGAGAGCCTCTTCCATTACTCAGGAATTAGTCATCAGAGGGTATATCCTGGCGACTCCGAAACGGGATCATAAGTTTCTTCGAAAAAAACTAAACGAAATGCAAATAGATGTAACCCCTTACGAACATTTATTCTAGGTGACAGGAAGGAAAGACGATGGGATCGATACTAATTATTCCGATTGTGCTATATTTAATTTTTATTATAGGTGCGGCATTCCTGTTTTATAAATGGAAGAAAGCAAAAAAAAGGTAAACGATTGTCGTTTACCTTTTTTATATGATTAATCAATGGGATCCTCTGCCTTACCGTATCTAATGACGTCAAGTATCGCTTGTCCATCACTTGGTTTCCCTTCTCCATTTCGAAACGGAAACAATGAAAAGAATATAAAATAAACGGAGAAATACACAAATTGATAGAAAAAGATGTGAACAGGAATGACTCCTTCAAATATCAGGAAGTTAATGGCTAAAATCGCAATCAGGTTAAATAAACTTCCAGACATGTAAATAAGCACATGAACCCACACCTTATTATACTTCAATTCTGTATATTGACACCAACCCTCCATAAAATACATTCTCTTCACTTCCAATGGACCAATGCTCATTAAATGCTTACCGGTTCCAATGCAAAATTTTATCTTTGCACCGAATATGCGAGCAACGAGGATATGACCTGCTTCATGGACGATGGTGACCAATGGCAGTGTTAAAAAGAATGCCAGAAAAAACGTCCAAATATCTGCTAGTGTAAACAATACTTATCCCACCAATATCTCTTGTTATTTTCTTCATCTCTCTCTTTGCCCTAAATGCCTCAACCCTAAGCATATTGGTCTCCTTTGTAAAGAAATCGTAATCTCATGTGAAGAAATTCCCAAATAAAATAGCAGCGTGATAGGAATCACCCTGCTATTTTTCCCCATGAATTAAATTGAATTCGTTGTTAAATCCTGTTGCTCTTGGTGCAGCTTTCTATATTGAAGATACATGGTGATTCTCCACGGAACTATCATACCAAAGGCAAGAATCCAGAACATCCCACTAAGTTCACCATAATCGATCGATGCACTTAGAATGGATTTGGCCAATATTCGTATTAATAGGAGCCCAATCAAAATAAATGCGAACGCTTTAGAACGTTTTAAATAAATATCATTATCACGAATTTCGAATTTGGAAGTCTTGATCAACAATATAGAAAAGATCATGCCTACGGTAATCGCTTCTAGAAACTCTCCTAAAGTGACTCGAAAAACAGGAAATAAGAACATTAACGCACCTGTACTCATAAACAAAGGAGGTAAGATAATCTTCTTACTGCTAACAGGCTTTTTCTGAGCCTTCATTCTAATAAATATCACCATAAAACCCATGCAAATCGCAACAATGGATGAAGCTATCATCATAAACCATCATCATCCTTTTATTTTCTACTTTCATACCTTTCCCTATTATAGCCCAAATGAGAGAAAAACGAAAACACAAAAAAGAGAGGTTAAATAGAGCCTTAACCTCTCTATCGATTTATCACCCTAAAACTCTTTTGATGGCTTCTTCTACCCGCACTTCGTCAAAGGGTTTCACAATAAAGTCCTTCGCACCCGCTTCAATGGCTTCCACCACTACCTTTTGTTGACCCATAGCTGAACACATGATTACTTTTGCTTGGGGAAACTCGGATAAAATTCTTCTAACCGCTTCTATTCCGTCCAGCTCAGGCATCGTGATGTCCATTGTCACCAGATCCGGCTGAAGCTCACGATACTTTTCTACAGCGATAAGTCCATTTTCTGCTTCCCCTACGACTTCGTGACCGCCAGAGGAAAGCATGCTTCCAAGAGTCATTCTCATAAATTTCGCATCATCCACTACAAGTATCGTTGCCACAGATGTTTCCTCCTCGTATACGCTACCCGATGTCTGTTATATCTAATTTCCTAATTCATCCATTTAAACTATACCATAAAACGTAATGCAATGTATATTCTATTCTATTATTTTATTGGTTTAAAACCCAGTGAATCCTCCAAATACCGAAGTAAGGTAAGCTAGAATGACGGTCATCCAATCAAAGAATAGCATGATCCCTACCGCAATCATCACATATCCTCCTACCTTTACAATCTTTCCACTGTTTTTTCTGATCCATTGCATTCTTCCGATAAAGAATGACAGAATGAAAAACGGAATGGCAAACCCTAATACATAAGCTGTCATATATATGACGCCAGAACCTGGATTAGAGGCGGCAAGAGCCAGAACCGAAGCAAGAATCGGCCCCGTGCATGGTGTCCAGCCGGCAGCGAATGCCATTCCGATTAATACGGAACCAAAAAAGCCTGCCGGTCTATTTTTGAATTCAATGCGACGGTCCTTCATCAATGTTTCCGGTGTGAATACGCCGATGACTACCAATCCAAATATGACAATGAAGATAGCTCCAAGCTGACGAATGAGATCTTTATAATCCAAAAAGAAGTTTCCGATCAGGGAAGTACCAAAACCGATGGCGATAAAGATTGCCGAGAAACCGACTAAGAAAAACAACGTATGTAATAAACTTCTTCTTTGAAGCATTGCATTATCTGTTTTGAGCTCATTCACACTCATTCCTGTTATATAAGAAAGAAAAGCGGGATATAGTGGAAGGCAGCATGGAGAAATGAAGCTTAGGAAACCGGCCCCAATTGCTAAGAAAATATTAAAGTCAGACATTTTTACAACTCCTACATTTCAGTATATATCTCTATTCTATCAAACAAAACCGGTTTCTATGAGGAATGTTTGTGTGAAAGATTTGTGACCATCATATTACATGCACATTTTACTTTTTCAAATGTGTTAAACTCTCTTTTCTTTTTTAATAAACCAATAATTTTGCTTTGAAAAACAGTTCGATTTTCGTTATACTAATAAAAAGTTACAGTTATTACTAGTTTTGTATTCCGTTTGTAAGGACATACAAAAGAAAGGAAACAGCCGTGTCTAAAAAAGAGCTTCTCGAACGAATTGAAAAAAAGCGTGCTCAATTAATTGATATTGTTGCTGAAAATGGACTCACGTCACCTCAAGCTATTCAATTTAGTCAGGAACTTGATCGTCTGTTAAATAGCTACAACTCCCTATACATAAAAAAGTGCTCACCTCAAATGAGCTAAGGCATGATTGAATACAAATATACTATTCTAATATAAATATCAACGACCAACAGGCAGACTCTAAATTTATAGAGTCTGCCTTTTATACCTTCAAGTACTTGTAACGGCATCTTCCATGCCATCAATTAAGCCATTTTGAAGAAGATACATCTTGTGATAAATCCCTTTTTGAACAAGTAATTCCTGATGACTTCCTCTCTCGACAATCTCCCCCCGATGAAGAACCAGTATGAGGTCTGCATCTTGAATCGTAGAAAGTCTGTGAGCAATGGCAATCGTTGTTCTTCCTTTTCTCATTCTTGATAATGCCCCTTGAATGGCTTCTTCCGTTTCTGTATCGATATTGGCCGTTGCTTCATCCAGGACAAGTATTTTCGGTCTGGTTGCGATGGTTCGCGCAAAAGCGATTAATTGCCTTTGGCCACTCGAAAGCGTTGACCCCCTCTCCACCACTGGATGCTCATATGCTTCTGGTAGTTTTTCTATAAAAGTATTGGCTTGAACGAATGTGGCAGCTCCCTCCACTTCTTTTTCCGTCATGGCCTCTGAATAAAGCTTTATATTATCTCTGATTGTTCCGAAGAAGAGAAATGGATCCTGCAGGACAAGCCCCATTTTCCCACGGAGCTCCTCTACTGGATAAGACCTGATATTTTGACCGTCTATTAGAATATTTCCACGATCAAATTCATAGAACCTCATGAGTAAATTGATGATTGAGCTCTTTCCACTACCTGTGTGTCCCACTAAAGCGACCGTTTCTCCAGGTCTTGCGGTAAATGAAATATTCTTAAGGATATCTCTTTTCCCATCATAAGAGAATGAAACATTGTCAAATGTTATTTCACCTTCACTGATGGTTCCTTTCGAATGATTTTCTACATTCTGTGCCGGGGAAAGTTCATCTTCATCCAGTAGCTTAAAGACACGGGAAGAGGCAATGATTGCCTGCTGAAACATGGATAGTCTCATCATGATTTGATTGACCGGCTCAAAGAATCGGTCCAGATAATTAACAAAGGCATATAAAACCCCTATTTCAATAGGCTGATTGAATGATGTCACGCCAAAATAGCTTAAAACTACAATTAATGCCGCTACATACACCAGATCAATGGCCGGCCTTAATAATAATCCATCCACTTTTATATTTTTCATTCCAGCTAAATAGTGTTTTTCATTGATATCGCCGAATTCTTCCCTTAGTCTTTTTTCCTGCCTGAACACCTGGATAATGGACATTCCTTGAAGAGACTCACTAAGCTTTGCATTAAGCTGACTCAATCTCTCGCGCATATCCTGATAGAAGATGGCGCTAAACTTGCGGTAAAGATTCATAATCATAAAAATGACAGGCAAGATGAATAAACAGAAGAAAGCCAGCCGGGTATTGAGTGCAAACATAGCGATAAAGATACCTGTTAATAGGAATGCTCCCTGAATGAAGGATACCAGCACACTCACAAACATATCTTTAATCGCTTCCGTATCATTGGTAACCCGTGAGACAATACTTCCTGCAGGGGTTTTATCGAAATACCTCATTCCTAACCCCTGGACCTTCGTAAAAACATCCACACGAATCTGCTGAATGATTTTTAGGGCTATCTCTTGGAACTTCAATATTTGAAAGTAAGAGATCAATACATTCCCTATTTGAATGAATAAATAGGTCGCTCCCAATCCTACAAGTGGACCGTACGGAAACTCTCTTGGGGTTAAATAATCGTCTATAAAGACCTTGATGATGATTGGTCCAAAGACATCGCCTATCGTTGTCAGCAGTAATAATGAAAATGCAAATAAAATCGTTTTTTTATGCGGCTTTGTATATTTCATTAGACGAAAAAATATGTTTCGCTGCTCTTTCGCCGTTAAAGTCGGTATAGTATCCATATCTTATCCCCCATACTCCACTATTTCTTCTAACTGTTGACGCAGATACATTTCCCGATACCATCCCTTTTTCATCATCAGTTCGCTATGAGTGCCTCTCTCCATGACCTTCCCTTCATCGAGAACAATGATCAGATCTGCATGTTGGATGGCGCTTAATCTATGAGAAGTGATCATAGTCGTTTTTCCTTCTCTATTTTCCTTTAATGATGTCAAAATGGATTCCTCTGTCCTCGCATCAACAGCTGACAAAGAATCGTCAAGAATGAGTACCTCTGGATTCATTAACAGGGCTCTAGCAATCGCGATCCTTTGCTTTTGTCCACCAGATAAGGAAACCCCTCTTTCACCGACCACAGTTCCGTATCCTTCACCGAAATGAACGATATCCTCATGAATATGCGCAAGTGATGCCGCCTCCTCCACTTTTTCTTTGGGGGTAAGTGGATGAGTGAAAGCTATATTCTCAAGAATCGTGGCTGAAAATAGAAAATGATCTTGAGGCACATAACCAATACTTTCACGTAAACGGGATAATTTATAACCCTGGATCATCTGCCCGCCGAACGTTATTTCGCCCTTATACCCTTCAAATTCTCTTAATAATAATCTTAACAGGGTTGTTTTACCTGCTCCCGTTTTCCCTGCAATTCCTAACGTTTGACCTTTCCTTAAGGAAAAGTGAATATTCTCTAATGCATGCACATCTTCATTTGGATAAGAAAAAGACTCAATCTTATATTCTATATTTCCTGAAGGAGCTCGATCCAACGCCCCTTCGTGATCTTTAACGTCTACCCTTTCATTTAACAGCTGTGATACACGGTCGTAAGACGCACGCCCTCTCTCCACAATATTAAATAACCATCCGAATGCGAGCATCGGCCAAATGAGAAGTCCCAGGTAGGTAGTAAATGAGATTAGTTCTCCTATTGTCAGCTCTTCACTCACGACAAGTCTTGACCCAAATACAATCGATAAAAAGAAAGAAATCCCTACTATGATGGAAATAGTTGGATCGAAAAGAGAATCCACTTTTGCAACAGCAATATTCTTCTGCACTACATCATCAGATTGCTTTCTAAATGATTCGATATCCTCTTTCTCTTGTCCAAACGTCTTAAGAACCTTGATTCCCGTTACACTTTCCTGCGTTTTATCATTTAAGGATGAGAATGCTTCTTGAGCTTTATGAAATCGTTTATGTAGAAGGGTACCATAATAACTCGTCAGCATTGCCATGAACGGCATTGGGATCAAAGCAATAAGGGTAAGCTTCCAGCTGATTGTAAAAGCCATGGCCAGTATCACGAAACCTCCTGTAGAGATGGAATCTACAAACGTCAATACTCCGACTCCTGCCGTTTGTTGAATCGCTTGAAGATCATTTGTGGCATGCGCCATCAAATCACCGACTCTCCTCTTTTGATAAAAGGAAGGCGACATCCTGGTAAAATGATGATACAACCGATTCCGAAGCAAGCGGGAAAGTTTGGTCGCCGAACCAAAAATCATGATCCTCCATACAAACCGAAGTCCGTACATGGATAGAGCCGTAGTGATAAGGATGAGAATCCACTTCAGCATGTCTTCACGGGTCAATGTGTTCTCTTTGATACTGTCCACAATAATCCCTACAATCTTTGGTGGAATCAATTGAAGAAATGCAACAAATAAAAGCAGGATGGTTCCTGTGATATATGATTTTTTCTCTTGCAGAAAAAACCACTTTAAATCTATAAAGACTTTCATTCTCTCTCCCCCGTATCTATAATAAATCGACTCTTTATTTTACCAAATTTCAAAAAAATGAGAAATCTTTTTATAGACTCTTTTCGTAAATATTGTTGTGTAACATAAAATCTGCCAGGAGCTCTGTCAACTAGCGTGTGCTGGATGGTGAGGGGAACCGCTTCGCTTCCGGGGTCTCGGCACTACCGTACTTCCGCAAGAGTCTACGCAGTTCCCCTCACCATCTTTAATAGAATTTCGTGACAGAGCTTAAGAGAGACAAAAAATGGCTGAAAGAAAACAGGTCTTCTATCATATACAAGCAGAAAACGGCTTTCTTTATATAGTTAATGAAATTAAAAGAGAACAAGCTAAATCCTTCGTGAGTAATAACGATAAAAATATGACTAATAACTGATTTTTGAGCTATCATAATGATGTTAATTTGATACTCCTTTGTAGACATTTTGATTTTGGGAACAAACTAGGAGTTTTTTGTGTTTGCTATCCATCATTCGGCAGTCAGAATAAAGAAGCACAGAGTGGATTGTAGCGGAAGTCACTTGACTCCTGCGGGTAATAGAGGAAAGGTCGAGACCCCGCAGGGCAAAGCCCGAGGAGGCTCGACTTCCTCCCCGCGGAAAGCAAGTGCCTGGAGCGGAAAGGAACGGTCCATTTTTTCACACTAACACTCATCTAAAACAGAAATTCACTTTTGGAAAGTTATGTAAATACTCAATGTTTACGTAGAGAGCCTTTAAATAATATTTATAATCAAAAAAAACACCTCTTAATGTCTTAAGAGATGTTCTTATAATTGATATTATACTAATGGATTTGAACAAATGGTTCTTGGTCCACTTCTTTTACAATGGTTGCTTTCAGACCCTTTGGTGTCTTCACATATAGGTAAACGGGCGTATGAGGGAAGTAATCAACAATTTCAGGACCAATTGCCTGAGAAAAGCCTATTAGTTCTGTTTCTTTCACCATTCCTGTATGTACATCAATCACGAGTTTATTCAAGGTGTCCTTTTGGTATAAGGCTTTTCCGACAAACTCAATATCCTGGTGTGAAAAATATTTCGAAACATAATCTTCTAAATCACGTATCCGATTATGTAGATCCCGATCCTTCTCTTCCCCTTCATCACTAGGGAAGTAATAATATTTATCCGTTACATCATTCCATTTTTTTGCAGATTTATCATTTTCGTCAACATAACTGGAAGTAATATAGTTGCCGGACACTACGCTATTCAATGGTTGAAGTTTGTAAAGGGATATCAGAATAGGGACATCTTTCAGTTCCTTATTGGCTTTCACCCTACTGACAACGGTGTTAGCTATCTTCTTTCCGTATTCTTCTAACTGTTGGTCATCGATCTTTGCCTCATCAAAATGCATGAGCTTATTTTCATCTTCAACTCGGATATAATCTACGGTATTCATGGCAAGACCGAGGGAAATCCCTTTTATTTTTCCTTCTGAGTCAACGTAGTTCTGTTCATGGATATAAGCGAGATACATGGGATTCTTTTTTTCAAGCTCCATTTGTTGTTCCCAGCCCATATCATCCTTAATCTCCAGAGCAGGATTAAGCCCTAATTTATTTGATTTAGACTTTCTTCCCAGCCATGAATTTAGACCTTTTAGATATTGACCTTCCTGGTATACATAATCCTCCGGTGAAAAATGCTCGGTGGATAAAGACATGAGGCCAGTCTCGATTTCATCCATATCACTGCGATTGTTAATCATCATCGTAATAAGACCACGATTGATTGATTTCTTCTCTTTGTGCACTTTATAATTTAAATATTCGCGCGCTTCTCCAGCTGCACTATTTTGAATTTCAAGTGTTTCTTCATCCATCACTTCTTGAGGCTTATTGCTGCAACCGGCAACAAGAATCATGAGAGACAGTGAAGCAATCATCCATTTTTTCATATGACTCCCTCCGGACTATATTCTATCATAAATTCAATTTTAATCTGAATGATAATCATTAAGTTTTTTTGAATTGACTAAAATAATCAATTTAGCCTAAATGACGAAGGAATGATTATAAACTCATTATCGTAAATAGTTTGTCACAAATAGAAAAAGCACTCATCAACTGAGTGCTTCTATCTATTACTTCATGTTCTTATTCATTGCATTCATCATTTGATTGATTTTCTTTTGGGAAGGTTTTTGACCCATTTGCATCATCATCATGCGTAACATTTGCTCGTTAATTGGTGGATTTTTCTTAAGATAGCTCATCATATATTTACGAGCAATGAAAAATCCTAGTGCAACTCCAGCTAGTAATGCTAGAACTCCAACTAGAATAAGTAACCCAGTCGTTGACATACTCTTACTTCCTCCTTCATGTTGTCCTTATAAAAGTGTACTAAACCATGAAACATTATACAATATTTCTGTCATAATTTCTTATTAATATATAAATTTTCTTTGTTTTATCGGTTTTAACCACCCAAAACGTTCATTTTGGATATCGATCGCGAGCAATTGACCCATATTTCTGCGCAGGATCTCAAAAAATATATATTCAGATTCATCGTGACCCCAAGCATTGAGGGTCATCCATTTTTCATTGAGAACAAGTGTAGCACCTGAATCGATCCTTTCAATTGTTGCAACAGAATCAACCCAAGCCGCTCCTTCAATTTTACTGATCTCGTGCTGCAGGATTCTTTGAGTAGGAAGGTATGGAATTGGCCTGGTAATGTAATTTACTTGTTTCGAGATGATATCGTGAAGCTCCCCTGAACTTACTTCCCATTCGGAAAACAGCTGATAGAATATTCTTTCCCGACCATAATAGTGCTGAACAAACATTTCTTCAATCCAATAGATTTGATAGTTTCGCACCTTTACACCCTCCTACCTTTCTTTCATATAGTATAAATCAACTAGAGAGGAGTCATTGTCGGAAATTGTTGAAAATCTACACTAGTTTTGTCGAAGGGCAAGTGAACTCAAAATATCGGGGATTGTCTCAAGTTGTAAAGTATGGGGAGTTATCATCATTTACCCATTCTCTTTCACACATACTCTTTTTAATCGACAATTCCATTCAGCTTAAAAAAGGTCGACCCCTTTAAGAGTATTAAGGAGTCGACCTTTGATGTCTTTATATTATTACTGAATCAATGCTTTGATTCTTGAAACTACATTTTCTGATGTAAAGCCGTACTCTTCCATGACTTTTGCTCCAGGTGCAGATGCACCATATCCATCAATCGCTAAGATGTCTCCTTCGTCTCCTACATAGCGATCCCAACCCATTGGAGATCCCATTTCGATAGCAAGACGTTTTTTCACACTCTTAGGCAGAATAGATTCTTTGTATTCTTTTGATTGTTTCTCGAAGCGATCCCAAGACGGCATACTTACGACAGATACGCTGATTCCGTCTTTTTCAAGTGCATTTTGAGCGTCTACTGCTAAATGCACTTCAGAACCAGTTGCAATCAGTAAGGCATCAGGCTGTTCCTTGCCGGAAGCAGATACCACATATGCTCCTTTATCTACGCCGTTATATGCTTTATCTGCAGTACCTTTAAGAGTTGGGAGGTCCTGACGAGATAGAACTAACATCGTAGGCTGATCCTTTGACTCTAAGGATAATTTCCATGCTGCAGCAACTTCATTTCCGTCACCAGGGCGGATAACAGAAAGGTTAGGCATGGCACGAAGTGAAGCGAGCTGTTCTACAGGTTCATGCGTAGGTCCATCTTCTCCGACAGCAATACTATCATGCGTGAATACATATGTCACAGGTAAGCCCATTAGAGCCGCTAAGCGTATAGCAGGTCTTAAATAGTCACTGAATACGAAGAATGTCCCTCCGAATACGTGCAGACCGCCGTGAAGAGCCATACCATTCATGGCTGCACCCATACCGAACTCACGAACACCGAACCAGATATTACGACCTTCATACGATTCATGAGTAAAGTCTGCTTCATCTTTAATCATCGTCTTGTTAGATCCGGCTAAGTCAGCTGATCCACCAATGAATGAAGGAAGTTTCTTTGCAATCGCATTTAACACTTCACCAGAAGAAGCTCTGCTTGCTAGTGCTTTTCCTTCTTCATATACCGGGATATCTTGATCCCAACCTTCTGGAAGATCACCTTTGATTGCTGCTTCTAATTGGACAGCAAGCTCTGGATACTCTTCTTTATATTTAATGAATAGCTCAGCCCAAGCTTCTTCTTTTTCAGAACCTGCTTGTTGGATTCTTTCCTCGAATCTGCTGTAAACTTCCTCAGGTACATGGAAATCCTGCTCAAACGTCCATTGATAAGCTTCTTTCGTAAGCTTCATTTCGTCTTCACCTAGTGGAGCACCGTGAACAGCAGATTTCCCTGATTTATTAGGAGCTCCGTATCCGATGACCGTCTTAACTTCGATCATAGTAGGACGGCTAGTATCACCTTGAGCCTCTTCGATTGCTTTGGAGATTTCATCAAGGTCATTCCCATCTTCAACACGAATATATTGCCAACCATACGATTCAAAGCGGCCTTTCACACTTTCAGAGAAAGATTTGTCTAACTCTCCATCAAGTGAAATATCATTTGAATCATAGAGAACGACAAGTCGACCTAATTTCAAGTGAGCTGCTAATGAAGCTGCTTCAGAGGCCACACCCTCCATTAAGTCTCCATCTCCACAAATAGAATATGTAAAATGGTCTACCATATTGTATTGATCCTTATTGTATGTAGAAGCTAAATGCCTTTCAGCTAATGCCATACCGACTGCCATACCGATTCCTTGTCCAAGTGGTCCAGTCGTGGCTTCAACACCTGGGGTATGTTTGTATTCCGGGTGTCCCGGTGTTTTACTTCCCCATTGACGGAATTCTTTAAGATCTTCCATTGAAACGTCATAACCCGATAAATGAAGCAGGCTATATAATAGCATCGATCCATGACCAGCGGATAAAACGAAGCGATCCCGGTTAAACCACTCAGGATTTTTCGGATTATGATTCATGAATCTTGTCCAAAGAGCATACGCCATCGGAGCTGCTCCCATAGGCATTCCAGGGTGTCCTGAACCTGCTTTTTCAATTGCATCGATAGATAATGTACGGATTGTATTAATTGCTAATTGATCTGTGTTATCAAACATATGTCAGACATCCTTCCTTTTAATGTACCTTATTAATATTAATCTTCTTTGTTAGTTTATACAACTATCTTGAATGATAACATGACTTTATGATCGTTGAAAATAAAAAACCTTATGATTTCATAAGGGTTAAGAATGAAAAAAACGGCCAGGTCCATTTTAAAATGGACCTGGCCGTTCATTAATCTAATGCATTTTCTTTTTAGTCTGTATATCCTGGATCTTCTTAGGTGTCACTTCATTACCTTCCGGATCAAAGATTCTTGTATTTTCAATGGTCCCTTTCATCGATTGACGAAACGTTTCCAGGTATTCTTTTCTCAACTTGGACTGCTCTTTTGCTTCTTGCTCGGTTAGTCCGCTACTTTTAGACTTTTTGGCAAGTTCATTGATTCTATTCATTTTCGTTTTTGAAAGCATCTATAAAAACTCCTTTATTGCATAGTCAGCAAATTCTAAAACACAACTAAAATTCCAACGTATTTCTATCGTCATGTTACTAGATTCAAGAAGATAAAACAAGAGTTACGCATTTTCAACTGAAGTCATATATTCTTTAAAACGCCTATGTACCGTAGCTTTAGAGACATCATACCCGAACCCTCTTAATGTTGCTGCAATTTCAGCAAAAGTCAGTTCGTTCTTCCTTAAACGAACAATTTCCTCAACCGGTACTTCGATCCGCTCTCTTCCATCCACATTTCCTTTATTCTTTAGATTTTTATGAGGTTGAAAACCATTTTCCACTGCCCTTTTCATCCCTCGTCTGATTTTCAAATTATGGAGTTTTCTTTGATATTCCTCAACCATACTTACAATATTAATCACCATAGAATCAGATTCAGATAAGTGAAGCTCCCCACTATGGGTTTGACTGATAATCTTGACTTCCTCTTTTAGTAAACAGTGAATGAGAGCAATTTTGGCATTCCCTCTGCCAATTCTTGTTTCATCCTGTATGAGAACAGCCTCAATCGACTCATCTTTAATCAAATCAAGAAGTTCAAGAACACCAGGACGATCTAATTCAAAACCGCTTGCTTGATCTTTTATGATAGCAGCCACTTCGTATTGGTGGTCTTGCGCTAATTTCACTAGTTCCTCTTCTTGGCGTTCCAAGGATGTTTCCTGCGTGTCTTTCTTTGTACTGACTCTGCAGTAAATTACTGCCTCCATCTTCTATCCCTCTATTCTTCGTTCATTACCAATTCATAATCTGAATGGGTAGATAATGTTGGATTTTCTATTGGTAACACAAGTGATTCACCTGGTTGGATTGAGAATGATGTGAGATTATTTTCCTCTCCGACCCAAGCGATAAATTCTTCCACCGTCATAGAATATTCTTCATTGTACTGTTTGGCAATAGTCCAAAGTGTATCTCCATCCTGAACAGTGATGCTTTGGTAAGAAGGTTGACTTGCCGTGACTATTAGAAAATATACCGCTGATAAAAGTGCTAAGACAAATAAAATAATAATGTAAGAGAAACGATTCCAAATATGTGTTAACATAATAAAACCTCCATACGAATGTTTGTTCTGTTTTTTGTTACACTCATTGTAATACGAACATTCGTTTGGTGTCAACAGAAATTCGAACTTATGTTTGTACCGACCGGAAAGACATGCTATAATGGGAACATAAGATCTATAATAGAGGTGCGTGAACATGACAAAATTGTCTAAAAGACAGCAAGACATACTAGAATATATTAAAATTGCAGTAAGAGAAAAAGGGTATCCACCTTCCGTACGGGAAATTGGGGAAGCCGTTGGTCTTGCTTCTAGTTCCACCGTACACGGACATCTGGCCAGGTTAGAGAGCAAAGGTCTTATTCGTAGAGATCCCACTAAGCCAAGAGCCATTGAAATCTTAAACCTTGAAGAGGATACGATCCCACGCCAACGAGTTGTGAATGTTCCCTTAATTGGTAAGGTGACAGCCGGTCAACCTATTACAGCCGTAGAGAATGTAGAAGAATTTTTCCCGTTGCCAGAGCGTATGGCACCTTCAGATGAACAGGTCTTTATGCTTGAGATCATGGGTGATAGTATGATAGAAGCCGGAATTTTAGATGGGGATTTTGTCATCGTGCGTCAACAGCAAACAGCGAATAATGGAGACATCGTCGTAGCGATGACAGAGGAAGATGAAGCAACTGTAAAACGTTTTTTCAAAGAAAAAGATTTTGTACGATTACAGCCAGAGAACTCAACAATGGAACCGATCATTTTACGTAATGTATCCATTTTAGGAAAAGTTGTCGGAGTTTATCGCCAAGTACATTAATACGTTAAGCCGCTATGTTTAATAGCGGCTTAATTTTTTCTATACTTTTGAAGGTTCTAAAAAGGGCAGTGGGTGGTAGCATTTTTCGCTACCACCCACTGCCTTTTAATTAATAGCAATTATTAAGGATTAATACATTTGAATGTATTGCTCGCGCTCCCAAGGGTGTACTTGTGTACGGAACATATCCCATTCGATCTCTTTCGCTTCCACGAAATGTTCGAAGATGTGTTCTCCAAGGGATTTAACAATTACTTCATTTGTTTTAAGATTTTCTAATGCAGCGTGTAATGTTGCTGGAAGATCAACGATTCCTGCTTCTTCACGCTCTTTTTTGTCCATCACATAAATGTTGCGGTCGATTGGTTTAGGTGCTGGAAGGTTACTTTTGATTCCATCTAATCCAGCTGCCAGTAATACAGCCATCGCCAGGTATGGGTTAGCCGCCGGGTCAACACTTCGGACTTCAACACGTGTGCTTAATCCACGAGAAGCAGGGATACGGATTAATGGGCTGCGGTTACGTGCAGACCATGCAACATAACAAGGTGCTTCATATCCAGGGACTAAACGCTTGTATGAGTTTACAGTCGGGTTCGTGATCGCTGTAAAGTCAGTTGCATGTTTAATGATACCTGCAAGGAATTGACGAGCTGTATCGCTTAATTGCAGATCTCCCTTTTCATCGAAGAATGAGTTTTCCCCATTTTTGAATAGGGACATGTTACAGTGCATTCCTGATCCATTTACACCAAATAGAGGCTTAGGCATGAATGTTGCATGTAATCCATGCTTACGTGCAATCGTTTTAACCACTAGTTTAAATGTTTGGATATCATCACATGCTCTTAATGCACTTGCATATTTAAAGTCGATCTCATGTTGACCAGGGGCAACTTCGTGGTGAGATGCTTCGATTTCAAATCCCATCTCTTCCAGTTCTAATGCGATATCACGACGGCAGTTCTCACCTAAATCGGTAGGAGCTAAATCGAAATAGCCACCGTTATCGTTTAATTCTAAAGTCGGATCACCATTTACGTCTAATTTAAAGAGGAAGAATTCCGGCTCAGGTCCTAGATTGAAGTCAGTAAACCCTAGCTCTTCCATTTGACTTAAGATGCGCTTTAAATTGTTACGCGGATCTCCTTCGAATGGAGTGCCATCTGGATTGTAGATATCACAGATTAGTCGGGCTACTTTTCCTTTTTCAGCTGTCCATGGGAATACTAACCAAGTGTCTAAATCAGGGAATAAGTACATATCTGATTCTTCAATTCGAACAAATCCTTCAATTGAAGATCCGTCAAACATCATCTTGTTATCTAATGCCTTTTCAAGCTGACTAAGAGGGATTTCTACGTTCTTAATCGTCCCCAGAATGTCAGTGAATTGAAGTCGAATGAACTTGACACCTTCTTCATTCGCTAATCTTAAAACATCTTCTCGAGTATACTTTGCCATTTTCGTGTTTCCTCCTCAAGTTTATTAAAGGTATTATTTAATGAAAAAAGCGGGACATGTCACCTTGACGCAATGATGCTTTAGTAAATCGACCAGAATGCATCAATTCATTTCGAAGTAATTTACGCAGCTCGTCATCGGATAGATCCTGTCGTGCTTTTTCTTCCTTTTCATTACTTACGTCAGATACTACTTTACTTTCATTATGACTGGATACCGCAAATATTTTCTTAATCCCAGCCATGTTGATGCCTTGATCTAACAGATCCTTTACTTCCAATAACTTATCAATGTCATTCAAGGAAAAGAGCCTACGATTCCCCTCAGTACGCGCAGGGCTGATCAATTGGTGCTCTTCATAGTATCGAATCTGACGAGCTGTTAGGTCCGTGAGCTGCATGACAATACTAATCGGGAATAATGCCATCGTTCGACGAATTTCACTTCCGCTCATCTTGATTCCTCCTTTTGTTTTCCTTCTTGACCTTATTATATGTAATGTAAGGAGTTCTGTCAATCAAATGTTAGTTTTTCTTACATAAGAATTCAGAAGAAAAGGATAGTCAGATTTAGACTATCCAATTACTACTTTATTATCCTTTTGTCACAGTGATTAAACCTTTTTCAATCAAATTATCTACTGCTGAGCAAACAGCAATTTTCACGTGGGCGTAAGTTAATCCCCCCTGAACGTATGCCAAATAAGGCGGTCTTATCGGTCCGTCTGCAGATAATTCAATGCTGGAGCCTTGAATGAATGTACCTGCCGCCATAATGACATCATTCTCATAGCCAGGCATATAGTTGGGATATGGAGTAAAATGAGAATTTATAGGTGATGCAAACTGTATTGCCTGACAAAATGCGATCATCTTATCTCTGTCATCGAACTGTACGGACTGGATTAAATCTGTTCGCTTTGCATGGGGACTTGGATTTGTATTCATGCCAAGTTCCGTTAAGAGCGCCGATGTGAAGACGGCCCCCTTTAATGATTGTGCCACCACATGGGGTGCCAAAAAGAAGCCTTGATACATTTCTTGCAAGCTATAAAGAGATGCCCCCGCCTCTGCCCCTATTCCAGGGGATGTCATTCGATATGAACATGCCTCTACGTATTCTTTCTTTCCTACGATGTAACCCCCAGTTTTAGCAAGACCTCCGCCAGGATTTTTGATAAGGGAGCCTGCCATTAAGTCTGCTCCGATGTGACAAGGCTCCCTCTCTTCTACAAATTCACCGTAGCAGTTGTCAACGAAGACGACCATTTCAGGGTTGATCTCTTTTACAAAATCAATCATTTCTTTGATTTCTTCTATAGTAAAGGAAGGTCGGTTGGCATATCCTTTTGAACGCTGAATCCCCACCATTTTTGTTTTGGAAGAAATCGTTTTTGCCACCTCTTCAAAATCGACCTTTCCTGACTGGAGTAAATCTACACTTTGATAGCCAATTTGAAAGTCTTTCAGTGACCCCGTTCCTTCGCCGCGAATCCCAACAATTTCTTCCAGGGTATCATATGGTTTTCCCGTTATGTACACTAGTTCGTCCCCAGGTCTAAGTACACCAAATAAGGAGATGGAAATCGCATGAGTACCTGAAATAATCTGAGGTCGTACCAGCCCTGCTTCTCCTCCGAATACATCGGCATAAATACTTTCTAATGTGTCTCTTCCTGCATCGTCATACCCATAACCTGTGGAAGGTATGAAGTGAGAATCGCTTACACGATGCTTTTGAAAAGATTTAAGTACCTTGAACTGGTTATTTTCAGCTCGTTCTTCAATTTGGTAGTGTATATCTTTAATGCTTGCTTCAACTTTTGTTACCAATGGTTTTAGAGTGTTTCCGTGCACTAATTGTTCAAACATGAGGTTTTTGTTTCCCTTCTACCTTTGAAATTTCTTGATGCTGCCTGCGATTGGATGATCTTCTAAGTGATAGCCCGTCAATTCGTAAACCTGGCTTTCTTCTATAAATTCTAATTTTCTTAGGATCGTATCCTTTTTTAATTGCGAAAGGAGCTTCCCTTCACTTGCTGGGATGAGCACATGATAGGATGTCATATATTTTTTCACGATTTCTTCAATTCTTAATAAAAGCTGACCTCGATCCTCTTCGATCAAGGCACTGATCATGATATGATCCCATTCACTACCCGGAACAAAGTCAGGATCCACCACATCCCGCTTGTTGTAAATCGTTAACTGAGGAATTCCTTTCATATCCAAGTCTTTCAATAATGACTGAACCGTTTTTTCATGCTGACTGTAATCTGGATTTGAACTATCCACTACATGTAGAAGAAGATCCGCTTCCTTCACCTCTTCCAGGGTAGAACGAAATGCCGCTACTAATGTAGTAGGGAGGTCCTGAATAAATCCGACAGTATCCGTAAGTAATGTTGAGTAGCCACTGGGCAAGGGCATTTTTCTTGTCATCGGGTCCAATGTTGCGAAGAGTTGATTCTCTTCATAAGAATCTGCTAATGAAATTCGATTAAACAAAGTCGATTTCCCAGCGTTTGTATAACCTACCAGTGCAATTTGAAAGGCTTTATTACGCTTTCTTCGTTCACGATACCTTTCTCTATGCTCGACAATGGTTTGTAATTGTTTCTTAATATCATCAATTCTGCGATGAATGTGACGCCGGTCACTTTCGAGTTTTGTCTCACCAGGTCCTCTTGTTCCAATCCCTCCACCCAATCTTGAGAGAGATGCTCCCTGCCCGATTAATCTTGGAAGTAAGTATTGAAGTTGTGCAAGCTCTACTTGTAATTTCCCTTCTCTTGAACGGGCGCGCCCAGCGAAAATATCCAGAATGAGTTGAGTTCGATCGATCACCCTTGCATGTAAATCTTTCGATAAGTTTCGTATTTGACTCGGAGAAAGTTCATCATTAAATATGATGATATCCGGTTCGAATTGTTCTTCCAACATGACCAGCTCTTCTACTTTCCCCTTCCCGATATATGTACCAGGATGAACGCGGTCCCGTTTTTGAGTGAGAGCAGCCACAACTTGACCTTGAGCTGTTTCAGTCAGTTCTTCAAGCTCCGCTAAACTATATTGAAAACGCAAGTCATCTTCTTCCAGTTGACACCCAACCAGAATGACTTTTTCCTTCATTTCATTCTTCAATAAACATCCTTCTTTCTGTACATTTCATTTTCATCTTCATCATAACAAATCCGACTCGTAAACTCTATGTTAAAAGCAGTGAAAAATGGTTGCAATTAAGTGCAGACGTGTTAAAATCAGTATGTTTGAATTTACGAAATCACACTCATTCAAGAATCTACATAATGGCATGTAGCATATTGTAATAGGGTTAGGAGGAATGTGTATGACTTGGGAAGTATTGAGTATTGTAGGTACCATTGCTTTTGCTATTTCAGGAGCTATCATTGCCATGGAAGAGGAATACGATATCCTCGGTGTTTATATATTAGGAATTGTCACAGCATTCGGTGGTGGAGCTATTCGGAATTTACTGATTGGGGTCCCTGTTTCCGCTCTATGGGAGCAAGGCATGTTGTTTCAGATTGCCCTCCTTTCCATAACAGCTGTCTTTCTTTTCCCTAATAATCTCCTAAAACACTGGAGAAAATGGGGGAATTTCTTTGATGCCATAGGCCTATCAGCTTTTGCTATCCAAGGAGCACTGTATGCTTCTGAAATGAATCATCCGATAAGTGCTATTATTGTAGCAGCTGTACTGACAGGGAGCGGTGGTGGTATCATTCGTGATCTCCTTGCCGGTCGTAAACCTTTGGTGCTTCGGTCAGAAATTTATGCTGTGTGGGCAGTCCTGTGTGGAGCAGCAATCGGGCTTGGAATTGTCCATTCAGCCTTTGAACTCTACTCTTTATTCGTGATTACAACAACATTACGGGTGCTATCCTATTTATATAAATGGAGGTTACCCAATAGGAGCTTACGAGCACATGTATAATAAAAAAATGCATTCACTTATGAATGCATTTTTTTATAGATTTTTATATTACTAGATGTTTACTAAGTATAGTCATTCAGATGACCCTTTGTTAAACATTAAATCATTGCTGCGGATTGTTACTAAATCATGTCGATCATAGCAATTTTCCATTAGTAGCCTCATGGCCTGAGCACGAATAGACTTCTCTAATACATTTCGTACATATCTGCCATTTGAAAATGCCATAGGAGATAATGTATTTTTTGCTGTGTGAAGGTGTTCCCGAATCTTTCTTTCTGCATCATGACTTAATAAATATTCCTTTTCCTCTAACATCCTTCTGCCGATTTCCATCAGCTGATCAACTGAATAATCAGGAAAGTGAAAAACGAGAGGAAATCGTGATTGGAGGCCGGGATTCAAGGTAAGAAAGTGTTCCATTTCCCTCGAGTATCCTGCCAGGATCAAGATGAATTCATGCTGCTTATCTTCCATATGTTTGACAAGTGTATCAATGGCTTCTTTCCCGAAATCCTTCTCTCCCCCTCTGCCCAGTGAATACGCTTCATCGATGAACAAAATTCCTCCTAATGCTTTTTTGACAAGGTCTCTTGTTTTCTGAGCTGTGTGACCAATATATTCACCAACCAGATCAGCTCTCTCTGCTTCAATTAAATGTCCTTTAGATAGTACATTCATTTTCAAGAACAGTTTTCCAATAATCCTTGCGACAGTAGTCTTTCCTGTACCAGGATTTCCTTTAAACATCATATGAAGGGCTTGTTTTCCCGCTTTCAACCCCATTGTTTCCCGTTTCTTATTAACATATATCCAAGCATAGATTTCTTTCACCATTTTCTTCATTTCTTCCATTCCGACCAGAGATCCAAGCTCTTCTTCTATTTCTTTTAATGCGACATGCTCTTGAGGGAGCGACTGAGGAACGGAATCATGCCTCAACGTATCTTTTACTGAACTCCGTTTTTGAGAATTCAATACAATGCTGATTTGACCATTATTTTTCATTCTCATTGGTTGATCCAATGGATTCACCTCACCATTCTTAAGACAGTATACGCTCCTGAAGATTTTAGGGTGACAAACGCCTATATTTCACCTGTTTTTTTCGACAAATAAGAAGAATTCTGTCTATTCCTGCGCTTTCCCGAGAAATAAAAAGAAATACGGAGTGATTTGCTTCGTTTATTTTTCATAACGTTTCATCGTATTCATAACTATTGAAAACTAAATTGGAACATTATAAGTGAGGGACATATAAAAAAAGCCTCTCTTATCATCCTATTCACTTACTTTTCGTTTCATTAATTATTTCTTGCAATCATGAATCAGATTCATGTCATGTATGATAAATCATACTGAAAATGACTACAAAAAAAGCTGCCCCTAGAGGCAGCTTTCGCTGTTTTTTCCTATTAATTGCTTTGTTCTTCAAAATTTATTTGGACATTACGCTGTGGAGCGAATGTTGAAATGGCATGCTTATAAACAAGCTGCTGTTTTCCTTCGCATTCAAACAGCACTGTAAAGTTATCAAAACCTTTCACTTGTCCACGGATTTGGAATCCATTCAGTAAAAATACCGTACATAGTGAACTCTCTTTTCTCAATTGATTAAGGAATTGATCTTGGATATTAATGGATTGTTTCATGGTTAGTCCTCCTCTTCTATCTCTACATTACTTATTCGACTTTAATTGTAGCTTTCCTGCAATAAATTCTGAAATATCCTCAATATTTTTGGTGCGTTGGCTCTCATTTGTCATATCGAACCAGGCAACATCCATTTTATTTCTGAACCATGTAAGTTGGCGCTTTGCATACCTTCTTGAATTTTGCTTTAGGCTTTCTATTGCCCGTTCCAAGCTGACTGTACCATCAAAATAATCGTAAAGTTCTTTGTACCCAATGGCTTGAACAGACTGAACATTTCTTATTCCTTCATCGTATAACTCTTTTACTTCTTCTAACAAACCTTGTTTCATCATCAGATCAACGCGAAGATTTATTCTTTCATAAAGTCTTTCCCGATCCATGGTTAACCCAATTAATGCAACTTCGTACTGCAGCTCCTGTGATTGCTTTTCTTGATACTCAGACATTGTCTTTCCAGTACAATGATAAACCTCCAAAGCACGAATGACTCGTCGGGTATTATTCCGGTGAATATTCCCTGCTGAAACGGGATCCACAGATACTAACCGATCATGAAGCCACTCGGAACCATTTTTCTCAAGGCTTGCTTCTAATTCCTCACGATAGTGTTCATCACCTGGAGTTTCAGTGAATTGATAATCGTATAATACCGACTGAATATACAGTCCTGTACCCCCTACTATAAGAGGGACTTTTCCACGTGAGTGAATCTCTGAAATTTTCTTTCGGACCAGTTGCTGAAAGTCTGCTACAGAAAAGGATTCCCCTGGATCTTTAATATCAAGCAGATGATGTGGGACTCCTTCCATCTCTTCAGGTGTGATTTTCGCGGTACCGATATCCATTTTTTTATAAACCTGCATGGAGTCACCACTTATGATTTCGCCATTATACCTCTTGGCAAGTTCTATACTTGTATTGGTTTTCCCTACAGCAGTGGGACCAATAAGAACGATCACTTTCTCTTTTTCAATTCTTGTCATACGTTCACTGCTTTCTATGTAAATGTTTCGTTACATATTATCGTACCATAATGATAGAGGTTGTTAAATCACATCTTGCCAGTATACCCAATTCTTTTATGTTTATTCAATATAAGAAGCTGTTTCCTCCTTTCTTCTTAGAAGTGAATGTACCCATTTCTATATGGGATAAAACTCAACGATATGAAACTCTCATACTATGAGGCTGGGACAAAACTAAAATGCCACGATATAAAGACGAACAATAGAAGTGTAGGTTCTTAATGCCGCTAATGATTTCCGTGCAAGACTAGGCTTTCCGCGGGTAGCCCGTGAGCCTCCTCGGCAAGCCTGCGGGGTCTCACATAAGCTACTTTTCCCGCAGGAGTCTTCGTCTTGCACTCCAATCAACCGCTGGAAACAGCTAAAATCAAATGTACCGAATTAAATAATAAACCCGAACAAATCTGCCTTCTAGGAAGCAGACTTGTTCGGGTTTTACTTAGGCTAAAACACTTTTGTCCCAGCCTCTATGGATGTTCATTATTTTTCATATAGAAATTGTTTTTAAACCTTTGATGACCAGCTGCTATAGACTTTAATTTGCTTTTAAAATTAACCTATCCCCATCTGGGTTTGAAATAGATGTTTGATGATAGTCCCCATTTTTCCATGCGTTTATTTGATTTTGATACCATTTACTTTTATAATGCCCCGATTGCCCCGGACCTACAATATGATAACCCTTGTTCATGTTCTCTGTATCAATAACAAATCTCCAGGAAGCCCCATGATTGACGATTCCACTTTCATTGTAACTCGCAGCGCCCACCGTCACCCTACTTCCTCCCACGGGCTCGGGATCCCGGTCATTTAAGAACCTTTTCAACACGGAAGAAGCTCCCGATAAAGGGTGTTCAAAGTATACTTTATGATACAGTCCCCACTTCCACTCGTCCATTGAAGAACCATAGGCTTCTTCCAGCTCGTCTATTGCTTGGGTAAATGAAGCTGTTATAAAAGTTTTGTACCCTCCCCTGTCCACAAACCACTGAGACTCCTCTCCGTTATGAGCTTTTCGAATGAGTTCATCCACGACACTTTGCCGGCCTTCAAACAATTTGATCATATCTTTTGGAATTTCCTTCTTAAATAGCCCAGTGGAAATTTCGTTCATCCATTGATGAAAAACGAGTGGCGCAGCAAAATTTTTATCATCTTTATAGTTCCAGGACTTCAACAACTCAACCGCTTCTCTTTCTTTAGCTGTTAGCGAGACACTCTCCATATCTTCAATAAGGATGGGAACCATTTCACGTGCATGTAAATTCATCTGATCCATTTGAAGGTCTTTCATATCGGAAAGAGTGAGATCATTTTCCGCTTCTAAATACTCCGATATTCTCATGTACCGATATGGCTGAGCCCAGTGATGACTAATGTGATATGGATATTCATCGGAAACTACTTTATTATTTGCTGTTGCAATGAAACCCGATTGGGGATTGATGACTTTTGGAAGCTCTTCGAATGGTATAAATCCTTCCCATTCATAATCAGGATCCCATCCGGGAACAGGCAGAAGTCCGTTCCCTTTTTTCCTTATAGGGATTTTCCCATTTGCCTTATACGCAATCGTCCCATCCTCTGAGGCAAAAACGAAATTTTGCGTAGGAACATGGAAATCCTTTAAGGCTTCTTCAAATTCATCCCAATCCTTTGCCTTATTGATATTAAGGATTGCAAGAAGTTCCAGACTTGGATCAAGTGCTGTCCATCTCATTGATAGTACTTTTTCACTCTCATTTTGATGAGCAAATTCTGAAATTACCGGACCATGCCTTGTGATTGTGACTTCATAAGGAATGGTGTTACCATCTTTTACTTTAATGGGCTCTTCTATGATCGTTGCCCTTTCCCAATTTTCATCATATAAAAACAGAGAAGGATCTTCTTCATTTTGTTTTTCAACATATAAGTCCTGAACATCAGGTCCCGTATTTGTTACCCCCCACGCAATTTGCTCATTATGACCAAGGATGATCCCTGGAATACCGGCAAAAATCACTCCACTCACATTGACTTGTGGTGATTCAAGGTGCATCTGATACCATATGGAAGGAGTTCCCAATGAGAGATGGGGATCGTCTGCCAGGAGGGGCTTACCACTGGCTGTTTTCTCTCCGCTTACCACCCAGTTGTTGCTTCCATTAAACTCAGGTGGAATGACTGCACCGGCAAATGATTGTTCCATATCAACCTGAACTTCTCCTATATCCGATAGAATGGTAGGAGCGTCTTCAGGGTATGACGGAAACAAATCATACGCTTTATCCTTTGGCAGGTTTTCTAATGCCCAATATCGGAAAGCCTGACCTTGCCAGTGGCCCCCTAAATCAAATGCCATATACTTCCCTATGGTTAATGAATCAATGGGAGTCCATTTTTCAGGTTTATAACCAAGCAGGGTAAATTCAATAGGGAGCCTTCCTTCATCTGTGGCTTCTTGCATATAAGCGTTGACCCCACCTGCATACCATTCGAGAAGCTGCTTGGCTTCATCAGGATATGCTGCAAATGAAACTTCCGCTGCCCTCCGCAAACCAAATGTCCGGAAGAACTTGTCCCGATCAACTGCTTTCTCACCGACCACTTCACTCAATCGCCCTGAAGCCTGCCTTCTGCTTAGGTCCATTTGGAATAGGCGATCCTGAGCCTGTACATAGCCTTGTGCCATATACAAGTCTTTTTCATTTTGAGCAAGAATATGGGGCACACCGTCTTTATCCCTGATCACTTCTACATCTTCGGATAACCCTTTTAAAGAAATGGAACCAGTTGTAACAGGCAGCGATCTGTCAATGTAATAATTTGCAAAAATTAGGATTCCAAGCATGATAAACATGATGGCCCCCGCTGTCCATAATGTAACTTTAAGGCGTTTATTCTTTTTCTCCCTTAGAAGCTCTATGTCTCCATTCATTCCATTTCCCCCTAGTATATATGGAATTTTCTGAAAATATCTATATCTTAGTATTAGCTTTATGTGAGAAGAATTCCTTCTACAAAAATGCATTCAGATAAATTTCATATATAAAAAAACGAAAGGGCTATTAAGCTCTTTCGTCTTATAGAGGTACAGTACGTTTCAATCTTGACCAGAAAGTCATGATTAATATCCCACTTGTTAAAAAGAAAATGGAGCAGGCGTAAAAAATAAAGTTAATAGTAAAGTAGTCTAATAGAAACCCAGTTCCCATAACGGCTCCACTTGAGAATAGAGACGTCCAAAAATGGTACACCCCGATACTCTTACCTCTTGAAGCATGGTCTACCACTTCACTTATCACTACCTTCTCTGACGTTTTCTGCAAAGCCCCTAATACTCCAAGTCCTACCTGAATGAAGTATACCTCATGAATGGAACCTGCCGATGGTATAAAAAGGAACAGGAAACTCATCCCTATGGAATAAATGACTAGAAGACTCGGACCTCCGATTAAATCAGACAGCCTTCCAATGAAACGATGACTAAGGGCGGCACTTAACGTAAACAACCCATAAGCAAAACCAAAACTGGAAAATGAACTGCCGATATTTTGTATGAACAATAGATAAAAAGGAAAGGATACACTTGCAGCTACCATGGCAAAACTTTGGGAAACAATCAACCACTTCATTGGCCATACTCCTCATAAAATAGATTCACAAAACGTTCATCCGGATCAAGCTGTCTCTTTTTCCTGAAAAATTCTTCTGCTTTTGGATAGGCAACATGCATTTGTTTTACAGTAGGATACTCGTAATAAGGGAGATAATAGCTTCCACTATGTTTCAGTGTCACGTCAACCATACCTTGAATGATATCTCCCGTCTTCTTCTTTTCCTTTTCATCCATTCCCTGATTGATTAACAGAACAAGTGCAAACATATCCTCTTTGGCGTAAGACATAACGGCTTCTTCATTGTGTGTCACGTATCGAACGGTAATATTCATTAAGTTAAGATCCTTATCAGCTAAGAACTTCCGTAAATCATCTATATATTCTTCATACTTATCCACTGGGATAAAATACTCTTGTAAGATATCTGTGTCATTCTTCCCCTCATGCTCCAGAAACTCTGATTCAGAACGCATCACATTATTTCTCGTTTCCAAATGACCGTCTCGATCCCGAAAAAATGATTTCTGCATGGTCCAAAATACATCTTTTCCCCAATTAAAATCTCTTGAGAGTCCTAACAAGAATTTAGTTAAGAAGGTAAATTTATCTTCTTTCAGTTGATTATGATTAGAGTACTCTTCATGCTTGGGACTTATCAAATAATCTGTCACATACATGTCTTGGAGAAATGTGTCAGGTGCTGTAGACAATCGGGCCAGATGCATTTTCACTTTGTCATTTTGTAAGACACTCTCTTTAAAATAGTTCTCATATTCATCATAGTTCAGTTCTTCTGTTTTTATATAATATAATTCATCTGAAGTAAGCTGAAGTTCCACATCCATTATGACTCCGAACAATCCGTATCCTCCGATAGCCAGCGGAAAATATTCTGAGTTTTCTTCTCTCGATACGGTTATGATTTCGCCGTCAGGCTTCAATAGTCGAAACCAATTCACGGTTTCAATTAAAGCACCATTTCGGATGTCTCTCCCATGCACATTTACAGATAAAGACCCACCTACAGTAAAAAGGTTTTGGGACTGCATCACTTTCACTGAAAGACCATAGGGGTTAATCGCTCTTTGAATATCATTCCAGGTTACACCACTTTGCACATGAATAGTTTTATGAACGGGATCAACTTTAAGAACTTTGTTAAATTCCGTCATGTCCAACACGATGCCATCCGGGTAATATGTATGACCTCCTTGACTGTGTCTCTTCCCCGCAATCGAAACTTTAAGGTCCTCTTTATGTGCTTCATTTATCGTATTGATTATACTATCCTCTTCCTGTCCTTTTACCATTTTTTTGATTTTAATTGGCATTAATCTACCTACATCTGAAATGACATTGTCCGAGTCAGTACTAGTTATCACCCACTGGAATATCACCGTGTAGGAAATCATAATAAGGATTAGCAACCATAACCTGTTTTTTCTCTTGGAACCAATAATCATTTCCTCTTCCTCCAAACTTACCCTTTTAGTGTAATTTTACACGATAATAGTTATTTTTCAATATATTTTTATTCAATATAACAAAGCTTGTGATGGATTATCATTTCAATCACAAGCTTTTTATGCTGATATCTACTCCATTTTTATTAAAATAAGAGAAAGATTCAATTAGTTACCATAATATTATTACTGGCAATAACCTTCCTGCACACCCCTTCGTTTAGACGGTGGAACATGTTGGGTACAAGACATTCAGGAGGTGAAGAACATGGCATTTGATTATGACCTTGATTTCGAGAAGATTGATTTTCGGGATCAGCCTGAAAAATACCGGGTGGGACGAGGGGAACAAGGTGTTTTACTTGTCGAACCCTATAAGAGTGAAATCCTTCCCCACTGGCGCTTTAAGACCACTGATATTGCCAAAGAATCTTCTAATAAGATTTATGAGATGTTTATTCAATATAAATTGGAAAATGATTTTGTAGGAATGGACATGGCCAGGAAGTTTCTACAAATGGGGTATACAAGAGCACGGCGTTACGCCAACTACCCAGGAGGGAAAAAGTATAATAAAGATGGAGATTTAAAAAGAAGAAAGATAGATGAAGAGAAAGCTGCATCTGCAGCAATATTCGAAACAAAGTGGAAGCTTGCCAGAGAGGATGAAGAATACCTTCATCTAAAAAAAGAACATCAAAACAAATATGGTTAATGACAAATAGAACAGGGATGAACTACTGCTGGTTCATCCCCTACTTCTGATATTACATGATACGTTTAAACATCTTTTCCAATTCATAAGTTGAATAGTGGATTATAATAGGTCGCCCATGTGGACAGGTAAATGGGTCACTGGTTCTTCTCAGTTCGTCCAGTAAAGCTTGCATGTCTTCATTGCGCAAATGATGGTTTGCCTTGATCGAACCTTTGCAACTCATCATAATAGCCGCTTCTTCCCGGAGTTTTTTGATATCAACCCGGTTCATTTTCAACACTTGTTCGATCATATCTTCGATGGTTTGCTGTTCTTCCCCTTTTGGAAACCATTGAGGATGCGCCCGGACAATAAAGCTATTGTAGCCGAACTCTTCCAGGAACACACCGACGTCTTCCAGAAGATGGCGGTATTCATTAATTTTAATATACTCGTCTGTAGAAAATTCAAGGTTAAGAGGGACCAGGAGTTCTTGGAGCTCCTTCGCAACCTCCCCCACTTTTTCTTTAAAGAACTCATATTTTATTCGTTCTTGAGCTGCATGTTGATCAATGATATATAGGCCGCGATCATTTTGGGCGAAGATATACGTACCGTGCATTTGGCCAACAGGGTAAAGTGGTGGAACTCTAGGAGAGTGACCTTTCTCATCGAATACTTCTGCCCCTTTTGTATCCTGAAATTCCATTTCTTCCTCAAGTGTGTGCGTTAAGTCCGGAACTGCCGGTTTATCTGAAACAGGAATTTTTGCCTCATGGGATTCGTTCATTTCTGGTTTTGGCTCATAAAGCTTTTCCAGCTCTTCTTTAGGAAGCAATCGTTCACGAACCGCACCTGCGAATCCTGCCCTCTCCTCTTTCGCCTGAGTATTAGCCGAATGGTCCAGACTCATAAACGTTTGCTCTGATTTCGGCTGTACAATCTTCGGTGCCACGGATCCTGAAGGAATCAATTCTTTTCCTTTAAACACATTTTTGATTCCTTCAGTAACTAATGTATTTAATTCACTTTCTTTACTAATGCGGACTTCCATTTTGGAAGGATGTACATTGACATCTACCAGAATTGGATCCATTTCTATGCTCAGAAGGACGATGGGGTGACGACCAATAGGAAGAAGTGTGTGATACCCTTCGCCGATCGCTTTCGCCAAAGCATAGTTTTTAATAAACCGCCCATTGATCATCGTTGAAATATAATTTCTGGAGGCACGTGTAACCTCCGGCAGGGAAATAAAGCCCTTAACCTTGAAATCAAGTGAGCTCACTTCAATCGGAACCATCTTTTTGGCAATTCCTATCCCATAGATTGCTGCCAGAACCTGCAGGACATCTCCATTACCATTGGTTTGTAATAAAGCTTTACCGTTGTGCAAAAGCTTGATTGAAACGTTAGGATGAGCCAGGGCAATCCGGTTCACCACATCTGTAATGTTTCCCAGCTCAGTGTGAATGGTTTTCATGTATTTTAATCGTGCGGGTGTATTGAAGAACAATTGTGAAACTGTGATATCTGTGCCTTTTCTTGACGACGTTTTTTCGAGTGAGTTGATTTCTCCACCTTCAAGCTCGATACACGTTCCTGGACCTTCTCCCGTACTCGTCTTTAACGTAAAATGAGAAACAGAAGCAATACTCGGAAGTGCTTCTCCTCTAAATCCTAAAGTCCGGATTCGGAATAAATCATTTTCATCTTTGATTTTACTGGTTGCATGACGCTTAAAAGCTGTTTGTACATCATCCTCTTCGATACCGTCACCATCATCAATGATGCGTATCGAATGTAAACCTGCTTCTTCTATATGAATTTCGATCACGGATCCGCCTGCATCTATGCTGTTTTCAAGGAGCTCCTTCACGACAGAAGCGGGTCTTTCCACCACTTCACCGGCGGCAATTTTATTAGAAAGCGCATCATCAAGCTGAAATATTTTCACCACAGTTTCACCTCCTTTAATTTTTTAACTTTTTTTGGATCCCATAAAGGGTGTTCATTGCATCCAATGGTGTCATCTCCAGGATATCGAGCTTTTTAAGCTCATCTAAACATTTCTTTTCTTTAGTAGTAAGATTTTCTTTTTTCCCCTTTTTCTCAGCAGCAAAGAAGGATAGCTGGGCAAGATCTTCTTCATTTGGTTCGTGTTTCCCACCAGCTGATTCCATCGCAGCAGCCACTTCTCTGGAGTAGGAAGGCTCATCCTTGCGCTCAAGCTCAAGAAGGATTTCGTTCGCTCTTTCAATCAGGGCTTTAGGCAGCTCGGCAAGCTCGGCAACATGAATTCCATAACTTTTGTCAGCTGCTCCCTCCTTGATTTTATGAAGGAAGACGAGCTTCCCGTTTTGTTCCATGGCACTTACATGTACGTTTTTTACCTTTTGTAATTCTTCTTCAAGAACCGTCAGCTCATGATAGTGAGTAGAGAATAAGGTTTTTGCCCCTATATGTTCATGAATGTATTCTATGATTGCTTGGGCCAATGCCATGCCGTCATAAGTGGAAGTACCACGTCCAATTTCATCAAATAATATTAAACTCTGCTGAGTCGCGTGGATGATCGCATTTTTCGCCTCTAACATCTCAACCATGAAAGTACTTTGACCTGAAATCAGATCATCCGCTGCCCCAATTCGCGTAAATACTTGATCAAAGATTGGCAGGTTTGCCTCACTGGCAGGAACATAACACCCAATTTGAGCAAGGATACTCGTTAAAGCTACCTGTCTCATATAGGTACTTTTCCCCGACATATTCGGTCCTGTTATGAGAAAGACTTCTTTTTCTTGATCCATATCGCAGTCGTTCGGAACATATTCCTGAGCACCCATCACCTTTTCCACAACCGGATGACGTCCGTCCCTCAACAGGATTCTTCTTTCTTCATTAAAGGCAGGGCGGGTATAATGACGCTTTTCACTGACCGTTGCAAAGCATTGAAGAACATCCAATTCACTTACGAGTTTCGCGAGCTTCTGAAGGCGGGGTATAAATTCCTTCACGCTTTCACGAATCCCCAGGAACAGTTCATATTCCAGATCCACGCTTTTTTCATCGGCTTGAAGGATAAGCGCTTCTTTTTCCTTTAACTCCGGGGTGATGAATCGCTCCGCATTTGTTAATGTTTGTTTTCTTTCATAGCGGTCTTCTTCCAGGTGTTGAAGGTTTGCTCTCGTTACTTCGATATAGTAGCCAAACACCCGGTTAAATCCAACTTTAAGGGACCTGATTCCAGTCCTTTCCCTCTCATCACGTTCGAGTTGAGCAATCCAGGACTTCCCGTTTCTACTTGCATCACGGTATTGATCAAGCTCATCATGATACCCATCCCGAATCAGACTTCCCTCTTTAATTGTAAGAGGAGGGTTTTCCACTAAAGCTAGATCAAGAAGATCTGTCAGCTCTTCGCATGGATCAAGTTTCTTTACGAGATCGTCGGTTGTTTCATTTTCGAGTGATCCGACCAAATGTTTTAACACGGGTACTTGCTGAAGTGATTTTTTCAGCTGAATCAGATCACGTGCATTCACATTACCGAACGCAACCCGCCCGGCGAGCCTCTCCAGATCATACACTTCCTTTAATCGTTCTCTAAGGTCCTGCCTCTCAAAGAATCGCTCCAATAGCACTTCGACAACCGTTTGACGTCTTTCAATGTCCTGTTTATGAATAAGTGGTCGATCGATCCATTGCTTGAGTAACCGGGCTCCCATAGCCGTCATCGTTTCATCTAATAGCCAAAGAAGCGAACCTTTCTTTCCTTTTGAGCGGATCGTTTCTGTCAACTCCAGATTTCTCTTTGAATAATAATCCATTTTCATAAATTGATGCAGCTGATATGTTTCAACTACTTGTAAATGATCCAGGCTTCTCTTCTGTGTACGGAAGAGGTAATGAAAAAGGATGGATGAAGCTTTTATTAGTTTATCTTGTTTTAAAGGAGCAACGAGATGAGCAAAATCTTCTCCGCCGTCAGCTTCTTTCTCATATGACAAGGTAACATCATTTCGTTCTTTAATCTTTCCTTGTATCGCTTCACCAAGGTCGGGATGAATGACGACTTCCTTCGCACCAACCGTGGATAATTCATTCAGCAATGCTTGAAGGCCATCTGTGACTAAGGTCACTTTTGTTTCCCCTGTTGTTAAGTCACTATAAGACAGTCCGTAAGTTTCATCATTAAAATCAGTCACAGAAGCAATATAGTTGTTCTCTTTGTCATTCAGGCCCTTTCCATCCATAACCGTACCTGGTGTAATGAGCTGAACAACTTCTCTCCGCACAACTCCCTTAGCTTGTTTCGGATCTTCGGTTTGTTCACAAATCGCTACTTTGAAGCCTTTATCGATGAGTTGCTCTATATAGTTAGGGGCAGAATGATACGGTACACCACACATGGGAATACGCTCCTTCCCTCCCCCATCACGACTTGTTAACGTTATTTCAAGTTCCTGCGATGCGGCAATGGCGTCGTCAAAAAACATTTCATAAAAATCACCTAAACGAAAAAATAAAAAGGCATCCTGGTATTCTGCCTTCACTTGTAAGTATTGTTTTATCATTGGAGTATATTGTGTCATGGTTTCATTCAAACCTTTCCAAGTAAATCTACTAATCTCGACTATTCATTATATCACACGTAAAAGGGATGGAGCATGTAGTAGATTGAGGAAACCGGATCTGGTCACCTCAAGATTAGTGGGTATATTTCCTTTTTTACAAAAAAATCCGCTTCCCGAATGAGGAGCGAATCGATGTCTTGTTTATTCGGATTGTTTTGCAATGTTTGACTCATCGTTCAAACAGCTGGTGTTTTTTGCCTTCAACTTGAAAAAATATTTATATGATAAGAAACCAATCAACAGTATAGCCCCTCCAATGAGAAGGTAGGTTTGTATGTTACTCATCAAAGACTGTACATATTTGAGGTTTCCATTCTTGCCGACTATTAACATCGTGAGGGTAATGGGAAATATTCCGATGAACGTAAGTCCGCCAAACTTCCATTTTTTCACTTTACTAATACCTGCAACATAAGAAATATAGTTACCAATGCCAAGCGGTCTCGTGATGGCAATACTCCACAATCCACATTTCCGAAACCATTTCTGACCTTTAGCCATTTTCTTTGAGCTGGTTTTTTCTTTGATTTTATCTTTTAATTTATATCCTATACCATATGGGATATAACTAAATACCGTATATACCAAGCTGCTTGTGAATGCTAAAATGATTAGCTTCGTCCAGGATGGATCCAAAAGGTAACCATATGTCAGCGTCACGAGGGCTCCCGGAAATGGCAAGGATGATGCTTCAATCGCATTTCCAGCGAATAACCCCCACATTCCAAGCTCCTTAATTAAATTTATTACGAAATCAAACATCGGTGTGTTCCCTCCACGATTCATTTACATACCCTTTTCCCTATTTTGCATATTAAAAACGCTCATAAAGAATAAGAATTCATCCACTGGAGGGAAATAATGTATCTGAATGGCCCCTTATTCCATTTCCTCAAGAAATGCATGACCGTCTATTTTCCATTGATCCTCAATCGTATCTTTCCGAATGATGAATTGAACGTTATTTTCTTCTTGAGATTGATTGGAACGTATCCATTTCACTCTAAGCTTAAGCTTCATCCCAACAAGTACCGGTAAATCCTCTACAGGAAGTATCGATCTCTCTGTAACATCTATATGTTTCACTCTCTTAAGGACAGACCCACCACTTCCAAACATCACTTGTGAAATCAGCTTTTCATCCTGCTGATTGACAGCAATCTCCATAACGCTGATCAACTCATAGGGGTCCAATTTGTATAGAAACTCATCCAGTTTTCCACCTGCTTTTAAAATCATGATCTTATGGGCCAAATCAGGCGTTGGCGTTTTATGGGTTGTACTTCCATAAAAATGCACGCAGAAATGTCCCGGAAAATTGTTTTGGAGAGCACCTGCTCCGTGCGGCATCCCGTTCATTGAGGCAGATATCAATTGATCGTGTACTAAAACGAGAATTGCACGACGGTCCCAACTCCATTTTCCTCCATAGATGGCTTTCATGATTTTCGTGTCTTTTTCAGTAACTGGTTGTACATCTGCATGTTTGCTTCCCGCTCTTCTTTGTACCTTGAAAGAAAGGCCGGTTTCTACATCAATGATCGTAAAATACGATTGTTTAGGAATGATATCTTTCACTTCATCCCACGGAAGTATTTCTACAGTAAAACTAGGCATTGCCCCCGCAGGCTTAGGACTGCATGCAAAAAGTAAAGACACAACCATCATGAACCTGAATAAATAAAGCATGTAAAGACCTCTTTTTTTTCTTAGTTTCTAATCACAACTACAAATACATAACCATCAATTTTTGGCAATTAGGATTTGACATGAAAGAAGCCTTTTCCACCGATACTACATACGAAAGGAAGGGTTCATATGCTCTTGATTAAACTTAGTACCATTGGTCTTTTACTGTTTCCTGTGATGAATGGTCAAGATCAATTACATATACAATTTCCAAATCATATGCCAATATCTATAGAACGAGATTCATTAAATATACCATTGGTAGATGAACCAATAATGGACGAAAATCAATATGAGGAATTAGTTTCAGAAGTGCAAAATCGGGTTTATAGCCCGCCTCAGAATGCTTATATCAATGAGAATAATCAAATTATTTCAGAAAGAGCGGGCTACAAACTTAATGAAAGGAAATTTCGTGAGCTTGTTCATTCCTTCTTCTTTTCCAGAGGATCAGTCAATACGGAAGCCCCCCTTATGACCCTACACCCCAAAGTCGATAGTGAGATCCTTGCTCACATCCGGACACAGCTTATTGGGAGATACGTCACATATTTCAATAAGCATAATGAGGAACGGACTCAAAATATTGTTTTAGCAACCGAAAAGATCAATAATACGGTTGTGTTCCCCGGAGAAGTATTCTCCTTTAACGGCGTTGTAGGGAAAAGAACAAAAGAAAAGGGATATAAAAAAGCCCCCGTGATTGTAAAAGGGGAACTCTCAGAAGATATAGGGGGTGGGATTTGTCAGGTATCATCCACTTTATTTAATGCCGTTGACCAGGCAGGCGTAAAAATATTGGAACGGTATCATCATTCAAAGAGGGTTCCATACGTGCCAAAGGGCAGAGACGCTACAGTTAGCTGGTATGGACCTGACTTCACTTTTAGAAACGCTTATAACCAACCACTGCTCATCCGTGCAAAAGTAATGGGCGGGCAAGTTATCACTTCGATTTATTCTTCAGATCTTATCAATGTGGAAAAAAGAAAGGTACCTAGCGCTTCACAACAATTATCTACGGAGAAAGATGTGGATAAATCTATTCATGAATAGTGTTATGGAAATGAAAATGCACCTCCTGATTGAGGTGCATTCATTATTAATGGTATTCTAAAAATTCAATTCGATTTCCAAATGGATCTGAGACGAAAAAGCGATCTCTACCGTTAATCGGTGTATCTTCTTTTATACTGATTCCTTTTTCTAATAGGGTACGCTTGAGCGCAGCTAAATCTGTAACAAGTAGACCCGGATGCGCTTTTGTTGCTGGTGCAAAATCATTTTGTACCCCTACATGAATTTCTTGTGGTCCATATTGAAACCAACAGCCGCCCCTCCCTTGAAGATTTTCAGGTTTCGGTATTTCCTTCAGACCTAGAATTTTACCAAAGAACTTTCTAGCTTCCTCTTCACAGCCTTTTGGACCAGCAAACTGAATATGATCAATCCCTTTGAAAATGATGCTCATCCCCTCCCCCTTGATTCCTACTCGTTAATTTTACCATAATATTCAATTCGCCATAAAATGGAAAAACACCTCACAAACAAGGTGTTTTCCCAGTCATTACTATTGAAGTTGCTTGATCCCATCCATCACGGTGGATAATAACAGATCCAGATCTTCCTCTTCTATGTTTAATGGTGGTGATAAAGTTAGCACATTATTGTAACCAGCGACTGTTGCCCCATTTTTCCCTATGATTACCCCTTTTTGCTTACAGTATCCAATCACCTCATTGACCTTCGATACGTCTAAAGGTTCTTTTGTTTCCCTATCACTTACCATTTCAATTCCAATTAACAGACCCTTTCCTCGGACATCTCCAACATATCGATGATCTTGTAAATGATTTTTCAACGTGTTCAATGCCTTTTCACCAAGATCAGCAGATCGTTCAAAAAGCTTTTCACTCTCCATGATTTCAATGTTTTTCAAAGCAAGGGCACATGCTGCAGGGTTTCCACCGAATGTATTAATATGGCGGAAGTAATCATATTCCTCAGATCCTTTAAACTCTTCATATATCTCACGCTTCACGGCTGTTGCTGATAGCGGAAGATACGCACTCGTAATCCCTTTTGCCATCGTGATGATATCCGGCTTCACATCATAATTCATGAAACCAAATGGCTTGCCTGTACGACCAAAGCCACAAATCACTTCATCGACAATCATAAGTGCTCCATGCTTCTCACAAACTTCTTTCGCCGCTTTCATATATTCATCTTGTGGAATGAGAATCCCACCTCCTGTGATGATCGGTTCCATGATCAACGCAGCCACTGTTTCACTTAATTCCCAGGTCATGGCTTGATCAAGTGCCTTTACTCCAGGAAGATCATGTGGATTTTTCCCCGATGTTTCATCGCGATAGCTATCAGGTGGAGCGATATGGATAAACCCAGGAGCTAACGGCTCATACTTATATTTCCGCTGTGCCTGACCTGTTGCGGCCAGGGCCCCCATGGAATTCCCGTGATACCCTCTATATCTGGAGAAAATTTTATACCGTCCGTGTTCCCCTTTTTGCTGGTGGTACTGCCTGGCAATCTTAAAGGCGGTTTCATTGGCTTCGGATCCACTATTGGAAAAGAAAATGACATAGTCATCCCCAAGTAATTGATTTAATTTCTCTGCAAGCTCGATAGCCGGCTGATGACTTTGTGTTAGTGGGAAGTAAGCCATTTTCTTAAGCTGATCATAGGCTGCCTCTGCTAATTCCTGTCGACCATATCCTACGTTTACACACCATAGCCCTGCCATGCCATCCAGAAATCTTTGACCATCCTTATCTGTAATCCAGGACCCGGCAGACTCTGTAACAACCATTGTTCCATCGGGATTGTATGGTTTCATGGAATGCCAAATGAGCTTTTCATCATTCCTTAACCATACATCTTGAGATTGACCTGCTTTCACCATGAAAGTTCCCCCTAACTCTGATTAAAAATCAAATCGAGAAGTGATCATTTTCTTCCTAGTATAGAAATTTACTCCGTCTTTACCGTTTACATGCATATCCCCATAGAAAGAATCCTTCCACCCTGAAAATGGGAAGAACGCCATTGTCGCAGGAACACCAACGTTAATACCCAGCATTCCAGCGTCTGCTTCTTCTCTGAACTGTCGGACTGCCTTTGCATCTTTCGTGTAAATCGTAGCACCATTTCCATATCTTGATTGACGAATATAATCAAGACCTTCATCCAGATCCTTGGCTCTCAACAAACTGAGGATAGGGGCAAACATTTCTTCTTTTGCAATGGTCATATCCGGTGAAACATGGTCAAAGATTGTTGCACCCAAGAAGTTTCCTTCCTTGAAGTCATCCATTTCTTTACGCCCATCCCGTAAGAGGGTTGCACCTTCCTGCAGTCCTTTGTCAATATAACCCAGTGTCTTCTCTCGATGTTCTTTTCGAATGACGGGAGTGAGAAGCACTTCTTCGTCCATCCCGTTACCAATACATAATTCATCTGCTTTTTTACTTAATGCCTTAACAAACGGTTCATTATCCCCTACAACCACTACGGCACTGCACGCCATACATCGCTGGCCGGCACTGCCAAACGCTGAACTGATAATATGCTCAGCCGCTTTATTCATATCTGCATCAGGCATGACAACATGATGATTCTTCGCCCCGGATAGGGCCTGAACCCTTTTCCCATGAGAGGCAGCCTGTTGGTACACATATTTAGCCACCGGCTGAGACCCGACGAAGGATATGGCTGCAACATCTTTATGCTCGATCAACCCATTTACGACATCATGTGCACCATGCACGACATTCAATACACCATCGGGCATTCCTGCATCTGTTAATAACTCTGCAAGCCTATTGGCTAAAATCGGGGTTCTTTCAGATGGCTTCAACACGAAAGTATTTCCACACGCAATTGCAAGCGGGAACATCCACAGGGGTACCATCATAGGAAAGTTAAAAGGCGTGATCCCCCCCACTACACCAAGTGGATATCGGAACATCTCTGAGTCAATATCCTCTGCAATACCACTCAGCGTTTCACCCATCATTAACGTCGGTGCACCACAGGCGAATTCCACGCACTCAAGCCCACGCTGCACTTCACCATACGCCTCTTTAAATGATTTACCATTTTCCTGTACAACCAGTTTGGCCAACTCCTCATGATTGTCAGAAAGTAAAGAATGGTATTTATATAGAATACGGGCACGTTTTGGAACCGGCGTCTTCTTCCAGGTTTGTGAGGCTTGTTTAGCAGCTTTCACAGCCATAGCGACGTCTTCTTTAGTAGAAACCGGAACTCTTGCAATCTCTTCATTTGTAGCAGGATTCACTACTTGTAACGTCTGTGAGCTAAGAGAATCAACCCATTCCCCTCCAATGTAATTCTTTAATACAGCTACGTCTTTTTTAATGATCGTCATATTCTAGTTCCTCCTTATTTTTTCATCGGATTTTTCTCCGTGGTGTAGGACCTGTCGTATAGTTTATAGTTTTATTATGAAAGAAATTGTCAGTGGTTTCATTAGACATTGTGTAAAAGAACCTGACTTCTCAATTTGACACTTTACCATTAATTAATCTTCGACTTTTTCAAAGAGCTAAGTGGTTGCAAATAATCATGGGCAGCAAGGAGGAACTCGATGGCCACACGTTTATCAGAGGTCATGAAATCATCTCCAAGCAAATCTTCAATTTTTTTGAGGCGATGGTAGAGTGTTTGTCTTACTATAAATAGTTGTTTCGATGTTTCCTGTTTTGATCCCTGACATGCAAGGAAAACCTTCAACGTCTTCAATAGACTGCCATCATGTTTACGATCATAATCAAGGAGCGGTGTGAGGTACTCTTCGATCATTTCCCACAGATTAACATTGTTGTTAACGATTGAAATCAGCCTGTATAAATGCAGATCATCAAAGAAAAAATACGCTTTTGAAGCATCCACCTTTGACTGAAACATGAGACTGTCTTTAGCTGTTTCATAGCTCTTGTGAATTTCCATCGTCTCCATTTGGTATTTGCCAGTTGCAAATACTGTTTGTGAAGAACCTTTAAAGAAATCAGACTGAAGAATCTTTTCGTAGGCAGTGGCGACTCTCGATTTCCAATCTCCTGTCCTCCTTGTGTCCAGAAGAATGAAGATGAGCTCATTCCCTACTCTTTCGGGTAACACACGAAAACCCTGTTGTTCAAAAATACTTCTGGTGACAAGATTAAAATAGGTGAAATCAATCGGCTCTTGTTCATTCAGCCTATTCGTCTGGCAAATACAGACGACTCCACCATTGACTTGTACTTTTAAGTCGGCTAAAAATGCGGAGAGTCTCTCATAGGACTGTTCTCCTTTTAACCAACAGGTAATCCATTTGGAGTCTTCTAACCGTTTTTGCTCGTTAAAATACAATTCTCTCATTAAATACTGGGCTAGCGCCGTTGAAGTTCTGTCCAATATGAGAAGCTCATATTCACTAAAAGGATGATCGCTTCTGTATATACATAACTCTGCATATTCCTGGTCAAATAAAATAACTTTAGCGGAGGCAAAATGGTGATTACGGGAATCTTTATGACTGTGATAACATTTCCGTATTCTCTCTTCATCCGGTGAGCACATGAGTGGATAGACTTCCACCTCTTGTTCTTTCAACTGAAAGAGTACAGGTACAGTAAGCTCCTTATGTAAAACCTGAAGGATCTCTCTGAAGTGATTAACCCCGAGCAGCCTTCTGTTTAACTCCTGTGCATATGAATCCAGTTTTTTTATCATGTCGTATTGCTGATTGATGAGTACGGAGTGAATATCCTGAGTTATACTAACGAACGGAACTTCCCTTTGAAACACGATAATAGGAAAATCAAATGCATCTGCACACTTTAATACAGAAATCGGAATTGTGGAAATATTTGTATCAAGTTCAATGCAAATGGCTGCTGCTTCACTCTCGATTAACTGTTGAAGGAGTGAAAGAAAGGTCTTTTCCTCCTGTAAAGCGATTCCTGTAGAAAGAATCAGTTCATTTCCGTTAAGAAGATTTTTTATCGAAGTTACTTCGACTACATGGACCCACTTCACCTGACGGCTGAGACCATTGTGCCCAGCAATCACTTTAGCATGTTCAAAGTACTTTCTTTCTAGAATATCTTCTACTGAGAAATAGTAATTACTTTTCATTTTTCTCTCCTTATGTTCTGCCTTAGGAAAATGGAGAAAAAGGATTGGCGGAACCAATCCTTCATTTTGCTTTTAATCTTCTATATAGGGGATGGCAAACTGGATTTCTTCACTCCACCATTTCATTATTTCTTCATCTGATAGCTGTTGTGAAGATAAGACGGCTAACACCCAATCGATTAACTCATCAGACGTTTGCATATTTCCAGGAAAGAGTGTCAGTTCCTTTCCTTCACGCGGTCCCATAACGTCACTCATCCAAGTTCCCCCTTCAACTATTAGTTTTGAAGTAATAGATTTGAAAAATATTTTCGTGCATTTGCCGTTTTCACATGAAGAGTGGCACTTCTTTTATTTTCAGTATGCTTAAACAGAACAAATGCCCCACTTAGGTTCTCTGTTATTTTCTCAATTTTAAAGCCTTTTTGAATGAGAAAATCAATCTTATCCCGTTCACTTAAAAACTCTTGATAATCAGACATGACGACACCCCTTCTATCGTATCTTCAGATAAGAACTCCCCTGCTTCATGATCCAATGAAAACCATTCCTATTAAGAAAAACTTGTTCCTGTTGGGGATTCTTCCGAGACAACGACTTCTTCTTCGACTTGAATTTCCCAATCGCGACCGACAGACAATCCAAGATATTTCTCATCACTCGGGTCAATTAGTTCTGCCTGCTCGTATTTCTTAAACCACCAGAATTTAGCCAATACATAATAGCAAAGAGCTCCAACCCCGAAGCCGACTAAAAATGAGAAGTTTGGAACGTAATAGGCGGCAACTCCCCCAATAATCCATGAGATGAACCCGGCTAGATTCACTCCATTCATATACTTGAATTGTCCTTTTTCTTCATATAATGCAGGTACATTGACTCTTCGCTTCCTGATAAAATAATAGTCTGAAATTAAAATCCCCACGATGGCTGACAGTATGCCCCCTACGAATAGTAGAACTGGAATGATTACACCAAAAAGGTTCCATGGTTGTACGATCGTACCCACAATACCAGCAGTGATGACCCCTGCCCAGAACGGGAATTTAGGTCCCCCGACATTAGAAAATATTGTTGCAGCCGGAACGATATTCGCAGCTATATTCGTTGACCATTGAGCCAGGACGATCATCAGAAGTAGGACCCCTAAAACGAATCCGCTCGCTGCTTCTTGAAGGGCTACGACGGGATCATAATTTAAAACGGCAATATACGAAATCCCACCAATTAACACCATAAATGATTGAGTAATAGGGAGAGCTACAAGGTTACCAATGATTGAGCTTTTGTTTCTCTTAAACCAATTCCGCTCATTTTTTGGAGCTTTCATGAATCTGGAAATGGACGGAATATCAGCAGATAGTGTGGCCCAAAATCCCATATTACTAAAGATGACTACCAGAAAAGCAGTAAACGTGGCAGCACCTGTTACCGGACTTTCAACCCAGCTCCAAATGTCCCTTCCTTGAGAAGCGGCTGATTCAGATAAGGATGAATACATCCATACAGAAATAAGAATGATGACCGGTGCGGCAAGGTCGGCAAATCTTTCCACCGCTTTAATCCCAAGAGCTGTATTCACTAATTGAAGGACGGCAAAAATCACGAAACAAACAAACCAATTATCAAAACCAGATAAAATATTTAAAATACCATTCATCGCTGTTGCACCAAAGTAGGTGTTTATTCCAAACCACATTGATGCTGCCAAACCACGAACTACAGAGGGTATATGGGTTCCCAGTGTTCCAAAAGGTGCTCTCATATAAACTGGAAATGATACCCCATGCTCAATCCCGATATCCCCGGTTAATGTAATAAATAGACCAATCGCAAGAGACCCAATAATGGTGGCCAGAACAACAAGAGGCAGAGGTAGGGATACGACCCCGGCTCCCCCAATGGCGAAGGTTGCAAGAACGACAACCATTCCAACCCACATAAATGAATAGCCAAGCTTGGTGATTTTTCTTTCGCTCTCTTTAATCGGTAATAAATCCGGAGACTTTAAATAACTTTTCTTCATCTTGAACACCCCTTATTTGTTTGCTTCGAATGGCAAAACCATATCTTTGACAAGAGAGGCCGGAGGAAGGTAGTCTCCCTTCCTCTGGCAGGAGTTGTTCTACAGTTAAGATGCATTATTTTCTAAAGTTTTTAAGACTTAGAGGATTGAAGTGCTTCACTCTCTTCATTTGAAAGAAGCTTACCGTATTTTGCTCTCTTAATATACTTTCCGGTTCCCAGCTTACCGACAAACTTTTTGTCTTTAATGACATATTCACCCCTGGACAATACAGAAACAGGTTCACCTTTTATCTTCATGCCTTCAAACGGGTTATAATCTGCTGCCATATGATGAGTTTCAGCACTTATCACTCTCTCAGCCCTTGGATCGAAAATGACCACATCTGCATCAGAACCTACAGCAATGGTCCCTTTCTGAGGATAAAGACCAAACAGCTTTGCACTACGCGTAGACATGATATCAACAAACTGGTTTAAGCTTATCCGCCCTTTTTCAACTCCTTCTGAGAATAATATGGATACACGGTCCTCAACAATCGGTCCGCCATTCGGGATTTTAGTGAAATCATCTTTCCCAAGATCTTTTTGCCCTTGGAAATCAAATGAGCATTGATCAGACCCTAATGTTTGCAGCTGTCCACTTTTCAAGGCATTCCAGAGAACATCTTGGTGCCACTTCTCACGAAGGGGAGGCGACCAAACATATTTAGCTCCCTCAAAGTTCGGACGCTCTAAATAGGTTTGATCAAGCACAAGATACTGAGGACATGTTTCTCCCCAGACATTCAATCCTTTACTTCTTGCTGCTGAAATCTGCTCAACGGCATCAGAGCAGGAAACATGCACAACATATAATTGGGAATCTGCCAATCCGGTTAGTTTAGCTGCGCGGCCAGTCGCTTCACCCTCCAGTTCAGGCGGTCTCGTCAGCGCGTGATAAATTGGTTCCGTTTTCCCTTCCTCTAAAGCCTTTTCGGTCAAATACTCAATAACGTCGCCATTCTCGGCATGTACCATGACGAGTGCTCCTAATTCCTTCGCGGCTATTAAGGTTCTAAATAGCGTTTCATCGTCTGCCTGGAATACATTTTTATATGCCATAAAGACTTTGAACGAAGTAATCCCCTCTTTATCCATCACCTCAGGAAGCTGCGATAGAACCTCTTGATTGATTTCCCCGATCATTAAATGGAAACTATAATCGATGACTGCTTTATCCTTAGACTTCGCATGCCATGTATCAATGGCATTTTGAAGTGGTTCTCCCTTATTGGTCAAACAGAAATCAATGAGTGTCGTCGTTCCTCCAAACGCTGCTGCAATGGTTCCACTCTCGAAATCATCCTTTGATACCGTCCCACCGAAGGGCATTTCCAGATGAGTATGGGGATCGATCCCACCGGGAAAAATGTACTTTCCTTTCGCGTCAATTATTTCTGCATTGCTAGTATCAAACCCTTTACCTATGGCTGCGATCTTCCCATTTTGTATAAGCACATCCGCTTTATATGTGTCTGTTGCCGTCACAATGGTCCCATTTTGAATAATTTTATTCATTTCCAAACCTCCAGATTTATTTCGCCGCGTTTACTTTAGCTTCGGATAAGCTCCCTACTACCGCTTGACGTTCATTCCATGTCATTGGCATATGGCCACTTGGAACCTCTATCATGTCAATAGCCCCATCAACCGGACATACAATCGAGCATAAATTACATCCGACACAATCTTCTTCCCGCACTTTTAAATAGCTGTTTCCTTTAGGGTCTTTCAGCATGTCAATGCATTGATGAGACGTATCTTCACAGGCAATATGACACTTATTGCAGTTAATACAAACATCGGTGTTGATTTTTGCCACAACACTATAATTAAGATCAAGATTTCCCCAATCAGAAAATCTCGGTACTGATTTTCCGACGATATCCTGGACTGAAGCAATCCCTTTTTCATCCAAATAATTATTTAAGCCATCAAGCATATCCTCGACTATTCTAAAACCATGATGCATAGCAGCAGTGCAAACCTGAACCCCAGATGCTCCCATAAGCATAAATTCAACGGCATCCTGCCAATTGGATACTCCTCCCATTCCTGAGATCGGAACGTTGATACGAGGATTTCTGGCGCATTCGGCAACCATGTTCAATGAAATTGGCTTCACTGCAGGTCCGCAATAACCTCCATGAGCACCTTTTCCGGCTACATGCGGAATGGTATTCCAAGAATCCAGATCAACACCTGCTAAACTGTTGATTGTATTGATCATACTTACTGCATCTGCTCCACCCCGGACAGCGGCTTCAGCTGTGACAGTAATGTCTGTAATGTTTGGCGTTAATTTTACAATTACAGGTGTCCTGGCCACCTCTTTGGCCCAAAAGGTTTGTTTCTCGACGAGTTCTGGTACCTGACCGGACGCAGATCCCATTCCCCGTTCAGCCATTCCGTGTGGACATCCGAAATTCAGCTCCAGCCCATCAACACCGACGTCTTCAACCTTCTTTACGATTTCATGCCATTTTTCTTGTTTAGGCTCTACCATTAATGATGCAATGATTGCATGATTCGGAAATCGCTTTTTTGTTTCATAGATTTCCTTCAGATTCACTTCTAAAGGTCGGTCGGTAATGAGTTCGATATTGTTGAATCCTGCTACTTTTTGACCATTAAAGCTTACAGCTGCGAACCTTGAAGATACATTAATAATAGGCTCCCCTAATGTTTTCCATACTGCACCACCCCAACCGGCCTCGAATGCTCTTTGAACCTGATAACCCGAGTTCGTTGGTGGCGCGGACGCCAGCCAAAATGGATTAGGTGATTTTATTCCTGCTAAATCAATGTTTAAATTTGCCATGAGTTCCCCCCCCTAGGACAATCTTAATTCACGTGGACTTTCTCCAATTGTGCATGTAAATGATAGGCGGCAAGCTTCCCTTGCTCTGCAGCCGTAACGACCATTGCTTCTCCTACTCCCTTACCAAAAACAACGTCTCCACAGGCGAAAATCTTTGGATTAGAGGTTTGGAAGGTTTCAAGATTAACCTGTACAACACCGTCTGAATGCTCCAGATCGAATTGTTCAATAAGTGATAGATGACGAGTTTGGCCAATCGCCTTAATGACTGCATCAACAGGAAGCACAAACTGTGAGCCTTTGACAGGAATCGGACGTCTTCTTCCATCCTCACCAGGCTCTCCTAACTCCATCTTGATACATTCGATTCCCGTTACTTCTCCTGCATCATTTCCTATAATTCGCTGAGGTGACGTTAGCCAGCGGAATTCTACTCCATCCTGTTTTGCAAATTCGTATTCAAAATCATAAGCAGTCATTTCTTCTTGTGTACGTCGGTATAAGATTTTTACATTGTCTGCTCCTAAGCGGACAGAACAGGTGGCTCCATCGATGGCTGTATTCCCCGCTCCGATCACCACCACTTTTTTGCCTACATAATCTTGCGACAGCTTGCCACTTTTCGTGGCCTTAACAAATTCAATGGCGTCATGAACACCTTTTAAATTTTCCCCTTCAATTTTCAAATCTGGAACATGGGACATTCCTGCTGCCAGGATGACAAAATCATGTCTCTCTACGATTTCATCTGCAGATATGTCTTGACCAACTTTTACGCTGGTTCGAATATCGACATTCAATTTCTTTACCTGGTCCACTTCCCAGAAAGATACGCTCTGGGGAAGGCGGAAAGACACAATTCCATAAGTATTCAAGCCTCCCGCTTCTTTTTCAGCTTCATAAATGGTCACTTCATAACCGAAGCGTGCAAGTTCCCTCGCAGCCGATAAGCCGGCTGGTCCCCCTCCGATAATCCCTACTCTAATCCCGTTTGGCTCCCCTGCTTCAAATAGCACAGTGTCGTTATGTCTTGCCCAATCTGTTGCATATCGCTGCAAGTCTCCAATCATGATTGGCTTAGTAGAATGATTCAGTACACAGGCCCCTTCGCACAACTCTTCTGTCGGACAGACCCGCGAGCAGCTCGCACCCACAGGATTTGCAGACATGATTGTTTTTGCCGATCCTTTCAAGTTCCCGGATGCAATCTTTTTAATAAATGAAGGTATATCAATGCTTGTGGGACAAGCTGTTATGCACGGAGCATCATAACAATACAAGCAGCGATTCGCTTCCTCCACGGCTTCCCTATTGGTCAATCCCTCATGGGCTTCGAGAAAATTCTTCTCAAGATTGAGTAATGAAAGTGTGTTAGACAAACTGACTTCCCCCTATCCATTTCCTATTGATTTCCATAACCTGTTAAACACCCCAGGACTGACAATGATGTTCACCGTCAGCCTCAATTTATTAAGGAAGTAAAGCCGTCATATCGTTATAAGTTTCTGGCCTGCGATCTCGATAGAACTGCCATGTATCCCGGACTTCACGTAATAGCTTCTTATTCATTTCACCGATAATGACCTCATCACTATCTCTGCTTCCAATGGAAACAAAGCTGCCTCTCGGATCGACTAAATAGGACTGTCCGTAAAATTCACCCATATTCCACGGACCCTCAAAACCAACACGATTAATAGCTCCTAAGTAGTAGCCGTTTGCCACCGCATGGGCTGGCTGCTCAAGCTTCCATAAGTATTCAGATAAACCGGCTACGGTTGCAGATGGATTGAACACAATTTCTGCCCCTTTTAATCCTAATAAGCGGGCCCCTTCCGGGAAGTGACGGTCATAACAAATATAAACTCCTACTTTTGCATATGCAGTATCGAATACCGGATACCCAAGGTTTCCTGGTTTGAAGTAATATTTCTCCCAGAATCCGTAACCATCCTCTCCAACCCCAACATGTGGAATATGCTGTTTTCGATATTTTCCGAGATAGGATCCATCTGCATCGATGACCGCTGCCGTATTATAGTAAGTAGCTATTCCTTCTCTCTCATAGATTGGAAGAACGATGACGACACTCAGCTCTTTGGCTAACGCCTGAAACTGTTTTGTTGTTGGACCATTTGGTATTTCTTCAGCAGAATCGTACCACTTTGAATTTTGTTCGGAGCAAAAGTAAGGACCATAGAAGATTTCCTGTAAACAAATGATTTGAGCTCCCTTTTTTGCTGCATCCCGGACCAGTTCCAGATGTTTCTTGATCGCTTGCTCTTTATGGACGTCAACTCCTTCACTTCCATCTACATCATGAGAAGCTTGAATAAGTCCAATTTTCACCATGTCTGACATTTCATTACCCCCTACACAGATAGATTATATAAAATAGTAAGCGCTTTCATTGTTTTTTGCTCCATTGGTTCACACTTACTAGATTTCACTACTGAAATAAAAATCTGAATTTTAAGTATTTTCACTTTATTTTAACCCGTACATTCACAGAATGCACTATACATTCTGTAACACTAACTACGTTCCTGATTTGTCATTATGTATATTCAATAAAATGTATGGTTTCTCTTAAAGTAGCATACTTTCATTACGAATTTTGTAGAATTATTTGTTTTAACCTTTAGAAAATTCAGTTTTCAATCGACAAAAAAACAGGCTACCCTCTTGATTCATCATTCTCATTCCTGAAGGTCTGTGCAAGAGCAGTTGAACTTTCCTAATAAAAAAACAGCCTTCTCTACTGAAAAGGCTGTTTTTGTCAATAATCGTTATGAACTTACTGACTTCATCTCTAGTAATTGTTTCCTTCTAGGTCTGTATTTCACTACTTGTCCCACAAACCAACTCAAGACAGCCAACCAAATGACCAAACCAATCATCATTGCTGTTGAATAGGGAAGACCAAAACCTTCTGGAGCGTAAAAAATATACGAACTTACGACTCCTGTCATAAACAGTGCAGGAATACTGCAAATCCAGTGGAATCTTGCTTGCTGTAATAAATAAATGGCAGCAGTCCACAACATAACGGTTGCTACTACCTGGTTGGACCATCCAACATATCTCCACAGGAAAGTATAGTCAATTTGAGTAAGTAAAAACGTAGGGACTGCCACCGGAATAACTAACAAGACCGGTAGCCATTTCCCTTCAATCTCTTTCTTACGTACATCATTCAGTAAATCAGCAAGCATCATTCTTGATGATCTTAACGCAGTATCCCCAGTTGTGACGGGAAGAATGATTACACCCAGGACAGCAAGTATTCCACCTAACGTGCCTAACGTCGTTTTGCTGATTTCATTTACCACTCCTGCAGGTCCGCCAGCTGCCAATGCTTCTTGAAGCCCCGCTGTTCCATTAAAGAATGCCATACCTGCTGCAGCCCAGATCAATGCGATGATTCCTTCAGCCACCATTGCTCCATAGAATACTTTTCGTCCTTCACTTTCTTTTTTTAAGGTTCTGGCTAAGATGGGACTTTGAGTGGAATGGAACCCGGAGATTGCCCCGCATGAAACGGTAACCATTAGCAAAGGCCACAAAGGTAAATCATTTGGATGTAAGTTTTCAAATGTTAGATTTGGGACTGGATGTTCAAAGAAAAACAACCCAATTCCAATCGCCACTGCCATAAAGATAAGGATGGCTCCAAAGAACGGATAAACCTTTCCAATAATCTTATTAATCGGTAAGACAGTCGCAATGAGAAAGTATGTAAAAATAATGATAAGTGACGTCATAAAATTAAGCGGTGTCACCTCTGCCATTAGTTGTGCTGGGCCCGATGTAAAAGCAGCGGCTACGAGAATCATCAGCACGATCGATAAAATGTTCATAACGGATTGTACAGGTTTTCCTAAGTATTTTCCTACGATAGAAGGAAACTGAGCTCCATTATGCCTAAGGGATAACATTCCAGAAAAGTAATCATGAACCGCTCCAGCAAACAGGGTGCCAATCACAATCCATAGGAATGCTACCGGCCCATACAAAGCACCTAAAATTGCCCCGAAGATTGGACCTAACCCCGCAATGTTTAACAATTGAACCAGGCTTGCTTTCCACCAGCTCATGGGCATATAGTCCAAGCCGTCCTTCTTTGAGTATGCAGGAGTCACATTGCTATCATCAATACCGAAAATCTTCTCTACCACCTTTGAATAAATGAAATAACCTACTACTAGAATACAGATGGATGCAAGAAATGTTAGCATCACGATGTCCTCCCTTCAGTAAATGAATTTAACGTTTATTTTAATATGAGAAACGACAAAAAACAACAGAATTTTCTAAAAATATTATTTCTTCCGAATTAATAATCAATTTATATATAAGCTAAAGACTGACAAATAAACAATGTAAGGGATTACATTATTCAAAAAAAGTTTCCTAACATAATACATATATAGTGAATCATTCTGCTTGAATCGACACTCTTTTAAATAAAATCACAAAAATAAAATACACCTCTTAAAAGAGGTGCATATTACATGTTGGAAGCTACTGTACTTTTCCTTTTGCAAATTCTTCATGAGCTTTTAAAAATTCTTTATTATTCCTTTCCTTTGCAATTTCCAATGGAGTACGGTCATTTCCTGAATGTATCTCTTGTCCATCCCCGTGAGCCAGTAACAGGGACACAATTTCTTCACTTCCGTCGAAAGCAGCAATATGTAACGGTGTGTGCCCCGATGAATCGGGCTGATTGACATTCGCTCCCTGTTTTAATAAAAACTCCAGCAGTTCTTTAGAAGCTTTCCCGGCGATTCCAGCATGTAAAGCAGTATTAGAAGGAATGTAGGAAACTTTCGAATTTGAAATGGAATTGATATCCGCACCAAAATTCAGAAGAAGCTCGACGATCTCCTTATGACCATAATGTGCAGCCACTCCTAATGCTATTAAACCTTGTTCATTATCTGCGTTACAAAGATTTGTGTCATTTCTCAATGACTGTTCTACTGTCTCTTTGTCACCTGTTTCAATTGCTTCAAAAAATTCTTGAATGGTAATTGATGTCATTACATCCACCTCATTTTCACATAATTATAAATATTCTATCAATTGTATTCAAAAAAAGATAGAGATGACTCCTAAAATAGGAAGTCATCCCTATAAAAAAGTTACTGATCCAGTTTAAATTTAGCCAAAGCATCAGCTAATGCAGTGTTGACCGGCTCATCCTTCTGCTGAGTTTTCAAATACTTATTTACATCCTTTTTGTTTGCTTTGCTATTCTTTTCTTTTTTTCTTCGATCGTTAAAGGTTGAAAGTTTCTCTCTATGCCCACACACACAAGTGAACATCTGCCCTTCCCCTTCTCCTCTTAGATCTAAGCGTTTATGGCAATTAGGGCATCGCGCATTGGTTTTTTTGCTAATATTTTTGCGATGACCGCACTCGCGATCTTGACAGACCAATTTCTTCCCATGCTTATTTTTTATTTCCAGCATCAGATTTCCACAGTCAGGACATTTGGTTCCTGTCAGATTATCATGAGAGAATTTCTTAGTAGAGTTCTTGATTTCATTAACCGACTTATTCGTATAATCTTTAATCTCTTTTAAGAATACTTGTTTATTAAGAGATCCATTTGCGATTTTTTCAAGCTTTTGCTCCCACTCTGCTGTCAGTGTCGGGGATTGTAATTCAAGAGGGGCCAATTCCAATAATTGCTTTCCTTTAGACGTAATAAGAATTTCTTTTCCTTTCGGTTCAATCACTCCTGAGTTAAAAAGCTTTTCAATTATATCTGCCCTTGTCGCGACTGTACCCAGTCCCCCTGCTTCATGTATGGTGTCGAGAAGATCTTTGTTACTTTCTTTCATGAATATCTTCGGGTTTTCCATAGCGGATAGAAGTGTTCCTTCATTAAAACGGCCGGGAGGATTCGTCTGCCCTTCTGTTTCTTTTATTGACAGAACGGAAAATATATCCCCTTCTTCCATTTTTGATAGAAATTGATCTTTTTCTGAATCAAAATCATATACTTCTTTCCAACCGATTTCTACAATCCGCTTTCCTTTCGTCTGAAAGGTTTCAGTCCCAATCGAGGCTTCTATCGTCGTTTGTTCATAAAGATATGGAGGGTAGAATACAGCTAAGAAGCGTTTCACGATTAGATCATAGATCTTTCTTTCACGGTCCTGTAACTTTTGTAGGAAAGGTGTCTCCTCCGTCGGAATAATGGCATGGTGATCTGTCACCTTTTGGTCATCCACGTATGCTTTTGAAAGTTGTTTTGAACTCTGCAACGCTAAATGAGCCATTTTACGATAAGGTTGTACACTGACCGCTTTCAATCTGTCCTTCAATGTGTCGACCATATCGCTGGATAAATGTTTACTATCTGTTCTAGGATAAGTCACCAATTTATGTTGCTCGTACAATTTCTGCATGATGGACAGTGTTTCTTTAGCAGAATAGCCAAAGATTTTATGAGCATCTCTTTGCAATTCTGTTAAATCATATAATGAAGGAGCGTGATTTTTCTTTTGTGATTTTTTTACTGACTGAATAGTGATTTCCTTTTTGTCCTTCAATAAAGTCATGACGTCTTTCATTTCGTCTTTAGAAAATGTTTTCGTATCTTTATTTTTACGGTTTGACCAAATAAACGTACCGCGATCCGTCGTGGCCTGTATGCCATAATACGTTTGTGGTTTAAAGTTCCTGATTTCTTCTTCCCTCTGTGCAATGATGCTTAACGTAGGTGTTTGTACACGTCCACATGATAGCTGTGCATTGTGCTTGGTAGTCAAAGCCCTGGTTGCATTCATTCCCACATACCAATCGGCTTCAGATCTCGCTTGGGCAGCCGCATATAAGTTTTCGTATTTTTTGGCATCTTTCAGTTTATTGAATCCTTCTTTAATCGCTTTATCGGTGACAGATGAAATCCATAACCGTTTCAGCGGTTTATTTACCCTGGCCTTCTCAATGATCCATCGGGCAACAAGTTCCCCTTCCCGGCCGGCATCAGTGGCAATGACGATTTCTTTGACATCCGGACGGTTCATTTGTGATTTCACTGAGCTAAACTGCTTCCCTGTTTTCTTAATGACCACAAGGTTAAGGGATGGGGGAAGCATAGGCAAATCCTCAATCTTCCATGCTTTGTAGCGGTCATCATAGCTTTCAGGCTCTGCTAATGTGACTAAATGTCCCAGGGCCCAAGTGACGATATAGTCGTTTCCTTCTAAGAATCCATTTCCTTTTTTCGTACACTGAAGTACTTTGGCAATATCTCTACCGACAGAAGGCTTTTCTGCCAGGACTAAAATCTTTTTCATGTAAAAAATCCTTTCAATACTAGGTGTTTTGTTTCTATATCTTTTCTATTTTAACATACAATAAAATGAATAGTGTTTTAGAGTTCGGAGCAATCACCTTTACATGTGGTTGGTTTCTCCCACGAAAAAAAGAGCATCTAGAGAGATGCCCCCTGTACTGTTTACCATCCCTTATGCGATAAATTCCCTTTAACTCTGAAGAAGAAAAAACTAGGAAGAGGCCGTCTTCCTAGTAAATGCTATTCTTCGTCTCCTTCTAAGAAGTCTGGATCTAACTCTTCAAATTCTTCATCATCTAAGTCGCAATCCCAGTCTTCATCGTCACAACCTTCAGGATTTACAAGGACACATACTTTCGTTTCTCCTATAACTTCCACTAGGAATTCACGTTCGACGTGAACAATGATTTTGTTACCATTTGGTGAAATAACCGCTTCGCAGCAATTCGGCTGTTGCAGTACTCGAGCACATACTTCAATATCATCTAAGCAATCAGGATCACGGTATTTCAACTTAATGCAGTCTGTATACTGTACTCTCTCTGTTACAACGGATGTCTTTGTGTTGTCACTGTGGGAGTACCATACGTTGATATCGTATGAACCGTGAATTTCAACCTTCTTGCCGACTTTGTGTGCTTCATACTGATGATTAATGATCCAGCAGCCTAAAATGCTCGATGGATTATGCGGCGGGCTAATCGTATGATGAGACTGTGTGAATTTACGTCCCTTCGCTACGACCGCTTTAGTAATAATCTCTCTATATTCTGCCATTCGAGCGAACCTCCTCATTCATTTTCAATTCATCTTATGCGACTATCTAGGTGTTTGTGCGAGTAAATTTAATTACATAATGGGATTGTTGCGAGATAATGTATTGTATGCGAATACCCATTGAATGTTCCGGAATGCACTACCCGTCACCATAGAAAAATGGTAAACTAAGATTCAGCAATGAAGTGTTGATTCGAAGAGGAGGATGTATTCATGTCAAAAAGCAAGGCAAGACGAAAAAGGGATCATGTCCTTAGAAATACGGGCCGGGATGTGACGAGGCTCCGAAGTACCTTACCAGACTTTTCAATAATGGAGCGCACAACTAAAACAAAAAAGGAAACATTAGCAAAAGATCAAACTAAACACAAAAAACGATCTCCGCATGAAAAGGACATTCCTTTAAGCAGAGATCGTTTTTATTTTAATTATCCACCTGTTTACACCATTCTTCTATTAAGAACAGCTTCCAGGCGTTGAGTTTTTCACTTGTGATCCAGTTTCACCACGGAGTAAGTCTCCCCCGGTGGTTTCAATGATTTGATCCGTCACATTATTAGAAATGACGGAAGCAACAATTTGCAGTAAATCATTCACGTCCGTTTGAGACTCTTTAAATTGTTGTACGACTGGAATGGCGTCGATTTCTTTTTCCAGGTTTTCAATCTTTTCTTCAACCATTTTTAACGCTTCTGTCTTACCATAGTGCTGGAAGTTAACCGCTTGTTTTTGTAAGCTCTTAATACTTGCGATCATTTCACGCACTTTTTGATTTTCGTGAATCTGAGCTTCTGCGCGTTTAAAGAAATCCACTTCTTCTGTTTCAGCAATCATCGTTGCAAGCTCTTCTGCCCGCTTCATAATATCGTCTTTTGTGTACTTTGCCATATTAATTCACCTCTACCGGTTCTTGAAATTCTGATCCAATCAGGCCTTTTTCGACCATTTCCCCATCCAGTGACCACGATTTAGCATCTGTGATCTTCACCTTTACAATTTTTCCAATGGCTGTTTTAGGAGCCTTGAAGTTGACAAGCTTGCTGCGTCGGGTATAGCCGGCAAGGATGTCAGGGTTTTTCTTACTCTCTCCATCCACCAATACCTCAACAATCTGTCCTTTATAGTTCTTCATCGCTTCAGCAGAGTATTCCTTCACAACTGCATTTAATCGTTGAAGCCGTTCCTTTTTGACTTCCATCGGTACATTGTCATTCATTTTCGCTGCAGGGGTACCTTCCCTAGGAGAATAGATGTACGTAAAAGCCGATTCAAATCCAACTTCCCGATATAAAGAAAGAGTTTCTTCAAATTGCTCGTCGGTTTCATTCGGATATCCGACGATAATGTCAGTTGTAAGAGCAACGTCCGGCATCGCTGTTTTAATTTTCCTTACTAATTCCAGGAATTGCTCACGAGTATACTTACGGGCCATGATTTTAAGAACATCTGTCGATCCGGATTGAACCGGTAAATGAATATGCTCAACCAGATTCCCTTTTTTCGCAAGGACTTCTATTAAGTGATCATCGAAATCCCTCGGGTGGCTCGTCGTAAATCGAATGCGTGGAATATCCACTTTTCGAAGGTCATCCATTAAATCTCCTAAGCCATATTTAAGATCCTCGATATCTTTACCATAGGCATTCACGTTCTGACCAAGAAGAGTGATTTCCTGATACCCCTGGGCGGCAAGCTGTCGTACCTCTTGAATGATTTCTTCAGGACGGCGGCTTCGTTCCTTACCCCGTGTGTATGGAACGATACAGTATGTACAGAACTTGTCACACCCGTACATGATGTTCACCCATGCTTTAATGTTACCGCGGCGTACCTTCGGAAGGTTCTCGATGACGTCCCCTTCTTTAGACCAAACTTCTACGACCATTGCCTTGGACATATAAGCATCGGACAGGATTTTAGGAAGACGGTGAATGTTATGGGTTCCAAAAATCATATCAACCTGCTGGTATGTTTTCAGGATTTTATTCACAACGGATTCTTCCTGGGACATACACCCGCATACACCGATTAACAGCTCAGGCTTTTCCCGTTTCAAATGCTTCAGGTGCCCTAATTCCCCAAACACCTTATTTTCGGCATTTTCACGAATCGCACATGTATTTAAAAGGATAACATCTGCATCATCAGTCGAATTCGTCGCTTCATAGCCCAATGCCATGAAAATCCCTGCCATCACTTCTGTATCATGTTCATTCATTTGACAACCGTACGTACGAATATAGAATTTCTTGCCTTCCCCTAAACCTCTATATTGATCATCAATCGTAAAGTCATTATGATATTTAATTTCTTCCTTCCCACGCTTTTTGGCATCTTTTAACGATGGTGGGATATAGACACTTTCAAAGTATTTACTGTAGTCCCTTTCGGATTTTTGGTCCGGTGGAGTAACAGACTTCGATTGTTGTCCATGCTTTCGTTGCTCTTCGTTCATGAAAAATCCCCTTTCTACCTCTATAACCAAACCGCTTATCTTCTATTATAAAACAATCTAAGAAGATATACATTCTTGCACATTATAATAGTATAAAGGTTTTTGAGGCTACATACAATAGAGGCGCTTAAGTGTTGAAATTTGTTCGAAACTTCCTGCATACGTGGATAAATGGGCTTTCATCCATGTAACTCCCCTCGCAAATGGTGCATAACGTAAAGTAAGACAAATACCCAGGGAGGAGATTCAAATAGCAAAGGATAAAATAAAGACGCCTAGGTATCACATTGAAAACCAAGAAAAATTATACTTCCATTCCAAAATAGATGAACTGAATCAAACCATTGAAAGATTACAAGAAAGCTATCTGTATGCAGAGGTTCAGCATTATAAAGAACTTTTCACTTTAAAACTTCACCAATTGGAGGATCTAAACGAGGAGTTAGAAGTAAACCGGGTTTCTGAGGAAGAACTTATGCGGGATCGAAATAGATTTAAAGAAGGGAAAGAGAAGCTTGAGTATCAAGTGAATGAGCTTCATCATCAACTACACGTCAAGGAAAATATCCTTATAGAGAAGGTTGAAACGGTTAATGAATTAGAGCAAAAGCTGCTTCGGACCGAGATGGAGCGAAAAAATCTATCAGTATCTTTATCCTTATTAGAAGATGAAGTGAAAACACTTCAGGATAAGCTTATCAGTAAGGAAGAATTCCTTTTGGAACAAGGTGAAACGGTAAAAGAGTTGGAGAAAAAACTGGTTCAAACTGAGGTAGAACGGAAAAACCTGTCCCTTTCCATGTCCAGGCTAGATGAAGAAAGAGATTCACTCCGTCAACAGCTTCATCATAAGGAAACGCTCCTTCAAGAAAAAGCTATATCCATTAACGAACTTGAAAAAAAGCTCTTTCAATCGGAAAATGAACTCAATAGCCTCTCACTTTCATTATCCAAGCTGGAAGAAAGTCATAACAAGTCATCAACTGAAAACGTAACGTTACTAAATGAAAATCAAACATTACTGCAACTAAATCAATCGTTAAATACGAAGGTCCATAGTCAACAACAGCATATTTCTGATATAAATGCTGCTTTAGCTCATTCCGAAGAAACGAAGAAAGAAATGTTCTATAGCCTTATTTCTAAAACAGAAGAGTTAGAAAAGCTGATGTCTGAGAGAAAACATACTCTTGATTCATTGCAGTTCGCAAAGGATCAGTTAGTTGAAGCAGAAAAACAAAAAATGGAATATATAAAAACGTTTATCAGCGAATATCAAAAGCAATTTGAAGAGAATGAGTGGTGGTTTTCCACCCAATTTGCCGATATTGATCAACGGTCAAAACAACAGGATGAACGGATTGAAGCGGTTGAACAGGAGCAAGAACTTCACTTCATCCACCAGAATGAAGCTCTAATGGAGAAATTTAAAGAAGTCGAGCAGCGATTTATAGAATTTATTGAAGAAGTGGATTCCATCCGTGACCATAATTCCATAATGACTCACAATCTATTTGAACTGAAACGCTTGGTTGAGAACCAAAAGAGAAGTCAGACTCATATAATTAAGCCTCGTCAAAAAGCTTCCGCAAATAAGATGGGTACACAAAAGGATGACAGTCCAAGAGAATGACGACAGTAATAAAGAAAGTTGCCTCGGGAGACCCTGGGCAACTTTTTATTGTTAATAGGTAATCATGATTTTATTGTTTGAACTGAGCTGGAGCTCTTGTTCTTCAAATAACACAAACCCTAAAATAGTAGAGGTTTCCTGTTCTTCAAGATTTTCTAACGTAAATTGCAATCCCTCCACCGCAATTGTTTCACCCGGCGGGATAAATGATTCCTGTATAGATTCAATCCAATAATCGCCAGTTGCGTATGCCTTTTCCAGCCAGTCTTCCCCCATATACTTCCATCCTTGTGCACCGTTTTGGCCTTGAATGGAAAAGATATCACTCATTTCAGGGGGAAGGATCTGTCCTCCAATTTCAATTTTATCAGGAGGGTTCATTCGGAAGCAGATTTTTGGATTCAATAAGTCTACGTTTCCGGTATTCTTTATAAAAAAGCCGGCTTTGATAGAATATCTTTCCAATTTTCGATTAGGTAGGACATGATAATCAAAATATATTTCAGCAGAAGGCTTTTTCACCTGGGCTTCTCGAATCTTCCGGTCCGCTTTTTGCTTTTTGATTTCTTCGTATTCTTTATCATCAATCTGGGTATGCCTATTTGGCTTCTTCATCTCACCCTTATTTATTCCGGTATCCTCTACAAGCTTATCTGTCGTTCTTAATAAATGCAGAACATTCAATTCGAGTAAGGTAGGTTTTTGCTTCCCCAGTAGTGTTTTTAGTACACAAGTCGTCAAAATGGAGGGGCCTTCATTAAGTAGGAATTCCTCATCCTTACACTGCACGGAACATCTAAGATGTGGAATGGAGTGGCGCTCGGGCAATAGATAATACCCATTGAAATGCAGCTCATCCTTATAGAACGAGAGATTTTTTTTGACATTGATGGAATTCAGTTTTTCGTTATACCCTAATGAAACAAACCGTTTATCGTTCTTTGGTTTGCTCGACACTAGTTCAATGAATAGATCCCCCTCAGTAAGCTCTTCAGTATTTCCCACTATTGTAATATCAACCCCATAATGAGTTAATACCTCTTTCACCTCTTCATTTATCACATGATTTATGTCTTCATTCGATGTATTCACTGATAGCCATACTTTTTTTCCATGAAGAGAACTTTTCACTTCCACCAATTGTTCCTCTTTGTTCCAATTGAAATGATAATTATTCTCCGCACAAAAAAACTGGATGGCTAATAAGGAATGGGCTGGAATTGATCCCCAGTCATGATTATTGATTTTTAATTTCATTTACAGTCTCACCACCCCTAATTCTTATTTGGTCTCTTTATCTTATGATTCAAATCGACTAACTATGATGCATCTCTTGAGCCCTGAATTCTATAAACACCATCAGTATTCATTGACATAAGATAAATGGATGAATATATGTGAAGGAGAGAATATGACGTGCAAATGGATAAGTCGAAGGTATCTATTATCTTTCCTGTGAAAAATGAAGGTGCTAATGTAAAAAATACATTAACATCACTTTTTGCCAATGATACGACTATTGAATTCGAAGTTATTATAGTTGACGATGCTTCTGAAGATCGGTGTTGTGATTTCTTAGAACAATCCCCTTTTAAAAATAAAGTTAATTTAATTAGAACGGAGGGAGTGGGTCCTTCAGTAGCGCGTAATATCGGAGCAGAAAACGCTAAATATGACTATTTAATGTTTTGTGATGCTCACTTGGCATTCCAACCTTTTTGGATAGATAAATTATTAACTACTTTAAGGTTGGATATGACGGATGTCGTGTGTCCCGCTATAGCTTCAATGGACGACCCGAAGATTGTAGGGTATGGGCAAACTTTAAATAGCAGCTTGAGAATACAATGGCATAAGAAAAAGCCAGGTTTATTTCATACCGCAATCATTCCAGGCGGGTGCTTTTTAATAAAAAGAGATGTTTTCTTTAATGTGGGTGGATTTGAAACCGGCTTTAAAACCTGGGGACATGAAGATGTAGAATTATCGATAAAACTTTGGTTGTTCGGCTATAGGTGCAGCTGTGAGCCGGCAGTTACAATTAAACATTTGTTTAGGAAGTCTCATCCCTACAAAGTAGATTATGACGGAGTATATTATAACTTACTGCGGATGGCTTACCTGCATTTTAATCAGGATAGGATTAAAAAAACAAAAGATTTAATTATTCATAGGAGTCCAAAAAAAATTGAAAATTTGGTTCTCAAGGATGGAGTGGAACAACGAAGAAGAAAATATCTTCAAAACAGGTCTTTTAATGATGAATGGTATTTCAAACACTTTAATATACACTTTTAATAGCGAAAACCATTTCTTTTTATCTAAAAAAGAAATGGTTTTTTTAAAGTTTTATTGATTGTTAATAAACTCGACTACAGTGTTAATGATATATTGTTGAAGGGTTTTGGATAGGGTTGGATACAATGGGAGGGAAATGATTTCATCGGAGATTTTTTCTGTTTTTGGAAAATCCCCTTTTTGATAATTCAAGTGGCTAAACGCTTTTTGTAAATGTAACGGAATTGGATAATAAATCATAGACGAAATTCCTTTTTCTTTTAAATACTCCATAAATCTTTCTCTTTTTTCCACTCTAAATGAGTATTGGTGATACGTGTGTTCTCTTGATTGTATATACTCGGGAAGCTTTAGAATATTCTTTAATCCAGAATAATACGTTTTAGCAATAGAATTTCTTTTATCCAATAATTCTTCAAAGTATTTTAATTTCACTAATAGAATGGCTGCTTGTATCTCATCCAACCTGCTATTGATTCCTACTGTGTTATGAATATACCTTTCTTCAGAGCCGTGATTTCGTAATTGTATAATTTTACTTTTTAGTTCCAGGGAGTTAGTTGTCAGCATTCCTGCATCTCCGCAGGCACCTAAGTTCTTAGTAGGATAAAACGAAAAACACCCTATGTCCCCTATGCTTCCTGCCATCTTTCCTTTGTACCTTGTTCCCAACGCCTGGCAAGCATCTTCAATTACATACAATCCGTGCTCTTTGGCTATTTTCATTATCTCATCCATATTTGCAGCCAGGCCGAATAAATGGACAACTATGATGGCTTTCGTTTTATTTGTAATTTTCGTGATGATTTCCTTAGGGTCTATATTAAATGTTTCTTCTTCAATATCTGCAAATACCGGTTTCGCTCCTACATGGGCGATGGATTCAGCCGTTGCAAAAAAGGTGAAAGGAGTAGTGATGACCTCATCCCCTTCTCCGATCCCCAGGGCTTTTAATCCCAATGTAATAGCATCTGTACCACTTGCTAACCCCAACGCATACTTAACGCCTACATATTCAGCTATCTTTTCCTCGATTTTTTTGGACTTAGGTCCTAAAATATACTCCCCACTCCTGATTACTGCAGTCACTTCTTTCAATATTTCCTTTTCGTATAGCTTCAAGTCACTTTTAGTATCTACCATAGGTATCATTCAATCACCCTCTTATGTGGCTCCAATGCCGATATATTTGATTCCCTGCTCTTCCACTTCATTGCGGTGGAACGCATTTCTCCCATCAAGGAATACTTTACAGTTCTTTAACATGGAAAGATCAAGATTGTTATATTCGAAATGATTAGCTTGTAAAATGACAATATCCATTTCACAAACTAAATTATCTTGAAGTGAAATATACTTTAGGTCCATGTCTTCAACTTCAGCAGGAGAATAATAGGGATCGTTCACAACCACATTCGCATTCTTTTCATTTAGGATTTCATTTAGACGTATAGTAATCGATTTTGTATGTTCTTTCACATTTTCTCTGAACGACAGCCCTAAAATAAGAATATTCATAGAATCTAATTTACCTACTTCTTTTTCTATCAAATCGACAGAATAAACCGCCATGCTGTCATTGATTTCTCTAGCTTTGTGAACTAAGCCATCGGTACTTAATCCGTTATTCAAGAAAAAGTAAGGGTATATAGGAATGCAATGCCCCCCCACTCCTATGCCGGGATTGTGGATATGAGAGAATGGTTGTGAGTTTGAAGCCTTTATGATTTCTAAGATATTTACACCTTTTTGATTCGCATATACAGAAAGCTCGTTTGCAAGCGCAATGTTCACGTCTCTATAAACTGATTCTGCTACTTTAGCAAATTCAGCAGCTTCAGTGCTACTCATTTCAATCACTTCACACTTTAGTGCCCTTCTATAAAAAGATACAGCAAGGTCTTTACTTTTTTCATTTACTCCCCCCACGACTTTAGGATAATCCTTGAGATTTTTTATGATCCTATTTGAATATACTCTCTCTGGACTATATGCAAGGTAGAATTCAGTTCCCATCTTTAATCCGGAAAGCTTCTCGATACTGGAACCAAATCGATTCCTTGTATCACCGGTTGGCAACGTTGTTTCGAATATCACTAATGTATCTTTTTTTATACTTTGTCCAATTTGATTAACGGCTTCATCAATATATTGGTAATCAACCTGGTTATCGGATGTTATTAATACCGGGACAATGACAATTACTACATTGGAGTTACTGACGGCTTCTTTAGTATTCGTGGTAGAAATCAATACTTGAGCGATTTGATTTGCCTTTACCAATTCTTCCAATCCAGGTTCTCCTTTAATATGACAAATTCCCTTGTTAACCTGTTCGACTACATCAGGATTCTTATCGACTCCATAAACTATTATCCCTTTCTCCGCTATTACTGAAGCAATCGTTAACCCTATTTTGCCCAGTCCAATAACTGTCACTTTCAAGTTATCCTTATCAAGATTCAATATACACACCCCTTATTGTTTTTATCAGTTTATGCATATCCAAGGAAACTGTTAAGACACTAATCTATTATTGGAAATTTTCATATCTTGTCCTCACATAATCACCATTTATCCATAAAATATTAGATAGGGAGGTGTGATATTTGAAAATCAAAAAATTAAAGTTATTAATTCTAATTCGGCCATTTGGGAGAATGTACGCAAAACATAAATCAAAATACGACTTCATTACAACAATAGAACAATTTGCTGACGTATACTATTGGCATAAAGACGGGTCAATACATGAAATTATTAAAAAGTTAAACATTAGACCAGATTTCATCTTCCACTATGACACAGCGTACAATTATAAACTATCACCGAGAATCACTGGTTTGTCTGAAATTGATATTCCTAAGGGATGTTATATTATCGATTCCCATTACAATCCTGGCTTCCGCAGGGAGTATGTAAAAAAAAATAAAATTGATGTTATATTTTCGGTTACTAAAGAAAACTTCCTGAAAATGTATCCAGACCTAAAAAACCGGTTTATTTGGTTACCCTGGTCGATAAATACCGCTATATTTAGAGACTGGTCGCAACCAAAAGTTTATGACTTTATGTTGATGGGTTTAGTCAATCCTGTATTAGAAGGAAGATATCCTTTCAGGGAAAAAGTATTGGAAACAATGAAAAAATATAATGGATTTGTCCATCACCATCACCCCGGACATTTAGTTTCATGGAAAGGAAATCCTTTGGTCGATCTAAATTACGCAAAAGAAATCAATAAATCGAAAATCTTTTTTACTTGTGGTAGTACATTAAATTACCCTGTTTTAAAGTATTTTGAAGTTCTTGCTTGTAATTCTCTATTACTTGCTGAGGCTAATAATGACATTTATGAACTTGGGTTCAGTAATGGGGTAAACTTCATTGCCTGTACAAAAGAAGATTTTGAAGAAAAGGCTCTCTTCTATTTAAATAATCCTACTTTAAGAAATAGGATATCTCAAAATGGGGCGAATTTTATTAATAGGTACCACTCAAATGAGGTTAGGGCAAATCAATTCATTAAGCATGTTAATGAATTAATTATTGAAAGAAAAAAACCCGGGATTGATTGATTCATACTCTCTCAGTCTAATCTCTCCAAAACAATAATAATAAAGGGGTGTTGAAATGATGAAAGAAATCATATTTAGTGATAACCACAATTCATTTTTTGTAAATGATAAAGAAAAGAAAGGACTAGGCTTGTCACTGCACAATGGGATAACTCAGCCCAGAGTCGTGAATTTCTGGAGAAGAATTGTAGAGAAGCTGGAACCGAACATAATCTTAGACATTGGTTTGAATTATGGAGAGATTTTATTTTCTGCAAATTACTGTAAGGATGCATTGATTTATGGTGTGGAGCCAAATAAAGAACTTAAACCTTATATCGAAAAATCTCTACAAAAGCATTTAAATAAAGACCAAATGAAAATCATTTATAAATTGGCTTCTGATCAAAACTTATATTCTCAAGATTTTTTTGTAGATAAAGAACGTTCCGGAAATTCATCAATCTATCAATTAGAACATAGAGAACAAATTAAAAAGAAAATAGGCAGTATTAAAATTGACGACCTATTTAAGTTGAAAAGTATTGAAAATCAGATAGTCATCTTTAAGATTGATGTCGAAGGTCACGAATGGAAAGTATTGGAGGGGATGAAAGATATCATAAAAAGCTGCCATACATTCGTGGGATGTATTGAGTTCAATATAGATTTCCTCAAAAAAGTCAATGTTAATGTAGAAGAATTCATTAACTATCTAAATGAGAACTTCAACATTTTCATTCCTGGTGAAGAAAACACTCTAATAAAAATCCCCCAGCTAAACATTCATCTCCTAAGTGCCTACTACTCTATTGATACTAAATGTAATGACTTAATATTATTCCCTCAAAATTATAATCCTGATAATTTTGATTACTCTATTATTACTAAAGAGGTGTCAACTGATGAAACCTAAAATTTTAATATTAATTAAGCCATTCTGGAAAAAATACGCTAAGCATAAGGCGAAGTTTGATATGATTAAAGCATTTGAAGAATTTGCTGATCTATACTATTGGTATGAAGATGGGGATATAAGAGATATATTGGAAAAAATAAGAGTCAAACCTGATTTTATTTTTCATTATGATGTCGGATATAATTATGCACTGGCACCGAATATCACTGGTTTACATTCCATTGACATACCTAAAGGTTGCTTTATTATTGATTCTCATTATAATCCTTCTTTCAGGAAAAACTATGTTCGTACTAATAAATTTGATGCTGTTTTTTCGGTATCCAAAGAAAATTTTCTCAAGTCCTATCCAGAACTTCAGCATAAATTCAAATGGTTACCCTGGTCAGTAAACACAAAAATTTATAGAGATTGGAAACAAAATAAAGAGTATGACTATCTACTGATGGGATTAATCAACACGCCAACGCATGGCCGGTACAAATTTAGAGAAGCAGTGTTAAATAAGTTTAATACTCTTCCTAATTTCACCCACATTGCACACCCGGGTCACTTAGTATCCTGGGATAAGGAACCGATTGTCGATATTAAATATGCGAAAGAAATCAACAAGGCTAAAATCTTTTTCACTTGTGGAAGTAATCTCAAATATCCAATTTTGAAGTTCTTTGAGGTACCGGCATGTAAAGCTTTACTGCTCGCTGAACCCAACAACGATATCCTCGAGTTAGGCTTCAAGGATGGTGAGAATTTCATCGCTTGCAGTTATACAAATTTTGAGGAAAAAGCGAAGTATTATCTCAATAACAATCAATCAAGAGAGGAAATAATAAATAATGGATACCATTTCATTCAACATAATCACTCTAATCAAATACGGGCTCGACAGTTTGTTAACTCCGTAAAAGATATTATCCTCCAAAAAAGATAAAATGGAAAAATAAGTGGGATTCATAGCTTTATAATCCCTAAGAAATTCAAACACTATATCACATTGATTATCCAACCCTAAAACTATTATATCCCATTTATCACCTTATCTTCACAATGGTTCTATATCATTAGTTTTATGAATTTTATTAAAAAAGGATGAATGGAATGAAAATATACTACAAATGCAAAAGCGGGTTATTGACCCTCTCTTATTTTATTGACCCATCGGATAAAACCAAGTTCACTATTTTTAGAAACAGTTATAAAACATCAGGTGAAATACACCTAAATAATAAACAATGTAATATTCACTTGCCAAACAACTGGAATATCGATTCAGTTCATCCAGATATGTTAGCTCTTGCTGCTATTTCCATTGTGTACCCATTTTGTGGTCCTGTAATCTCTGTACCAATAGGAGTCAGTGTACACTTCCACAGGGCTTTCTACAGACTCACTAATAAAAAAATAGTTCCTGTAAATTATAATCTCAAACCCAGAAAAGCTCCAATTAATGCTGCACCAGCCCTTTCATATAGTGGAGGTATGGATTCAACTTCAGCTTTATTACTTCTCCCACCTTCAACTCACTTGTTCTATATAGATAGAATCCCTCCTAATACACTTAAACAGAGAAAAACATTGCTTAATCAAGAAGCTGCATATTTTGCATGTGATTCTTTAAAAAAACTTGGATTTAATATTCATCGAATAAAGACAGATTTACAGTATGTGAGGAATCCTGTTGGCTTTAATACCATTTTGGCCGACGCAGCTCCTAGTTTACTATTATCTGATTACTACGGCTTCAATAGTTTAGCAAATGGTCATACGATCGAAGAGGGATACAGGGTCGGTTATGAGGGGTATACAGACTGGAGGAAAAATCCATTCATAGCCATCTGGTCAGAAATATTAGATAGCGTAGATATGCCCTTTACACTTCCATTAATAGGATTAAGTGAAGTATCTACAACAAAGATGGTTATGAACTCCCGTTATAAAAATATTGCGCAAGCATGCAGCAGAGGCGGCGTAGGAAAGCCTTGTATGAACTGTTATAAATGTTTCAGGAAAGATCTATTGGAAAAAACGATTAATAACGTACCTCTTTCAGAACCTTATCTAAATAATTTGTTTAAAATCAATGATGCAAACAATATAATAAAACATCCTTATCCACACTTCGGAAACGTCCTTTCATACATTACTTCCAAATATAATGGCAACCACCTTGAAATGAATAAATTGAAGAAAAAAGTTAGAGGGGATTCCATCAATACATCCTGGATGGAAAAATTTCACCCAGAAGCTTTAGATATTATCGCACCACCTTACCGCCAATTTATCAAAAAGCAAATTGATAAATATGTAACTACAATGAAAGAGAATGAAATTAACACAATGAAAACCTTATATAGTGTAGATACTATAAAAAAATTATAACTTAACTTGAAAAAGTTTCTTCACCTAATCATTTATACAAGTAAAAAACCCCTCATAAATGTCAGTTTATGAGGGGTTTTTTTCATGTCTAAAAATAATTACTTTAGTCATTCTCACTGATTAGTATGTGTATGAATTAATTTCTCTATAATAATCTTGCGGGGTTTCCTATAACAGTACTATTATTTTGTACATCTTTTGTTACTACTGAACCTGCACCAACCACAGAATCGTTATCAATTTTCACTCCAGGAAGTAAAGTGGCATTGTTTCCAATGGAAGCACCTTTCTTTATAACAGGACCTTTCAACTCATAAGGAGATTTCCCCATGTATTTATCATTAGACATAGAAACACAAGGGCCAATAAATACGTGATCTTCGATAATGGTATCACCTGTCACATACGCAAGCGTTTGAATAGTACATGCCTTACCAATCGTACTATTTAATTCAATGATAGCACCCCTACCAACTACAGTATCCTGATCAATTTTTACGTTCTCCCTTATACTTGCATGATCTCCAATGAATACATGTTGACCAATAGTGGTACCTGAATAAATGCTGACCAGGTTGCCTATTTTCACATTCTCTGAAATTAATAATGTAGTAGAACTTTCGTTACCCCTCATCCTATTATTTCCTTGAGGTTTTATACCAATCACACAATTATTCCCTATCTTTGAATTCTTCATTATATGTGTTCCCTTTAAAATCACGCTGTTATGGCCGATCTCGACCCCTTCTTCTATCAAAACATCCTCTTCTACAACTACATTTCTCCCTAGTTTCACACCATTAAGATTCTTCACGTAGATCACCCCTGCAAACGTTATTTATTACATAGTGTATGTACAAACCTCTATAAAAGTTTGGACTAATCTAAACAATTAATTGTTTGTCCAAGCAATTTAGTATTTTTCGCATATTATATTAAAAACAGGTATAAGAGGTGTTCAAATTGAAAATTGGAGTTATTGGTGCTGGTAAAATGGGAGAGAAGCACATTAATGCCTTATTGGCACTTAAGGATCATGTGACACTACTAGGAATATTTGATAACGATATAAAAAAGAGTCAAGACATTTCAGAGAAATATAAAATTAAACGTTTCCCTACTATGATCGATCTTGTAAGAAGTGTGGATGCAATAAGTCTTTGTGTGCCAACTAATTATCACTACGAACTTGCGAATCTATGTTTAGATGAAAATGTTCATTTATTAATAGAAAAACCCATAACTGCTAATAGTTCTGATGCAGAAAAGATTGTTGAAAAAGCTCAGTCTAAAAACTTGATTGTACAAGTGGGGCACATAGAATTATACAACCCTACCTTTAGATTATTAATGGAGCTATTAAAGTACGAGGATATTTACTCTATCAATTTTAATAGGTTAAACCCAGCTGCTATCCGTTTGGATTCCCCTGATGTAGTTAGTGACTTAATGATTCATGATGTTTATCTCTTAGAGGAGATCACTAAGGGTGAAACAATTAAAGAAATATATTCTATTAGATCCAAAAAGAAAAATCACCATGGGAACGATCATGTAACGTCTATTCTTACCCTTCAGTCCGGATTGATTTGTACATTAACAGCCAGCTATATATCAAAATATAAAAAGAGACAAATCGAAATAATAACCAACCATTCATACTTTGATGTAGATTTGATAAACCATACGATTAAGACGATTCAAGTGTCATCTCATTATCCTGAACTAGAAGATATTGTAAATCAGGATAAAGTATCTACAATTAATATTTCTGCTCCTGAGTATGATCCATTACAAATGCAGCTATTAGATTTCATTCAAACGGTTAAAGCCGATAAGGAACCAAAGGTAACAGCTGAAGATGGTATGACTTCCCTTTCCATTATTGAAAGAATACTTGCAAACCTGAATTAGGCTTTTTAACTTTTCCTAAAGAAAGGATGTGTTTAAAGATGATTACCTTTTCAATCATCATCCCTTTTCATTCAAAGGACCCCTATCGAAAAAAAGCCTTAGGAGTTGTTATGAATTACTATAAAACGTTGTTTCCATACACAGATATCTTAATCGCTTCCAATGTGAGTGATCCTTACTCCAAATCTTCTGCAATAAATAAGGCAGTAAAAAGGACTAAAACTGAATTCATTGCCATTATAGATGCAGATATACTTTGTCCAAAAAGTTCATTGCTCACAGGCTTGAAACTTCTTGAATCTTTTCCCCTTATTCTCCCATATAATAATGTGTGTGATTTGTCCCGCCAGATGTCTGAAGTGCTATATGACAAACCGAATTACTCTCTGAGCACTTCCATGTTACATGGTAAAAACCGACACAATCAAAAGTCAGTTCCTGTGGGCGGAATAAATTTAATCAAAAAAACATGCTTTATGAAGATTAATGGTTTTGATGAACGTTTTACAGGCTGGGGTGGTGAGGACGACGCATTTGTTGCTGCCAGTGATACAATTTGTGGTGCTCATAAAAGATTAACCGGTAACATCTATCATTTATGGCACCCACCAAAAAAAGCTAAAACAAACCCATATTATTCAAATAACCATAGAATTGTTAGTGAATATTTTATGGCCTATAATAAAAAAGAAGAAATGCTGAAAATCCTTTCAAAAAGGAAGGGTATTTAATGTTTATACACTCGAAGAAGGAGATTGAATCTCCTTCTTATTCTTATTGTCAGGTCAACCTTTTCAATAGTAAAAGGGACCTGCTATGGCAGATCCCTTTTTAAAGTGAAATTTGTCAACCGTAAATTTCGATATCGACTTCCCTTACCATACCATTAAATATTTTATAGCATCTGATATTTGCTTCTCCCCTTCCTAAGGCAATGATGAAATAATAAATTTGTTGGCCAGGGGCATGCTTAATATCATCGTTTGAAGGTACTGCTTTACCAAAAGGATGAGAATGATAAACTCCAACTAATTCTTCATGATTTTTTTTCAGTTCACCCAATATTCTATCTTGATCATGGATATCAATGGCAAATGTATAAGGAGAAGGGTTTGTGTTTCTGGTCGGCCATACATTTTTACATAACTTCGTATGACCAGAAATAAATCCGCATGCCTCATTTGGAAGTTCTTTTTTACATTCCGCTATGAGTGATTGGTTTAATTTCTTTGAGATATAGACTTTTTCTTTATGCGTTACACCCGCATCCCTTATATTTGAACTTTGTTCGTTTCGCTTCCATTTTCTTTTTTTGTTCTTTTCTAATCCCAATGGGTACGCTCTTTTGCTGCCTGTAAATTTTATTTAGATCATTGGATTGCATCTTTTTCCCCCCTTTCAAATTCATCGAATGTATTTATTCGGATTAAACATTGTTCGTTTTGCTTCAGGAGCCATCGGTATATTTCCATACTCTTCAAATTGAGGGTTCCCCTGGGGAGCCTGTTTACTTTGCTGTTTCATTTTATTATAGAGATCATTTTTCTTATTTGACTGAGATTTTAGATCTTGACGCAGTTTAGTCAATTCTTTTTCCAGTTCCATTTCCCGATGGCTTTTTCCCTTCTGATTACCTGAATCTTTTTCATTCATTAAAGTCATTTGTCTTTCAAGATCTGTTTCTCTTTGTTTAAATTCTTCAATTTGATTCCTTAATGCATGAAGTTCTTCCTCGTAATGCTCCTCAATTTTCTTTAGCTCTTCATGCAAGGCACTCATTTTCTGTAAGTAATTCTGAGTGGTTTCTTCTCTTTCATTGCTCTTATTCAAGGATTCCTTCACTTCATTGATTTTTCCAGAATATGATTCTAAATGTTCTTCAATCAAATTAAGCTTCTTAATTATTTCAGGATGATTGTTTTCTTCTTTACCCCATAAAAATTTCCACATTTTCGCATACCACCTTTCATTTTTTTCCTCCATGTATTGCTTCTGTTGCTTTCTTATCCATGCTAATTGCGTTATGAATGCATTCGCATATAACTCGACCTCAAAGGACCTTTTGCTCTCTGATAGGAAGTACTCATTGGCTTCTATCAACAAGGATATTGCATCATTTTTAACACTTTCCAGTTTTGATTTCTTATGACTAATAGTGCTTTCATAAATAACCCTTATTTCTGGAATGGCTGTAGGAAGTAAAAAGTCATGATCTTCCCAGCTAACATTCAGATACTCTGGTTCATAGGTTGCTTCATTGATTAATTCAGTTTCATCTTGAAATGGTCCTCTCTTTAATTCATGTTGCAGTTGAAGATAAATCTCATGTTTCAGTTCTATATCTTGTAGTAAGTAGTCAATTTGTTCTGTCAACATCTGAATGGTATGGTGATTCTCCGCGATTTCCAATTGATACACCTTATGTTTTGATCTTTCCCTGGACAATTCCTCTGACACATTTTTCATTCGCCTTGAATAATGATTATAGAGAGACTCAAGTTCTTCTGATAACAAATGAATATCATTCATGACTTCCGGGTAGCCTGTGCCATCTTTAGATTCATCCTCCTCCACTTTCATCACATTCACCTCCATTGATTTCTTTGTATTATCTTATGTATGGTTTGTTTACATGTTAAAAAAAAGGGAGAGAGTTCCCTCTCTCCCTCATTTAATTAGTCATCCAATCCGCCAAGCAGGTCAGCAAATGTATCACACTCACCGAATTCTACCAATGCTTCTACTACTCCACTATCAAAGATAACAACATTAGCTGTATTTCTTAAGATTAAGCGGAAGCCTTCTGAGATTGGTCCTAATAATCCTGTAAAGATCTGTAATTCGTAGAATAATTGTTCAGGAGCACCATCAAAGTAGCGGATTCCTTCTCCTACAGCTGTCAACGCGTCCTCTCCACATGTTACGCTATCAATCGAAGATGGATCGAAAGTGAAGCTGAAGTCTGGTTGGAATCCTGTTCCAGTTGGAGCCGGTGTAGGACCTACTTCAGTATCAGTGAAAGAGTAAGACCATGTGCTATCAGCAAGTGAACATTCTTGACAAATCTCTGCTCTAAGAGTCGATAGACCTGTCACAACGTCTGAGGTTGCACCGGAACCAAATGTTGCAAGTGTATCTTCATTTCTAGCAAGAGCAGTGGCCTGGCATTCACAGTTATCAACCGGGAATAATCCTGGACATTGACGTGGGAATTCTAGTAAGCTCAGGTCACATTGAAGTCTTTCTTCAGGTACTGGGATATTGTTTGGACGTGGGAAACAGAATTTAGCCAATACTTCAAGTTTAACCGGATACTCTACTTGAACATCTTTACATAGAACGACTTTCAATGGGATCATTGGTCCAAATGGATCCGGCCCCATTAATACTCCACCAGAGGTCGCAATTACTTGAGTCGCTCTGATGTTTAAGTTATCATTTGTAATTCCTGTCGGTACGCAAAGCATAATTTCGTCGGTGAATTGAGTGCGAATAGTGAATGAACACTCTGCTACTCCATCGATCAAAATCGTAACGTCTACAGGTACAGTCCAAACGATAAGAACTTTTCCAGGGTTACCATTCTCGATGATGGAACCTGATACGCTGACGTCAGCCGGGTCTACTGGTGCAGTTTGCACCTCTACTCTTTGACCTGCCGCTAATGCTGCACTGACTGCTGCACGACAGGCTTCATCTGGAATGAAGTTCTTGTTCTCATACTTATTCGCAAAGAACACCCAGTCATACACTTTGTCTACTCGAATACATTCAGGTGCTAAATCGTTTGTATCCAATGGGATACTGGTTGGCGTTGGAGTCGGAGTCTGGGAACCCCTAATTTGTTTACGCTTCTTCAAAAAAATCCTTCCTTTCTTTTAATGAATATTATATTTCTATCACACTATATCCTATGGACGAGAAAGAATTTGGTATAGAGAAAATACCTATTTTTACAAAAAAAAATAATAGGCATACTAATAGTTTTTTAAAACTATGAAAAAATAGGCTGATCATATAGACTTTTGTCAGTGCTCCAACTTCGAGTCCTGCATATCATATACCATAAGGAAAGGGGGACTGTATAACCTTTAACGAATTGCTCCACTTGTGATGTAAAATGATCAAAACTACAATAATATGACATTCATATATATTTCTTCAAAAAAAGCTTCTGATTGGTTACGCTTACTCTTTTAAATGAATATTACGAACGTAAACGCTTATCTTATCATTGCAATGATATTTATTATAAATATAAAAGCCATGTAAACACTGGGAAGTTTTCATGGCTTATTTTTATGGACAAATAGCGTTCACATTGTTGAAAACATATACATAATAAAAACGAAAAGAAAGGAGCCATCCTGGATGAAACAGCTTTCTTCCATACAATTGCAGCAGCAAATCATTCATTATAAATCCGAACTGGAAAAATACAAACAAAAATGTTCATTATTAGAAAGAAATTCTCTTGTCCTACAATGCAAAACCTTAAAAAAGGAAAATCAACTTTTAGAAAACACACTGGAAGAGTATCGAATGCAAATTAAAAAAACAGAAGCGGAAAAAGAGCAGATATCCTCAAAATACCAAACCTTCCTTAAGGCACAGGAAAAGGAAATGACAAAGCTTCGCTACACCATCAATCAGCTAAAGGATCAACTCCATAAAACAAACCAAATCCACTTAACGGAAAAAAACAAACAAACGGAACACCAAAATGAAACAAAGGATGCATTTGAAAAAAAAATCATTTCTCTACAAGTGACAAATTGCTATCTTACAAAAGAAATAGAACTTCTATTGATAAATAAACAAGAAATTGAAAAACAATTATACAGAAAAGAAAGTGAATTATTGGAACTGGGAGTGTCAGGAGAGGAATTACAAAGGGAGTGGAGTGCACATAAACAACATTTACTCATACTGAATAGCTGTGAGGAACATAAAAACTACAATCTCCTAAATCAGAACGACTCCTTGAAAACTCATCTTTACTTAAGAGAAACAGAACTAATGGAGCTGGGAGAGCAGTTGGAAAAATTGAAAATCGAGTGGGCAGCAACGAAACAACATTTGCTCATACTGCATAGCTTTGAGGAACATAAAAACCACAATCTCCTGGATCAGATCGAAGCCTTGAAAGCTCAACTTTACTTAAGAGAAATAGAATTGTATGAAGTCCAACAAACTTTTTCAGAATCTACATTCCATTACAAGGACTTACTTACCATCAAAGCAAATCAGCTTGAACAGGCATCCAAAATGCAAATCGAAAAATCAGCATATATCCAAAAGATAGAAACATCACTAAAAAAACAGTTGGACGAAAAAGAGTCCTATACCAATACCCTTCATGCACTTAGGAAGAACATTAAACTTATGAAAAAAGACGTATTCAGTTTCCACGAGGAAGAATCAGCTGCAATTAAAAATAAAATGAAAAGCTATGAAAACACAATTCAGCACCTGCAATTCACAAATGCTCAATTAATTGAAGAAATCAATAAATTAAAAAACCGGACATCCAAGTGAGGTGCCCGGTTTATTCTATTACATAAATTCTTTGACTAATTCATCAAATTTATCTTCATCTAACCTTAAATCATGGGTGCTCAATGGCTCTTCAGAATACCCGGTCACCAGTTCTTGGTAGGAAGGCTGTTCTTTGTTTTGATAAATCAATCCAGTCACCAGTCCATCCTTCTCCATAAGCATATTCATTGCTTGTTCACGATTTGATGGATCATAGCCTTCAACATCCGAGAGCTTTGTCAGATTTTCTTTGAACCAGTCGTACGTATTGATCTTGTTATAGGTTACGCAAGGACTAAACACGTTGATCAATGAGAAGCCTTTGTGATTAAGCCCTGCTTCGATTATCGCCGTCAACTCTTTCAAGTCAGAAGAGAAACTTTGGGCAACGAAGGTTGCACCTGCTGTCAGTGCCATTTCCATCGGTGCCAGTGCCGGCTCTATGCTTCCTTGAGGTGTAGACTTTGTCTTAAAACCGGATGACGAACGCGGAGAGGTTTGTCCTTTGGTCAGCCCATAAATCTGGTTATCCATAACGATGTATGTGACATCTACATTACGACGGATCGCATGGATCGTATGCCCAAGGCCGATGGCAAACCCATCTCCATCCCCACCAGAAGCGATGACGGTTAACTCCTTATTAGCCATCTTCAATCCTTGAGCGATTGGAAGGGAACGTCCGTGAATACCATGAAAACCGTACGAGTTAATGTAACCTGATATACGTCCGGAACAACCGATTCCGGATACGACAGCCAATTGTTCAGGATCCAGCCCTACATTTGCCGATGCCCGTTGAATCGCGGCTTGTACAGAGAAGTCACCACACCCAGGACACCAGTTGGGTTTAACATTATTTCTAAAATCTTTAAAGGTAGCCATGGATCAGATCAACTCCTTACATCTTGAATGAATTTCATTTGGTAAGTAGGGTGTGCCATCATACTTTGTCATCTTCGTGATTTTATTTCCATACCCTACGTTCATTTTGATTATATTGGCTAATTGTCCAGTAGCATTATGTTCGATTACGACCACTTTCTTCGCTGATTGCATCAACGTCTCCAGCTCATCTGCAGGAAACGGATGGATCAAGCGTATATGAGCATGATTTACTTTCAGTCCATCCGCTTCAAGTCGTTCCATTGCTTCTTCAATTACTCCACGTGTCGAGTTGAAACCGACTAATAATAAATCGGCTTCTTCATGTGGTGCATAAGTGTGAATTGGATTGTTAAAGCGGATGCTTTCCACCTTGCGCATACGTTTATCCATTTGCGCCTGCCTGTTTACCGGAGATTCAGAAGGCTTCCCTGTTTCATCATGTTCGACTCCTGTCACATGATGAATGCCGTTCTTCATTCCAGGGATGACACGTGGTGATACACCATCTTCAGTCACTTCAAAACGTTTAAAGTATTTCTTTGCTTCTAATTCACTTAATTCTGATTCATTGCCGACAAGCTTCCCTCTACGAATTTCCACTTTGCTGTAATCAAGTGGTTCAACCGATTGCTTTCCTAATGAAAGTTGAAGATCAGAAAGAATGATGACTGGACATTGATACTCTTCGGCTAAATTAAATGCCTCTACTGTATCATAGAACGCTTCCTGTACAGTACTTGGAGCGAGGACGATCTTAGGAATCTCACCGTGCGTACCGTAAATCATGGCCATTAAATCGGACTGCTCCTGTTTCGTTGGAAGTCCCGTGGACGGTCCTCCTCGTTGAGTATCCACCACTACTAAAGGCTGCTCTGTCATACCGGATAAACCGATTGCTTCCATCATAAGTGAAAGACCAGGTCCAGCCGATGCAGTGAATGAACGGATTCCCCCGTAGTTCGCCCCGATTGCCATCGTTGCGGCTGCAATCTCATCCTCTGTCTGGATAACCGTTCCTCCGACCATCGGAAGCTTCTTAATAAGGTATTCCATGATTTCAGAAGCTGGAGTGATTGGATATGCTGCCATCAGGCGAACCCCACCAGCCAGAGCACCGAGAGCGATCGCATCGTTCCCGATCATGAACATGCGCTTATTTCCGTCGGCTTCCTTCAGTTGTAATGAACCGACCTTGCTTCCAAGCTCATCTTTCATCGTTTGATATCCTTGCTTGATGGCTTCCATATTTTTCTCTACTACCGTCTCACCTTTACGGCCGAAGATTTCTTCCACTACTTCCTTGAAAACGTCTGGATTTAGGTTGAGAACGGCACAGGTCGCACCTACCGCTACCATGTTCTTCATTAACGACGTCCCAAGTTCCGTAGCCAACTGTGTGAAAGGGATGATATAGAGAGAAGCATCCGTATCTTCAGGCTTTTCTGGCTTGAACTTCGCATCAGCTATTATCACACCATTGCTATGTAATTCTTTATAATTCACATCAATCGTTTCCTGATCAAATGCAACTAAAATATCTAAGTCATCAGCAATCGCACGCACTTGTGTTGTGCTTACCCGAATCTTGTTATTTGTATGTCCTCCCTTAATACGAGAGGAGAAATGGCGGTAACCATATAAGAAATACCCAAGGCGATTGAGGGCCATAGAAAAGATTTCACCCGTACTCTCTATCCCTTCACCTTGCTGGCCACCAACTTTCCATGAAAGTTGTTCCTTCATTTATTACACCCCTTCAATCAATTTTTGCAACATCTATTAGAGAAGCATATTCCCATTTTTCGTTCAAACAATCTTTTACTACAAAGGATTGTTGCAACTTTTTTCTTTGTATTCACTCTATCAGTTTATCACTTTTCTATTTAAATCACTACTGTATTAAAGAGATTATGAATGTAAACACTTTATTCCTGGTACAAAAAAACCATTAAAGGTATTTCTTTAATATCTGGTTTAGTAATCAATCTGGTAATCTTCCAACAAAGTTTTCAAACAGGAATTTTTCCACCTGTTTCTCGCTATAGTATCGTTGAAGTGTGTTGATTAAGTTATTATATTGATCGAATGATGATAACCCCTGTACTGTTTCTGATATTCCGTCGAAATCCGATCCAAATCCAATGTGATCCTCTCCACCCAAACTGCAAACATGTTCGATGTGCCTGATGACATCTGAAATTTCCGCTGTACCTTTTTTGTTTAGAAATGGCGGTACAAACGTGATCCCCATGACACTGTCCTTTTTGATTAACGCTTCAATTTGTCCGTTTTTCAAATTTCGGGGATTTGGACAAATGGAGTAAGCATTCGAATGAGAAGCGATGGGATATTCAGCAATCTCGATTGTATCCCAAAATGCTTTCTCACATAAATGGGAAACATCTGTCCACATCCTGTTCTCATTTAAGAATGAAACGACCTCATGGCCAAAATTGGTTAATCCGCCACCCCTTGGCTCCAGTGCTCCATCTGCTGCAGCGTTGGCCCAATTCCATGTTAATCCCGTAGAACGAACCCCGAGCCGATAAAGAATTTCAAGCTTGGTAAGATCCTCTTCTATCGCTTCAATGCCTTCAAGTGTAAGCATTGCCCCGATTTCATCATGCGCTAATTTTTCTATATCTCTTTTCGAGGTGACAAATTTAAGCTTAGGATTGGGTTTCAGAATTTGATTATGAAATAAGTTCACCATTTCCAGGGCAGCTTGAAATCGTTGACCCGGCTTCAAACTGGATGGGATATAAATAGCAAACAATTGTATCTTACTTCTGCTATCCACCAGCTGTGGATAGGTAATATGTAAAGTATGCTTAGATTGAAATGCTTTCTTCTCCGGTTCTAAGTATAACTTCATCAATACATCACAGTGTGCATCAAATAACATGTCTCTTCATCCTTTCAAGTGCCTGACTTCCGTATTAATAATATTATGGAAAAATAGAAAGGCTGTCCACTAAAGAATCCCCTCTTTAATGAACAGCCTATGGTATATTATCTTGGTTCCACTATTAACTTTATCGCCGTACGCTCTTCCCCATCGATCAGAATATCTGTAAATGCCGGGATACATATCAAATCTAAACCACTGGGAGCCACAAAGCCTCTGGCAATCGCAACTGCTTTAACGGCTTGATTTAAAGCCCCTGCACCAATCGCTTGTATCTCAGCTCCTCCTCTTTCACGAAGAACACCGGCGAGTGCACCAGCTACAGAATTAGGATTAGATTTTGCTGAAACTTTTAATATTTCCATTCCTTTTCCTCCTTGTCATTTCCCCCATACCGTATGTCCGTGGTAAAGAACAAACTTGGTATAAATGATTCCACTGATACTATATTCAGGAAATGGACAAATCATTCCGGTCTCATTGAAAAAAGGAACGAAAACATTTAATATTCTGCCATAAATGGATGATCTTCGTTAATTAAAATACGATCGATTTTTTTTGCTTTACCCGTTTTTTGATCAACATCTATTAAACAGGCACTCAAAATTTTACGACCTGTCTTTGGAACTTCAAAACGAACGGGCAAACTGGTCTGAAATCTCTTCAGAACAGAATCCTTACTCATTCCCAGTACCTCATCATATGGGCCTGTCATACCGACATCACACATAAATGCTGTGCCATTGGGCAGGATGCGGTTATCCGCTGTTTGCACATGTGTATGGGTGCCTATTACAGCAGATACCCGGCCATCCAATAGCCAGCCAACCGCCTGCTTTTCACTAGTTGCTTCTGCATGAAAGTCAACGAAGATAACGGACGTTCTCTTCTTTGCTTCAGCTACAAGTTCATCCAGTGCCTTAAACGGGTCATCAAGGGGAGGCATGAAAGTTCTACCCTGGGCATTGATAACCGCTACCTCTTTTCCATACACTTCAGCAAACACCAGACCACTCCCAGGCGTTCCTTCCGGGAAATTCGCCGGTCTCACCATTCGCTTCGATGAGTCGATAAAATTGAAAATGTCTCTATTGTCCCAAGTATGATTACCGAGAGTAACCATATTGGCACCATCTTGCAAAAATTGTTTGTAAATCTTCTCCGTGATCCCTCTGCCTGAAGCAGCATTTTCCCCGTTAACGATGGTGAAATCCGGTGAATGCTTCTTTTTTAACTTCGGCAGGTATTCTGTGATCATTTCCCTGCCCATTGAACCGACAACGTCTCCAACAAATAAAATTTTCATGAAAATTCCCTTCTCTATATGTATTCAGTCTTGTAGTTATTGTATCACAAATAACCTGTCGTCTATTCATCCGTCCCGGGAGCATATAAACGATAAAAAAAGCTGACTCGAAAAGGGATATCCCTTTTCGAGTCAACCTCTTATTTCGCGTATTCGACAGCCCTAGTTTCACGGATGACCGTTACTTTAATATGGCCTGGATAATCGAGCTCATCTTCGATCCGTTTACGGATATCCCTCGCTAATCGGTGAGATTCCAAATCGTCAATGGCTTCTGGTCTAACCATAATACGAACTTCACGTCCTGCCTGGATCGCGAAAGATTTCTCAACGCCTTCATATGACTCTGAGATTTCTTCCAGCTTCTCTAATCGGCGGATATAGTTCTCAAGCGTCTCACTTCTTGCGCCAGGTCTCGCAGCAGATAAAGCATCAGCTGCAGCAACCAGTACGGCAATGATGGACGTAGGCTCTGTATCTCCGTGGTGAGAGGCAATACTGTTAATGACAACAGGGTGTTCCTTGTACTTCGTTGCCAGTTCAACACCAATTTCTACGTGGCTTCCTTCTACTTCATGGTCGATCGCTTTTCCGATATCATGAAGTAATCCAGCACGTTTAGCGAGTCTTTCATCCTCACCAAGCTCTGCTGCTAGTAACCCGGATAGATACGCCACTTCCATTGAGTGTTTTAAAACGTTTTGACCGTAACTTGTACGATACTTTAAACGTCCCAAGATTTTAATTAAATCCGGGTGAAGACCATGAACGCCAACTTCAAAGGTTGTCTGTTCACCAATTTCACGGATGTATTCATCCACTTCACGTCGAGATTTATCGACCATCTCTTCAATTCGCGCAGGGTGGATACGTCCATCCTGAACTAACTTCTCTAATGCAATTCGAGCCGTTTCTCTACGAATCGGATCAAAACCAGAAAGAATAACTGCTTCAGGAGTATCATCAATAATCAGATCAATTCCTGTTAAAGTTTCCAGCGTACGAATGTTACGTCCTTCTCGCCCAATAATTCGACCTTTCATCTCATCATTCGGTAGGTTCACAACACTAACAGTTGTTTCTGCCACATGTTCAGCAGCACAACGTTGAATAGCCAGTGAAAGGACTTCTTTCGCCTTCTTATCTGCATCTTCCTTCGCACGTGTTTCATGCTCTCTGACCATAATGGCGATATCATGGGAGAGTTCATTTTCAACGCGGTCAAGAATGATTCCTTTCGCTTCATCACGAGTTAAGCTCGAGATACGCTCTAGCTCTGTTTGCTGTGATCGTACCATCTCGTCCACTTTGCTTTCCATCTCTTCAATATGTTGTTGTCTCTCGTTAAGAGTCCCCTCTTTTCTCTCGAGTAAGGCTTCACGCTTATCAAGCGTTTCATCTTTCCGATCGAGGTTTTCCTCTTTTTGCATCAAACGATTTTCTTGTTTCTGCAATTCATTTCTTCGTTCACGAAGGTCATTTTCCATTTCTGTGCGAAGTTTATGATTTTCGTCCTTTGCTTCTAATAGTGCTTCTTTCTTCAGAGCATCTGCCTCGCGCTTAGCATCTTCTAAAATGTGCTCTGCTGAACCTTTAGCACCAGCAATCTTTGCTTCAGCAATGGACTTACGAATTAGGTATCCAACAACTACACCGACGATTAGGCCAAGCAAAATGGAGATGATTGTTATAGGTTGCATTATTTCACCTCCTCTTGCTATGAACTGTCATCATGTCTTTTACATGTCGGCTTGTACATTGCTCACTTGAACAAAATATACAGCGCTAGGCTTTCAAATATTCATTCGAAAAATTTGTAAAATATACATGTTAATTTTAAATCTCTGAAAATTTATTGTCAAGGGGTTGAGCCCTCTATCCCTAGATTTCTCAAGGGATTTTTTCCATTCGACATAAATTGACACTGTCACTCTGGGGTTATGGATGATTTTTTGACACCATCCAACTATTTGAAAATTTTTTGTTGAATTTAGAAGTTATCTTCAGAACACGATTATTCTCATGCTTTTCACAACTATAAGCGATTAGCGTTAGAGAAAAACACTATTACTATTTTCTGCCAACTAATAGCTTATCATACATAATAAAGAGAAGCACACCGAAAATGGCTGCTTCTCTTATATTTGGTTAGTCTTCTAAAAGACTTAATTCACCTTTATCATCGGTTTCAGCTCGACCTGTATCCAATCCGTAATGTTCACGGATTTTCAGCATGATTTCGCTGCGGATTTCCGGATTTTCTTTAAGGAAAATCTTCGCGTTCTCACGACCTTGACCTAAGCGCTCTTCGTTATAAGAATACCAGGCACCGCTCTTCTGAACAATATCAAGCTCAGATCCAAGATCGACGATTTCACCTTCTTTAGAAATCCCCTCACCGTACATGATATCTACTTCCGCTACACGGAAAGGTGGAGCCACCTTATTTTTCACTACTTTAATCTTCGTTTTGTTCCCTACCATTTCATTTCCTTGCTTAAGTGTTTCAGCACGACGGACTTCCAAACGTACAGAAGAATAGAATTTCAGTGCGCGCCCACCGGGAGTCGTCTCAGGATTTCCAAACATGACTCCAACCTTTTCACGAATTTGGTTAATGAAAATCGCGATGGTTTTCGATTTGTTGATGGCACCTGAAAGCTTACGAAGAGCCTGTGACATTAAACGGGCTTGAAGACCTACGTGAGCATCTCCCATCTCTCCTTCGATTTCTGCTTTCGGTACAAGGGCTGCAACAGAGTCGATAACGATAGCGTCCACTGCTCCACTACGTACAAGCGCTTCCGCAATTTCCAATGCCTGCTCACCTGTATCAGGTTGAGAAAGCAATAATTCATCTATGTTTACTCCAAGCTTTTGAGCATACTCAGGATCAAGTGCGTGCTCTGCATCAATGAATGCAGCTTGACCTCCTTGAGCCTGAACCTCTGCAATCGCATGAAGTGCTACTGTTGTTTTACCGGATGATTCGGGACCATATACCTCAATGATTCTTCCACGTGGATATCCGCCTATTCCAAGAGCAGCGTCCAGTGCAAGTGAACCACTTGGACATGTTACTACGTTTCTATCCGTTTTCTCCCCAAGCTTCATGATTGAGCCTTTACCAAACTGCTTTTCTATTTGTTTTAACGCCATATCTAAGGCTGCTTTACGATCGCTCACAAATCTTCCTCCTTTGAATATAGAACTTGAAATTGACAACTTATAAGCTTGTCTCAAATCCAACCTATCTATACTATAAACGTTTTTATAATAGAAAACAAGAAAAAAATCGAACATTCATTCGGTTTTTTAATCTGGGTGTTTTGGATTGAATTTAGAGCGGTTTGGCTCAAAAAAACTGTCTTCCATATCAGAAGACAGCCTCAGTACAATTACTTACTCAATTCTTTCATCAAATAATACCAACCATACTTCGCCGTTCTCATTCGGTTAGCATTTCGTCCGCCGCCAAGATTCAAATGAAACGTTTTAGTTGGCTGATCTTTCATGGACAACCCAATCCAAACGGTTCCTGCAGGTTGCCCTCCATGTGATCCGGGACCTGCCACACCTGTAAAGCTGATCCCGATATCGGATGATAAAAGTTCTCTTACGTTTTCAGCAAGCTCCTGTGCACACTTTTCGCTTACTGAGGTATGCTGTTCAAGCGTACTCTCTTTCACGGAGAGTACCTTCTTCTTGACCTCATCCTGGTAACAGATCACCCCACCATTCAGGATGGAGGATGCACCTGGTAATGATGCTAATTGAGCTTGAAAGAGCCCCCCGGTTAAACTCTCTGCACAGGATAGTGTGAAACCCTGCTCTTTTAATAATTTGAATCCCACCTCGACGAGAGAATCCTGATCGTAGCCGTAGAAGTATTCTCCTACAATATTCATAATCTCAATTTCCAACGCATCCAATAGGGTAATGGCAACACCTTTCGATTCGTGTTTGGCCGTCAGCCTCAGTGTAACTTCTCCGTCACCAGCCAGTGGGGCAATCGTTGGATTGGTTTGTTGATCAATCAGATCTTCCAGTTCTGTTTCCAACTGAGCTTCACCAATGCCGAAGAAGCGCAGGACTCGGGAATGGATGATTTCTTTCTTTTTTAATAAATTTTGGATGGCCTGTTTGCCGTAAGTACTGAACATCGGTTTCATTTCAGATGGAGGTCCGGGTAAAAGCATGTATGCTTTAGCATCTTTTTTCAATAGCATGCCGGGAGCCATACCATGTTCATTCTTCAACACCTGAGAGCCGGCTAAAATGAGAGCCTGTTTTTCATTATTGGGGGTCATCTCCCGATTGACTTTTATAAAATAGCTTTTTATTGATTTCAATGCATCTTCGTCCAAGGTCAAAGTTCTACCTAATGACTTGGCAATGGTTTCTTTCGTCAAATCATCCTTCGTCGGTCCAAGTCCACCAGTGAAAATCAACAAGTCTGCTCTCCTTTGAGCTACTGAAATCGCATGCTGCAATCGTTCAGGGTTGTCTCCAACACTAGTGTGGTAGTATACATTCACCCCCATTTCAGCCAGCTGCTCTGAAATGAATTGAGCATTGGAATTGACGATTTGACCTAATAGTAGTTCCGATCCCACCGCTATGATTTCTGCATTCATCCTTATTCCCCCTGTCATTGATGTAAAGAAGGGGATGATTCCAGTAGAATCAACCCCCTTGTTAAACGTTTTATTTCGAATTTACAAATGCTTTTTTGTTATGTTTGAAATAGTCCCACCCAGACCAAATCGTAAAGAACATAGCCACCCAAAGAGCAATGGTCGCAAATGGCAGATTGATCAGTTCGAAAATGGCATTATGCAGAAGCAGCGCTGATATAGCGATGATTTGTGCCCATGTTTTGATCTTTCCAAGTTGACCCGCAGCAACCACTTCCCCTTCACCGGCTAACACAAGGCGCAGGCCTGTTACCGCAAACTCACGGCTGATGATGATAATGACAATCCATGACGGGGCAAGGCCAAGCTCAACCAGAACAATTAATGCAGCGGATACAAGCAATTTATCCGCTAATGGATCTAAAAATTTCCCAAGGTTCGTCACGAGGTCAAGCTTTCGTGCATAATAACCGTCTACCCAATCGGTTGTTGCCGCAATGATGAATATCAAAGCCCCTATAAAGTGCTTGACCGGCATTTCTGCCCCAAGAAACATCATGTCACCCCAGTTTAAAGGTGCAAGCATAATGATTAAAAATAATGGAATTAAAAATATCCTTGAAACTGTAATCTTATTAGGTAAGTTCACCTTTCTACCTCCAATACTTAAAAAACACGTTCTAACTATAGTATGTAAGAAAAAGGAGTTATTAAAACTCCTTTCATCTCAATTATTGTGTCGCTTTAGGTTCATAGTTAATGATAATATCCTGTCTTACAACATCCGAAGAAGATATCTTGTACTCAAGTTGATTGCCGTTTACTGAAATATTTGTATTTGAAGCGTTACCGATTACAAGATAAGCAAGCTCTTCTGCGGAAAAGTCAAAGTCCTTTTTATTCCCCTCTTTTAATAACCCTTCAAACAACAATTCATCCTTCGTGTTATATACACCGACCCAAGTATCACCCTTAGCAGATAATTCCAGCTTGAATTCATCTGCATTTTTTAGTTCATAGGTTGTTTTATAGCCTGAAGTATTAACAGCTTCTAATGATTGTTCTGGTTTTTGTTCTTTATCTTCCTTAGCATTTTCATCTTCTGAAGATTTACTTTCTGTTTCATTCTTATCTTTGGTTTCTTCTTCAGGCTCTTCACTTTCAGTCGTTTGATTCTCATCTACAGCGACTTGCTCCTGATTTTCTGAAGGTTGTGTCTCAGGGGCTTTATCCCCCACCTTCCCTTGCCAGAATACCCATACGGCAATCAAGGCACCAATAACGAACAGGGCTATAAGCAGTTTGGGCACGAAGTCAAATACCCTTGTAGAGCTTTCTGATACAGACTTTCTTGACTGAACCCTGGAAAGGGAAACCGGTATCTCATCTTCATAGGTAGTCGGAATTTCTTCCTTATGCTCCTCAAAAATCACTTCAGGAGGAAGACCGACCGCTTCACAATATTGTTTAATAAATGCACGCACATAGAACTTCCCGGGCATCGCGTCATACGAGCCTTCTTCTATCCCAATCAAATAGCGTTTTTGAATTTTTGTTATTCTTTGTAAATCATCGAGGCTGTAACCTTTAGCTTCACGGGCTTCCTTTAAACGATTTCCTAATTCCGTCACCACTTAACACCTTCCAATATTAAAAATCAAAACCTCCAAAATCGGAATTTTGAAATAAATTATTTTGTTCTACTAATTCATATGTAATTTCTTCATCAGGATCGTTTCTAAGTTCAATGATATAATCAAAATCTTCAAGTGAATATTCAGAGTTTTGAACGAATACATCAGGATGTTCGATTACTTTCACAGCAGGCAATCTCATGATTTCCCTTACTAGTTGCCAGTGCTTTTCACTTGCACGGCGAGTTGAAACGATTCCGTCAATAATAAATAGATTTTCAGATGAATACTCGTCTTCAATCAGTTTGCTTCTTATTGTCTGCTTTAACAAAGTAGAAGAGACAAAGAGCCATTTCTTATTTGCACATACGCTTGATGCCACAATGGATTCGGTCTTCCCTACCCGGGGCATTCCTCTGATCCCAACAAGCTTATGTCCCTCTTGCTTAAATAGCTCAGCCATAAAGTCTACTAATAAACCCAGCTCATCACGAACAAACCGAAACGTTTTCTTGTCATCGGCATCACGCTGAATATAACGGCCGTGACGAACGGCAAGGCGATCCCGTAATTTCGGCTCTCGGAGCTTTGTTACATTAATGGTGTCCATCGTTTGTAAGATGGACTCAAGCCTCGTAATCTGTTCATCATTGTTTGCAAGAAGAAGCATTCCCCTCCTGCCTTCATCTACTCCATTTATCGTCACTATATTTATAGAAAGCATTCCTAATAACGAGGAAATATCACCTAAGAGGCCAGGACGATTTTTTTGAATTTCATATTCTAAATACCATTCTTTGCGTTCCATTGGTTCCCTCCTGAAAAAACTGTGACATTCCAATTCGATAAAAATCGACATAATTCGGAAAATTTATTTAAACATCTAGGTATTATAATAAATGATTTTCCGGTAATAGAAAAGCAAAACCTACATAAATATGTACAATTTCTCATTTTAGACCTCATAAGCTGTTTATAGTAAAGAAGTATAGACTTCTCAAGTGATTTTTTTGAAGCATATAAAAAAAGAGAGGAAAAAATCCCTCTCCTTAACGAGTACCATTGTTATTAACAAGTTTAACCATCATGTTCGCAATGGCATGTTGTTCTTCAGGGGAAGCGACAGACCATAAATCCGCTAACACTTTTTCCTGATCGTTCTTAGCTTCGACTTGATTCGCTAAGTAGTCACCAATTTGGTAAGCTAAGTCAGAAACCGTTTCATTTTCCATTCCACCATGTTGAGCCTGGTTGAGACGCTCACCTAAGAAGTTTTTCCAATCAGACCAGTTATCTAATACAGACATTTGTCATGACCTCCTTTATTGAAATACAACCTTAGTTTGTATCCCGGAGGAAAAATTATTCGCCATAATCTTTTGACCAAAAAACTTTTTCATGTATGCCACCCACCATTGATGGAAATGGTTTGACCTGTGATATAAGAGGCTTTGGCAGAAGTGAGAAATTGAATCGAGTCGGCTATTTCATCCGCCTGAGCGAGACGACCCATTGGAATCTCCTCCCTGATAGCTTCTAGTTCCCCTTCAGAAAACGAACTCATCATCGATGTATCAACTGCTCCTGGAGCGATTGCATTGATCCTTACCCCGCTTAGAGCAAGCTCCTTACTCAATGATTTCACAAATGCCAATTGCGCACCCTTAACAGTTGAATAAACGACCTCACATGCTGCGCCAATTTGTCCCCAAATGGAGCTTACCATTACAATACTCCCCTTACGTTCTATCAGCTTAGGCAATAACTTTTGAATAAGGAGTAAAGGACTTTTCACATGAACGTTAATCAAATAGTCCACCTCTTCTTCAGTCTGATCTTGAAACATTCCCCAGCTTGAATTCCCACTACTATATATAATGGCATCAAGTTGGAAGATACTGTTCACGAGACTCCCGACTTCTCTCGGGAGGGCAAGATTTGCCCGAATGGGGATGGCCTCCACCCCAAACTTTTCAATCTTAAGTAGCAGCTCTGTTATAGCTTTTTCATTCGAATGATAATGTAAATATAAATTCCATCCCTCTTCTGCCAAGCTTAAAGCCGTACTGCTTCCGATTCCCCCTGAAGCCCCTGTTATTAAAGCATATTTCATCTGTTTCCACCTCAATGTCTACATAAAGAGAGGAGCTACCCTCGGGCAGCTCCCTCCGATATTATGATTTCGGAACTACTTGACACACCGTAAAGCGCTCTTCACTAATAATGGTACTCGCAACGGTTTGAATATCATCATACTTTAATGATTCAAGTGTAGGTACGACCTCAAACAGATCCATTTCGTTAAAAGCATAGCGTGTGAATTGATTTGCAATAAACTCAGGAGAATTAATGGCACGTAAAAACGCACCAATTTTCTTTTTCTTCGTTCTTTCTAATCCCTCTTCTGTAAAGAGAGATTCATGTTTGGCTTTAAGTAGCAGCGATTGTACCTTCTCGGCAAGGATATCCGGCTTTTCCGTATCCCCGCCGACGGTTAGGAATCCAAAGCCATTTTCTTGTGTATAGTCATAGTGGAATGTTTCATCGATCAAGCCATCATTGTATAGTTCAGAATAATACGTAGAGCTTTTACCGAATAACATATCCAGGAAAACGTTCATAGAAAGCTCTTGTCTAAGCATTTCCTTGCCTTGCTGATGTGGTTCAGGCGCTTTAAGACCTACCAGGCACTTAGGGCTTTGTACATTCATCTTAAGGACCTGCTTCTTCTCAGCAACCGTTTCCGGTTCTTCATCAAATCTCCGCTTGATCTCAGGCATTTTTTCATAATCCTTCTTTTCCTGGTTGGAACGAATCTGATTCATGATTTGATCCGGGTCTACAGCCCCCACTACAAAGAGAAGCATATTGCTTGGGTGGTAGAATGTGTTATAGCACTGATACAACATATCTTTCGTGATTGGTGTGATGGACTCAATCGTTCCTGCAATATCAATCTTCACAGGGTGATTTTTGTACATATTCTGAATCACACCAAAGTATAATCGCCAGTCAGGGTTATCATCATACATGGTGATTTCCTGACCGATGATGCCTTTTTCTTTTTCCACTGTCTTTTCTGTAAAATACGGGTCTTGAACAAAGTCTATAAGCGTTTCTAAATTTCGTTCTACATTGGTGGTACTTGAGAATAGATAAGCCGTTCGTGTAAAAGATGTGAAAGCATTAGCCGACGCTCCCTGGCGGCTGAATTGCTGGAATACATCACCATCTTCCTTTTCAAACAATTTATGCTCCAAGAAGTGGGCGATTCCATCTGGAACCTTAACGAATCCTTCTTCGTCCAGAGGGGCAAAATGATTGTCGATGCTTCCGTACTTCGTCGTAAACGTAGCATACGTCTTATTGAATCCTTTTTTCGGGAGAATATAGACATCCAGTCCATTAGACATTTTTTCATAATATAAGTTTTCCTGTAGTTGATCGAAGGAAATTTTCTTCATCCTTATCCCTCCATTCCTGTTAAAAAGTAGATGGTATCAAGTTCGACTTTATTTGCTGCTTTCACGATGTCTTCTTTCGTCGTTTTCTCAATTTCATCAAGCCAGTGTTTTAGATCAATTTCTTCATGGGCGACAGCATTATGATAAAGGACCTCAACCAACCCACGGGACGTATCAATGGTTTCAAGCAGTTGATTGCGGATGACCGCTTTCGTTTGTTCGATCTCACCATCTGTAAAGTCTCCATCCTTCATGGCTTGCAGCTGATCATTGATGATTCCGACTGCTTGATCATATTTCTCAAATTCTATGCCGGACATAACCATCAATAATCCTTTATGACTTTCCAGTCTACTTGCTGCATAGTAGGCTAAGCTCGCTTTTTCTCTCACATTTATGAACAATTTAGAATGAGAAAATCCACCGAATATGCCATTGAACACCTGAAGGGCAAAGTAATCATCATCGCCATATTGTGTATGTGTCCGGTAGCCCATATTCAGCTTACCTTGCTTCACATCCTGCTTTTCCTTCACGACGTTTTCCCTTTCTTTTTGTTCCACTTTCGATGAATCGACTTCGAGAGGGGTACGTTCGTTTAATTGGAGGAGTTGATCACACAGATTTTCAACTTCCGCAACATCTACATCGCCGATGACATAAAGATCGAATTGATCTTCATTCATGACTTTTTGATAATATTCATATAAACTCTTGGCCGTTATGGACTCTACTTCTTCACTAATGCCATTGACATGAAGGGCAAAACGTTCTCCCTTACACATTTCTTCTACAAGCCGGGAATTAGCGTAGCGCATTTTATCGTCATATACTGCCTGTATTCTTACCTTCTGGTTTCGTTTTTCTTTCTCCACCGTTTTCTTATCGAATTCGTTATTTTCAATATGCGGATTTTGCAGGACGTCTGCTAAAAATTCTATTCCTTTTTGAAGTAAAGGCTCTGAGTCCCTTAAAAACTTTTCGTTGGCGATTTCAACTGACATGCTGACCACGTGGTACTCACCTTTTTTACCTAAATCCGTAAAAAAGTTAGCACCATATAATTCATCAAGGTAGGATCGTAATTCCGTTGTACTCGGATAGGTCTTTGTACTGCTTTGCATCACATGAGGGAGTAATCCGCGTAAGGTCACTGTTTCTTGATCTAGTGGAGCTTTCATTTTCAAGATCAGACTGTTGGTTTTATACTTATCCGTTTGAACGATATGTAGCGTGTACCCCTGTTTCTTCTTTACTACTTCATTTATGGCTGTCATCGTACCGTCCTCCTTAGTTCAACACTTCCGTCATTTTTGATATCAAAAAAGTTATAAACACCTTTATTGTGCGGTATTTATGTATAACTATACATGTAGTGATATGTTGATTTCAAGCATCTTCCTCTATTGGAAAAATACCCATAGAGTAAACTAGTATATGCATGGATAATATTCATTTATGATCTTTCTTTTGTTTTTTTCAATAACCAAAAGAACCTCACAAAAAAGGTACCCCGAATGTCGAGATACCTTTGATTGGTGCTTATGTTATGATTAACGATTTCCTTTAATATATGGTGTACCAAGTGCTTTAGGTGCATCTGCACGGCCGATGAATCCGGTAAGTGCAAGGATGGTCAATACATATGGTGCGATTAGCAGATATACACTTGGAATATTCTCAAATAACGGGATACTCGATCCGATGATACTTAAGCTTTGAGCGAATCCAAAGAATAATGCTGCACCCATTGCGCCAAGGGGATGCCACTTACCGAAGATCAAAGCAGCTAAGGCCATGAATCCCTGTCCGCTTATCGTTGCATGACTAAAGTCGGACGAAATCGACTGGGCATATACTCCTCCGCCTACTCCTGCAAAAGCCCCGGAAATGATGACGCCGATATAGCGCATTTTCGTTACGTTGATTCCCATAGTGTCGGCAGCCATTGGATGCTCACCTACGGAACGCAATCTGAGACCAAATGGAGTTTTAAACATAATGAACCAAACGATGACCGACACAAGAATGGCTACAAATGGTGGCCAGTAAGTGTTGGAGAAGAAAATATCCCCTATCACCGGAATTTTGTTAAGTAACGGTACATCCACTTTTCCAAAACCTTCAGAAATGATGTCTGTTTGACCTTTTCCGTAAATACGTTTGACTAAGAAAAGAGTTAAACCGATGGCAAGCAGATTGATTGCCACTCCGGACACTACCTGATCGGCACGGAATGTAATGGAAGCAACCGCATGGAGTACGGCAAGTAACGCCCCCATGACCATGGCTATAAGCAGGGCTACCCATGGTGTTGCCGCACCAAATGTGTCAGCAAACGCCAAGTTGAAAACGATACTTGAGAAAGCTCCAATGACCATTAATCCTTCAAGTCCGATGTTAACCACACCAGAACGTTCAGAGAACGCTCCGCCTAAAGCAGTGAAAATAAGTGGTGATGCCCACAATAATGTTGATGGAATAAGGATTGTTAAGATATCGATAAAGCCCACTTATTTCACCCCCTTCTTACTAAATCGTTGAATCAGATATCGAATCATATAACCAGATGCTACAAAGAAAATAATCAGGGCAATAATAATGTCTACTAGTTCATTTGGAATGCCCGCTTCAAGAGGCATATTCAATGCACCTACTTTTAGCCCTCCAAATAATAGTGCTGCGAACACAACACCAATGGCAACATTTCCTCCCAATAAAGCTACAGCGATCCCGTCGAATCCGACCCCTGTAAATCCACCTTTGATCGAAGCGTATCCAAATGTTCCCAATCCTTCCATAGCACCTGCGAGTCCGGCAAATGCTCCAGAGATGACCATAGAAAGAATGATGTTTCCATTTACGTTCATTCCTGCGTATTGAGAAGCATGTTGGTTAAAGCCTACGGAACGCAGTTCATATCCACGAGTCGTTTTTTCTAAAAGGAACCACATGATAAAGACACACAGAAGGGCAATGAAGATCCCCCAATGCAGTCTTGAGTAATCCGTTAAGGCCTCAAAGAATGGAGACTTTAATGAAGCCGTCTCTGCGATATAGTCCGTACGATCTTTGCGCTCCGTCAATACATCACGGATAATCGCATTCGTTACGTGAAGTGCAATATAGTTCATCATGATCGTAACAATTACTTCGTGTACACGATATCTTGCTTTCAGTAATCCTGGAATGAAGCCCCAGAATGCGCCAGCTAATGCCGCTGCGATTACAGCAAGCGGTAAGTGAATGATCTTAGGTAACTCATCGAAAGCGACCCCTACCCATACTGCAGCAAGCCACCCTACAATCAGTTGTCCTTCGACCCCTATATTGAATAATCCGGTTCTGAATGCAAAGGCAACAGCCAATCCCGCAAGAATATATGGAGTCACTTGACGCACCGTTTCCCCTACATAGTAGATCTCTCCGAAAATACCTTGCCATAGTGCAGAATATCCTGCAATTGGATCATATCCACTCACAAGCATAATAATGGTTCCGACAATAATTCCTAAAAGGACCGAAATAACCGGGATTAATATATTTGTTAATCGATTAGACATGTGCGTTCTCCCCCGCTTCCTTCCTCTTCGAACCAGCCATCAGTAGTCCAAGTTCTTGTTCGGTTGTTTCTTTCGGATTCACAATTGCTACAATTTGCCCTTCATAAATGACAGCGATGCGGTCACTCACATTCATGATTTCATCCAATTCAAATGAAAGTAATAGTACAGCTTTCCCGTTATCCCGCTGCTCGATCAGGCGCTTGTGAATGAACTCGATCGCTCCTACATCCAGTCCCCGGGTAGGCTGGGCAGCAATCAACAGATCCGGATCACGGTCGATTTCCCGACCGATGATCGCTTTTTGCTGATTACCACCGGATAATGCCCTTGCAAGGGTATATTCAGAAGGTGTCCTTACATCAAACTCTGAAATTAGCTTTCTCGCTTGATTGTAAATATTCTTATAGCTTAATACCCCTTTATTTGAATAAGGCTTTTGGTAATAGGTTTGTAGAACCATATTTTCACCGATTGGAAAATCCAGGACTAAACCATGTTTGTGGCGATCCTGAGGAATATGACCTACACCTGTTTCATAAATCTTGCGCGGTTTCATATTGACTATTTCTTTTCCATTCAGCTTGATCGAGCCACTATTAACTTTGTATAACCCTGTAATCGCTTCAATCAGTTCACTTTGACCGTTCCCATCAACTCCCGCAATACCAAGGATTTCCCCGGCTTTCACTTCCAGGTTTAACCCCTTTACAACGGAAACGTTGCGGTGATCTTTTACGTTCAAATCTCGAATTTCGAGTACATTGTCAGTAGGAGTGGCTTCCTTCTTCTCCGTCTTAAAGGTTACTTCACGTCCTACCATCAGGCTGGCAAGATGATTCGGATCGGTTTCCGATACTTGCACCGTCCCGATCCCTTTTCCTTTTCTGATAACGGTTACATTATCACACACTTCCATAATCTCTTTAAGCTTATGAGTGATAAGAATGATAGACTTGCCTTCTTGAATTAGAGTTTTCATGATTTGAATAAGCTCTTTGATCTCTTGTGGAGTCAGTACCGCTGTAGGCTCATCGAAGATCAGAATCTCTGCACCACGATAAAGTGTTTTCAAAATCTCAACACGCTGCTGCATTCCTACTGAAATTTCAGAAATTTTAGCGGAAGGATCCACTTTCAAACCGTATCTTTCTGAGATTTCCCGAATATCCTTCTCTGCCTTTTTAATATCCACTGTTGCACCGGACTTCGGCTCTCTTCCAAGAATAATATTCTCTGTTACTGTAAAGGTATCAACGAGCATAAAGTGCTGGTGAACCATTCCAATCCCTAAGTCATTGGCGATATTGGGATTGGTGATGTTTACTTTCTGCCCCTTAACACGAATTTCTCCTTGTTCAGGCTGATAAAGTCCAAATAAAACATTCATCAGTGTAGACTTACCTGCTCCATTTTCACCTAGAAGCGCATGAATTTCACCTTTTTTGAGCTGGAGGGTAATATTATCGTTTGCTACGATGCCTGGAAATTCTTTACGGATATTCAGCATCTCAATTACATAATCCATTGCTAATCACTCCTTGCATAGGCTAGGGATATTTATCTAGTAGTTAGAGGTCAGACCTTAAGACTCTAGAAAAAAAAGGGTTGCCCCGATTAAAACTCTAAATGAAAGATAGAAAGAAGTTTCTATACTTCAATTAAAATTTTAATTATTATGAATACTCCTTCTAAAAAAGGGTTTAAGAGGCCGGCTATCCTTGGCCCCCCTTATCCCTGTTCAATTAGTTAGCAGAGAATGAATTTGCTGCATCTAAAGATTCAGGTACAGTAATTTCCCCACTCATGATCTTTTCTTTCCATTCATCAACTTTAGTCATAACCTCGTCTTTGTTAGAAAGCTCTTCGTTAAGTTCAGCTAATCCAACACCCTCTTCGTTAAGACCGTAAGAGATAACTTCTCCACCTGGGAAGTTTCCTTCTTTTGCTTTATTAGAAAGATCCAGAACCGCATTATCTACACGCTTTAAAGAAGAAGTTAAGATGATGTTATGATCCCCAACTTTACCCTCTGCCGATTGGTCGGAGTCAACTCCGATTGCCCATAGCTCACGGGAAGGATCTTTTTCTTTTAAGTCACGTGCTTCTTTGAACAATCCATTACCCGTACCACCAGCTGCATGGAAGATAACGTCTACATCTTGTGAGTACATCTTAGACGCGATTGTTTGACCAAGTTCAGCTTTATCGAATGCTCCTGCATAGTCTGCAACGATCTCAGCTTCGGGATTGACTGATTTAACACCAGCAATGAAGCCAGAGTGGAAACGCTCGATTACTGGAATTTCCATTCCACCAAGGAAGCCGATTTTGTTCGTTTTCGTTGCTAGCCCAGCAGCAACTCCGGCAAGGAATGAACCTTCTTGCTCTTTGAATGTGATACTTGCAACGTTTGGCTGATCTACAACAGCATCAACGATTGCAAAGTGAGAATCTTTTTGTTGTTGTGCAATATCATTGATTGCACCTTCCATAAGGAAGCCGATACCATATACTAAGTCAAAGTCTTGACGAGCTAATGTGTTTAAGTTAGTAGCATAGTCAGCATCAGATTGTGATTGTAAGTAGTCATAACCTTTCTTACCTTTTTCTAAGTCGTGTTCTTCACCGAAAGCTTTTAAACCTTCCCAAGCAGATTGGTTGAAAGATTTGTCATCTACTCCACCAACATCCGTAACCATTGCTACTGTAAATTGATCTTCTTTTTTGTTACCTTCACCACTAGATGCACCTTCTTTGTCCTCGCTTGTTCCACAAGCACCTAATAATGTACCTGCAGCTAGAACAAATGACAACGCTAAACCCATTTTACGTTTTTTCACCTAGAGTACCCCCTAATATTGTAATAAATTAGTAGAAAGATGGATTGTTGTTATACACGCTTTCTTAATACGTGGAAGCTAAATTTGTCTGACCGAAAATAGTTTACTGAGTACAGAATCGGCTCATCGTTTTCATCAAAATGCATTTGCTTTAAAACGAGTAGTGCCGTTTCTGGTTCACAATTTAGAATAGGGGAGATTTTATCGTGATAGCCCATAGGTTCTATTTGTGCAACAGCATGAGTGATTCTCTTATTCTCACGTTTTTCCAAAACGGTAAAAATCGAATTATCTTCATGGGTGAAATTCCTCGGCATAATCTTTTCAGGAATTTTGTCTACACAATACACAACCGGTTCCCCGTTTGCAGTACGAACCCGCTCAATCAGGATCACGTCGTCCTCTTCATTGCAAGTAAACCTCTTCACATCATCCTCAGTAGCTTCTTGAGTTGTTGAGCTTAAGAAAATGGTCCCTGGCTCCATACCAGCCTGCTTAATCATGTTCGTTACACTGTTCAGCTGCTCAATACCAGAAGTAAAGAGCGGTTTAGCGTTTACAAATGTACCTACACCATGACGTCGTACGATGACACTTTCTTCCTCAAGAATTCTGAGAGCTTCCCGGAGAGTAGCCCTACTCACACCTAGTTGTTTGGAGAGATCAAATTCAGACGGGAGTTTTTCTTTTTCTTTGTATACCCCCGCTTCGATATCTTTCTTCAAACGGTCTATCACTTGTAAGTATAAATGTCGATTGTCTGTCTTTATTGTCACTGGAACCACCACCAAATTTTCTCAAGACATCAGACCTCTGATGTATATCTTTCCTACTAATCGAAAATACTATAACACTTTTCTTTTCATAAATAAATAGCATTGTGTGATTTTGTCGAAAAAAATGACTAGAATGACAATTTAGAATCCTTATTTGTAAAAAAATAGTAAAAAAGTAAAGATGAATAGGGTTTCATGGAGTAATTTTACAAATAATTTACAGTAAGGTTGTTATAGATTATCAATCTTTACAAAATTAAAACAACGCCATTACAATTGTAAACGCTTTTAATAGTATAACACATTAGTGGATAAACTAGAATAACATCATTTAAAACGGATACATTTTGAGGTTTCCTCCTTGGATTTTACATAAAAAAGGTGTGTTACCCCGTTCACTTTGAATAGGGTAACACACCTTTTGTTAAGAGCTTTGCTCTTCTGAAGGTTTTCCGATCAAGACGGTTCGCGGCTTACTTCCTTCATAAGGCCCAACGACTCCTCTTACTTCCATCTCATCAATCAATCGTGCTGCTCTTGTATATCCAATTCTAAATCTCCTTTGAAGCATGGACACGGAAGCGGTTTGCATTTCAGCGATTAACTGAACTGCATCATTATAAAGTTCGTCTTCAGCTTCGCCCGTCTTCTCATCTTCTTGTATCTCATCCGGAATCATTTCTTCCTGATACTGTGCCTTTTGTTGAGAAATGACAAAGTCAACGATTTCTTCAACTTCTTCATCAGATAAAAAGGCGCCTTGTACCCTTGTAGGCTTTGAAGCCCCTACAGGCATAAAGAGCATGTCTCCTCTACCCAATAGTTTTTCTGCGCCACCTGAGTCCAGGATGGTTCTGGAATCGATTTGAGATGATACGGCAAACGCAATCCTGGATGGTATATTCGCTTTGATGACCCCTGTAATAACATCAACAGAAGGACGCTGGGTCGCAATAATTAAATGGATCCCTGCGGCACGTGCCATCTGTGCGAGTCTGGTGATTGCGTCTTCTACATCGTTTGAAGCAACCATCATTAAATCAGCCAGCTCATCCACTATCACCACAATGTACGGAAGCAGCGGCTGCTTTTCTTCATTTTCGAGATTCTGTCTCTTAACGTAGTCGTTGTAGCCTTCAATATTCCTTGTCCCTGTGTGAGAGAACAATTCATATCTCCGCTCCATTTCACTTACAACCTTTTTTAATGCCTGTGAAGCTTTCTTCGCATCAGTTACAACGGGAGCCAATAGGTGCGGGACCCCGTTATATACATTCAATTCAACCATTTTCGGATCTATCATCATGAGTTTAACTTCATGTGGTTTAGCTCTCATTAGGATACTCGTAATGATACCATTAATACAGACACTCTTTCCGCTTCCTGTGGCCCCGGCTACAAGTAAGTGAGGCATTTTATTCAATTCTGCAAGTACGGCTTCTCCCGTAATATCCCGTCCTAAACCAATTTGGAGCTTGGCATCCGGTTTATTATGTTCCTTAGCTTCAAGCACCTCTCTTAAAGACACCATGGCCACCTCTGAGTTAGGAACTTCAATCCCGATAGCCGATTTCCCTGGAATAGGAGCTTCGATTCGGATATCTTTAGCTGCAAGAGCCAACGCTAAATCATCACTAAGGTTTACGATGCGGCTTACTTTCACACCTACATCCGGGTGTACTTCATACTTGGTGACGGCAGGACCTAAGTGAACTTGTGTAACTTTCGCTTTCACTCCGAAACTTTGGAAGGTTCTTTCAAGTTTGGCTGCGTTGGCATGGATCAGTTGATATTCATTACTCTGATCTGTTTTTCTAGGACTCTTTAATAACGAAATAGAAGGTAGTTTATAATCCTTATTTTCTACCTCAGTAAACGTAATCGGTGGTGCAGAATCCGCTTCTCCCTCTGAACCGGACTTATCTTTAGCTGCAGCATCATCATTTTCATCATTCATTCCCGCACCTGTAGAGGAAGGTTGTTCTTTAGTCTGGACTCCTCCGTATGCACGTTCCGCGAAGTTGGAGATAATCGGTTCTCTCGTTTCCTCTTCCTGAGGCAGCTGTGTTTCAACCGCTTTCTCCTGTTTCACAGGAACTTCTTTCTTTTTCTTTTCTTTCACTTCTTTTTTCTTTGACTGATCTTCTTTCCAATCACTCATATCTTGTTTGAATGCAGACCATTGTCCGCTTAAGAATGCCCCAAAGCGCTTACCCGCTCTTCCCAGAACATCCCCGATGGATTTACCTGTCACTAGTATGATTCCGATCAATATGAATGTGGCACTAACAATTCTTGCTCCTTGAGAGTCAAATAGAAAATAAGAAACGGCAAATAGAACGCTCCCTATCATTCCTCCCCCAAGATCCGAGGTACTCGTCTCACCACTTACATCCATCCAATACAAATCCCACGTATTCATGATGACACTTGGATTATCGAAAGAACCATCATTTGAGAGCAAATCAAATAATTTCACATGACTCAATAGCAAGAAGCTGGCAATGATGATGTAAACCCCAATAAGTCTGCGACTAAATAACATAGGAATCTCTCGTTTAACCATGAGGTATCCTGCCACATACAACATCCACAGGAGGGCAACCATATACCATTCACCCAGAAAGAATCGATAGAAGTACACCACTGCTTTCCCTACAGCTCCAAGCTCAATGATTGAAATCAAACTGAGGGCAGCGAGGATCATTCCTGTAATTTCATATTTAATGGTTTGTTTTAAAGTTGAACTCGTTGCAGATCGTTTTTTTCTTCTTTTTCGTTTTGCCAATCCAATTCACCTAAATTCTATTGAAGTCTTTCTTCATATGTACATAAAGATGAAGAAAGGGCTGATCCTTTGGGGCAATATATGTGCCTAAGGTGTCAGACCCTTCCCGTTAACTTAAAGTATCATTATGTTTGTCTCTTCCAGTAATATTATAGCATAACCACTATTTCGGGAAAATCCTCTTTCGTCCTTAATTGTTTATAAATTCACCTGGGCAAATCTGATTATCGAGATAATGCGCAGGGTCACTACTCATGACCCTGACAATTCGATACCGGTTCTCCTCCTGCTGAACAAGGATAGGAACACCCTGATATTCCATCATCATTTGACCACTGAATTCATTTGCATCCGTTGGAAATACAAGATCATTGGGAACCACTGTATAAAGGATCATTGTACTAACCCCTCTTGTTGATCCGATTGCTTTTTCATCTCAATTAACTCGTTAATCTTTTTAATGGCTGTCCCAATGCCCCCGATTCCATCTATCAGGCCGTATTCGACGGCATCGTCACCGACTACATTCGTACCGATATCCCGTGTAAGGTTACCTTTTGCAAACATCAGATCTTTAAAATGTTCTTCTGATATATTGCTGTGCTTCGTTACGAAACTAACTACCCGATCCTGCATTTTATCCAAGTACTCAAAAGTCTGTGGTACGCCGATCACCAATCCCGTCAACCGGACCGGGTGGATTGTCATTGTAGCGGTGCTCGCAATGTACGAGAAATCGCATGATACGGCAATCGGCACACCAATACTATGTCCTCCACCCAACACAACAGATACTGTAGGTTTAGAAAGTGAAGCAATCATCTCAGAAATGGCGAGTCCCGCTTCCACGTCTCCACCTACCGTATTTAATATGACCACCAAGCCCTCTATCTTAGGATTTTGCTCAATGGCTACGAGCTGAGGAATAACATGTTCATACTTCGTTGTTTTATTTTGTGGAGGAAGCTGCATATGCCCTTCTATTTGTCCTACAATCGTCAAGCAATGGATATTGGAATCCTGAGAGAGTTGCGGGACATTCGTTTGCCCTAATTGTTGTATCTTTTCCATTAATCCTGAAGGTTTATCTTTATTATCATCCTGGCCTTTATTTGGCTGATCCTGCATACGCCCATGATTTAGTTCCATGAAAACATCTCCTTTTCATTCCATTCTCTTGTTATTATTTTAATAAGGGAGTGTTTTCATACTTTATACTTTGGAATCAAATAAAAAACGGAGGCTATCTGTTAGAAACAAATAGCCTCACGCATTAAACTTCCATGATGATCGGTAAAATCATTGGTCTTCTTCGTGTTTTATTGAATAAATAGTAATTGAGCTGATCTCTGATATCTTGTTTAATGGTTGTCCATTCAAATGAACCTTTTTGCAGATAGGAATGTACTACATCCGTTACGATGCCTCCAGCTCCTTCAAGCAATTCTTCTGATTCCCTCACATAAACAAAGCCGCGTGAGATAATTTCAGGACCGGACACAATCGATTTGGATCTGCGGTTGATCGTCACAACGACCGTAAAGACACCGTCTTCAGATAATAGTTTACGGTCGCGAAGGACGATATTCCCAACGTCCCCTACACCGATTCCATCGATTAACACATTCCCGGCCTGCACCCGGCCGCTCATTCTCATCTTACCGTCCTTGTATTGAAGCACATCACCTTTATCCAAAATGAAAATTTGCTTATACGGAAGACCGATGTCGTGAGCGATCTGGCTATGCGCCACCAGCATTTTATATTCCCCTTGTATAGGAATGAAATACTTCGGCTTCATGATATTCAACATGAACTTTAGATCTTCCTGACTCCCATGCCCTGATACATGAACCTTCTTATTAGCGGTCAAGACGTTCGCTCCTGCTCTATAAAGCATGTCAATTGTCTTTCCTGCAATGACTTCCATGCCAGGCGAAGGTGAAGCCGTAATAAGGACTGTATCTCCCTCTTCGATATTCACAAGACGATGAGAGCGTTTTGACATCCGCTGCAAGGCTTCAAACGGTTCTCCTTGTGTTCCGGTGGCGATAATGACGACTTCATCTTTAGGATAATCACCAATCTCATCCATTCCGATGATCATCTCATCCCGTACGTGAAGATAGCCTAATTTCAATGCTATATCATATACTCTCTTCAAACTCTTACCCACTACGACCACTTTACGTTTATTTTGATCTGCAGCATCAAAAACTTGCTGTAGTCGAATTAAATTAGATGCAAAGCAAGCTACAATCACTCTACCGGATGCCATTCGTAAAGCGTCTGTTATATGTTGTTCAATGACGGCCTCGGAGGTTGTGTAGCCGGGTCTCTCCGCTTCTTTGCTGTCAGACAACAAACATAGCACTCCTTTTTCACCGATTTGAGCCATTTTGCCTAAATCCGGTCGATAAAGGTGTTTGGCAGATTGATCAAATTTGAATTCCCCGGTATGTACGATGACTCCTTCAGATGTATGTATACATACACCAACTGAATCCGGAATACTATGTGTGGTTTTAAAGAACGTTACATTCACTCCATCGAAAGTCAGGTGGCTATCAGAGTGAATCGTATAGAATTTCACATCTTCCCTGACATTTTCATCCTTCAATCGTGCCTTTACAAGAGCATTCGTTAAACGGGTGCCGTAAACAGGAGCTTTAATCTTATTGAGTACGTATGAAATCCCTCCAATACTATCCTCATGTCCATGAGTCAAAAAGATCCCTTTCACACGTTCTTTATTTTCGATCAAGTATTGAATGTCAGGAATGACGATATCAATTCCGAGCATCTCATTTTCAGGGAACATCAGCCCCGCGTCAACCACGAAAATCTCATGATCCACTTCGATCACGTACATGTTCTTACCGATTTCTCCTACTCCTCCGAGCGGTATGATCTTTATACTTTCATTCTTTGTCTTACTCACATTATGTCCTCCTATGCTGTGCCTTTCCCGATCTTTAATCAGTTACGTTTATTATACTTGATAATTTTTTGGGAGTACAACCAATTTTATCCTACCTATAATAAAATTAGGAAAAAGACTGCATTCAATTTTACTACATTACTATTTCGATACTACATGACTAAATCCTTCTTCTTTAAAAATAAATTAATCTATTACTGATTTTAGTGCCTTCTTTCCTGTCTATAGTAAAAGACTGTGAAGGATGGCCTTCACAGTCTTTTACTTAAGATAATACTTGTAATAATTGAGACAGCTTTGCTCTTTCCACTTCTGTCAGTGGAATTAATGGTAAGCGGACAGATCCAACGTCCAGACCCTTCATCTGCAGGGCAGTTTTAACCGGAGTTGGGTTCGGGCTGGCAAATAACCCTTTCATGACCGGAAGAAGCAATTGATGCATACCGGCTGCCTTTAAATGATTTCCACTTGTAAACGCAGCAACCATCTCTTGCATTTCGTTTCCGATGATATGAGAGGCAACAGACACGATTCCATTTCCACCTATTGACAACACAGGGAGAGTAAGTCCGTCATCACCACTGTATAGCATAAAGTCGTCTGATGTATGTGAAATGATTTCAGTCATGCTATCCAAGTCACCGCTTGCTTCTTTAACAGCTACAATGTTTTCAATCTCTGATAATCGAATGATGGTATCCGGAGAAACATTGACGCTTGAACGGCCAGGGATATTATACAGCATGACAGGTAAGGTTGTTGATTCAGCAATCGCCTTGAAATGCTGGAATAGCCCTTCCTGACTCGGCTTATTATAGTATGGAGCCACCAGCATGATGGCATCTACGCCTGCCTCCACTGCCTTTTTGGTAAGCTCGATTGAGGCGTGGGTGTTATTGCTTCCCGTCCCGGCAATAACAGGTACTCTTCCGTTTACTACTTTTACAACATGTCGAAATAAAGCAATCTTCTCTTCTTTTGTCAAAGTCGGAGACTCACCTGTGGTCCCGGCTACTACTAACGAATCTGATCCATTTTCAATCAGATATTGAATTAATTGGGTCGTCTTGGTGAAATCGATATTTCCTTTGCGGTCAAATGGGGTAACCATCGCCGTAGAAACGCGGCCAAAATTCAATCTTGTCACTCTCCTCTTTAGTTTATCCTATCCTGAATGTAGCGGTTCTCTCTTGTAGTTGAAACGTATCATGAAGTGCATTTATCGCATTAATCAGGTCCATCTCTTTCACCAGAACCCAAATAGTCGTATGACTATCTGCTGACTGGAGGATTCGAATTCCTTCGTTGGACAGAGAAGATACGATGGCTGAAGTCACACCTGGAACACCCGTCATCCCGGCTCCCACTACTGAAATCTTAGCACATTCTGACTCGACAATAGGTTTATGACCTATTTTATTTAGAACCGATATCGCACCTTCTGCCAGGGATGATGCAACAGTGTAAACAACTCCCCGTGGCGAGATGTTAATGAAGTCAACACTGATTCCTTCTTTAGCCATCGCTTTAAAGACTTCAGCTTGAAGATTGTATTGGTCTTCCTTCGCGAATACTTTTATTTGCGTAAGGTTCGGTACATGGGCTATTCCTGTTACGGGATGACTCCGGAATTCTTTGTGTGCTTTTGTATTTTCAAGTGTAGTCACAAGCGTCCCTTCACCATTTGAATAAGTAGAACGAATCCGGATTGGAACATTTGAATTCATCGCAATTTCAACTGCTCTTGGATGAATCACCTTTGCTCCCTGATATGCCATATTACATACTTCATTATAAGAAACAACCGTAATAGGTCTTGCTTTCGATGATATGCGGGGATCGGCAGTCATGACCCCTTCAACATCGGTGAAAATATCGATGAATTCAGCTTTTAATGCCACTCCTAATGCAGAAGCCGAAGTATCACTTCCCCCTCTGCCTATCGTGGTGACATCACCATCTTTCGTTGCACCTTGAAAGCCGGCTACCACCACTGCATCGTGTTCTTCAAGCTCTTTGACCAAACGGCTGCATCTCATTTCCAAAATTTTCGCATTGTTAAAATCATTATTAGTCCGGAATCCCGCCTGAGCCCCAGTTAAAGCGGTTGACCGGATTCCATGCTCAAGAAGCATGTTAGAAAAGACCAGGCTGGAAATGATTTCTCCACAAGATAATAATAAGTCTTGCTCTCTCTTACTTATTGAAGTATTCCTGCCACCGATAAGGGATAATAGGGAGTCAGTAGCGTAAGGTTCACCTTTTCTTCCCATAGCTGAAACGACTACCACCACTTTATAACCCTTATCAATCGCTTGCTTTGTGTGGGCAAGCGCCTTTGAGCGACTTGCCTCATCACGTACAGACGTTCCACCAAATTTTTGAACGATCACTTTCATGACTACACCTCATTGTCATATGTTCAAGAGGTATGTGAGAACGATTAGTGGAAATAAGGAGATCTATAGCTGAAATGGTCCCTCTTCGTTATTTAATTATACCAAGTTTCATTAGACTTTCTGCGATTTGAACTGAGTTCCAAGCCGCTCCCTTAAGTAAGTTGTCAGACACAACCCACATATGGAAGCCCTTGTCTTCATCAAGATCTTTACGCACCCTGCCGACAAATACATCCGGCTTTCCTACTGCATGTGCAGGCATCGGATAAACCTGTTCTTCCGGGACGTCTTCCAAAGTTACTCCAGGAGCATCTTTTAACAGTGAGTGGATATCATTCACTGTTACAGAACCCTTCTCAATTTCAATATATACACTTTCTGAGTGACCTGTTACAACAGGTAATCTTACGCATGTTGCCGATACCTTTAATGACGGCATATGCATAATTTTTTTTGTTTCATTGATCATTTTCATTTCTTCAAAAGTAAAGCCATTTTCCTGGAATTTATCAATTTGAGGAATGGCGTTATAAGCTATCTGATAATGCTTTTTATCCCCTTTTACAGGTAGCACACTTGGCTCAAATGATTCACCGGACAATATGGCTTGTGATTGCGCGTGAAGCTCATCTATGGCCACTGCACCTGCCCCTGAAACGGCTTGATAGGTAGACACGATTACTTTCGATAAACCATATTGTTTACGAATCGGTTCAAGTGCTGCCACCATCTGGATCGTAGAACAGTTAGGATTCGCAATGATTCCATTATGAAGTTTGATATCTTCTTCATTCACCTCTGGAACTACAAGAGGAACATCTGGATCCATTCGGTATGCACTTGTATTGTCGACGACGATAGCTCCACGTTTAACGGCTTCAGGAGCAAGAAGTTTGGATACACTACCCCCTGCACTAAATAAAGCAATATCTACCCCTTCAAAACTTTCGGGCTTAGCTTCTTCAACCGTCCATTCTTTCCCTTTAAAGGTAACGGTGGACCCGGCTGAACGGGCCGAAGACAATAATGTCAATTGTTTTATTGGAAAGTCCCTTTTTTCTAGTGTTTGTAGCATCTGTTGTCCAACTGCACCTGTGGCACCGACAACCGCTACATGTAATCCCATTGTATTCAAAATCTTCTCTCCTTCCAACCATTCAGTATTCTCATAGTAGGTATACCTTTTAGTCTATTACTATAATAAAGAATATTTTAACATAAACAATTATTCGACAATAGGGAATTTTATATTTGTGCCTGGATTATTTATAAAACTTTAAATATTTATACATGAAAAGAAGGCCATCTTAACGGTGCAAGTTGATAGCCTTCTCCATCTATTAATCTAAATATCTTTCGATTACAACAGGCTGAAGCTGTCTTCCTTCAATAGCCGCTTCTATCGTTTCCTGAATCAGCGTCATTCTGGCTACCATTGATTTCGGTTTGCTTTCAGGTGCATCCTGCCCAAATGGGATAAAATAAATATCTTTGGTTGAAATTAATCTCATTAGGTTTACACCGTTTAAACCAAGAGCATCATTTGTCGAAATCCCCAGTACTACAGGACGGTGATTACGAAGAGTCGCTTTAGCAGCCATCAACACTGGAGAATCTGTCATTGCATTTGCGAATTTGCTCATTGAATTTCCTGTAAGTGGAGCGATCACCATACAATCCAATGGAATTTTAGGACCGAGTGGTTCTGCCTTTACGATTGAATCGATCACCCTATGACCCGTAACGTCCTCAATTCGCTTAATCCAGTCTTCTCCTTTACCGAATCTCGTTTCTGTATTCATAACAGTTGAAGTCACAATCGGCATCACTTCTGCTCCGTTATTCACTAATCGTTCGATTTCCGGGAATACGGCATCATACGTACAATGAGAACCTGTCAGACCAAACCCGATTCGTTTTCCTTTCACACTCATGATGAACTCTCCTTTCCTAAATCAAGATCTTCCTCTAACAATTGACAAAGTACATTCGCGAGTATCTGGCCAGCTGTCTTAGGTGCCACGATCCCTGGCAATCCCGGGGCTAACAATGCTTTAATTCCCCGTTTTTCTGCATAACGAAAATCTGTACCTCCAGGCTTTGAAGCCAAATCGATGATTAATGTATGAGCCGGCATTTTGGCTATCACAGCAGCCTTCACTATATGCACTGGAATTGTGTTAATACATATATCACAATTCTCAACCTCTTTTTCTAAGTTATCTAAGTGGAATGGCTCTAAGCCCATTTCAGTCACCCTGGCCAGATGCTCACTTTTCCGGGCACCAACCTTGACCTTTCCGCCTAAATGATGAAACGTTCTAGCTACACTCATACCTACCCTACCCAGACCCAATATGACAATCGTAGATCCATGAATCGTAAAGTCTGTATGTTGAATAGCCATCATAATCGTTCCCTCTACTGTAGGAATAGAATTATAAATGGCAACATCGTCTCTCTCAAACAACTGAACAAGTTCCCGATTCGTTGAAGACATTATTTCATCCAAATACTTATTACTAATTCCTGAATAGATCGTACAGTGCTCTGGCGTCTGAGACACAACTTCTTCTGTTAAAACGATTTTCTCATTGGAAAAAATCGTATCAATTTCTCCTTGTAGATTCGTGCCGGGTACAGGTAAGATTATGGCATCAATAATTGAGAAGTCCACTTCACTCAGCTTTTCTTTCGTAGCCCCTGTAAAGGCATGATCTAGTTGTTCAAAACCTACGAGTGAGATTTTTGCATCCAACTCAGTAAGCTTCCGAATAATCTCAAGTTGACGAGCATCTCCGCCTAGAACTGCGATCTGCATTCCGGTCAGCATCACTGATTTCACCTACTTTTTACATAATCGCTATTCTAAATCCCTTTTCACTTCAACAGTGTATGTTGCACATACCTAATGGGTGAGAAGAAAAGCAGGTAGAGACTGTTTAGAATGTAGGATTGTTTTTGTAAGGGAGCGGATGTAAGAGGTCAGGAAAGGATAGTAGTCGTAGACAAATTTCATTCAGGTGTTACTATATGTATCTTCCTATTACACTGACTCCTTCCAACGTTTTGGAGAGGGACATCTTATTTTATTGCAAGGCCAAATAAAAAAACGGGGAGGCCCCGTTTCAATAGATTATCTATTTCGTTATTCATTCGATACTTCCAGAATGATCATATCCGCTCCGATTGTTCTGATTTGCTGCCAAGGTACCCGGATTTCCCCGCCTTGCTTTCGCAGCCATTTACCGGTCGGGATGATAAGCGCATTTATGCTTCCAGACTTATCATTGAATTCAAGATCGGTTTGCCCAAGAATTCCAAGACGTTCTGCTTTTTTATAATCGACTATTTCTTTTCCGCTTAACTCGCTTAATCTCATGAAGGTTTCCTCCCTAAAAAAGCTCTGTATTACAATGTATACACTGTCCACTTTTTTTAGAAGAAATTCTTCGTTATTTCCATCCAATGTGATGATTCATTCAAAAAAAAGCAGACTTAAGCAGTCTGCTTTTTCCTGTTATTTCCTCATATTTTGAGGGAGATTCCCATCCGGACTGATGAGGGATATAGCATAATCATCTTTAAAGATATCAAGAGCTAACTGATTTACCTTGTCCATCGTAACGCCGTCGATTTCTTCGACAATCTCATCCAGCGTACGGTGGCGTTTTAGTAGCAGCTCATTTTTCCCGTTACGACTCATCCGGCTATTCGTGCTTTCTAAACTCAGCATAAGGTTACCCTTTAATTGCTCTTTGCTGTTTAGTAATTCTTTAGAGGTTATACCATCATCTTTCAGGGCTTGCAGGGTGCTGTCGATCGTATCAAATAATTGATCTAACTGATTGGCTCCTGTCCCTCCATAAATGGTAACCATTCCGCTATCTTCATATGCAGAATGATAAGAAAACACGGAATACGCAAGTCCTCTTTGTTCGCGAACCTCTTGAAACAGACGGGATGACATACTGCCACCTAACACGTTGTTTAATACGATCAAGTTATAGATGTCCGGATGCCCGATTTGCAGACCGTCAAATCCTAAGCATAAATGGGCTTGTTCTGTATCTTTTTTCCGGGCAAGCTTATTGTTGTGAAAGGCGGGCTTCACACGGTCCTCAGGTCCTTTACCACCTTCATAAGATCCGAATAGCTTCTCGACTTCTTTGATGAATGTTTCATCCACATTTCCTGCTACAGACACCACTACTTGATCAGGGGTGTACATGTCATGCATGTACTCTTTCAATTTAGCTTGATTGAATGAGTTCAGTGTTTCTTCCGTTCCTAGAATCGGATAGCCAAGTGGATGCTCTTCATAGATCGCCTTGCTTAGTAAGTCATGAACGATATCATCCGGGGTATCTTCATACATTTTTATCTCTTCATACACTACATTTTTTTCTTTATTCAATTCCTCTTCTACATAGGTAGAGTTAAAGAACATATCAGAAAGTGTATGTAATGCATAATCCGCATGATTGTCCAATACTTTTGCATAATAGCAGGTGTATTCCTTTGAAGTAAATGCATTGACCTGTCCGCCGATGCTGTCAAATGACTCTGCTATTTCACGGGCCGTTTTCGTTTTTGTGCCTTTGAAAAACATATGTTCCAAAAAGTGGGATATGCCGTTGTTTTGTTCCGTTTCATTGCGTGAGCCGGTTCCAATCCAGACCCCAATCGCTACAGAACGAACGTGAGGTATTTCCTCCAGCACGATTCTTAGTCCATTTTGGCATGTATATTTCTTTATCAAGAAATTTCCTCCTATTCATGATGCAAACTTACTGCTTCTTATTACTATTTCCCTGTTCTGACGAATTATCGACGTCTTCCACGATTCTCTCTTCTTTAATCAAGCTTGAGATCGTACCAAGCCTTAAATTTTTTTCTTTTATTTGAAGAATCAACATGTTTAACGAATTGGCCGTAGAAGCTGTCGGGTGCATCAGTACAATAGCTCCCTTGTGCATCTTTCTCATTACACGCTCGATTAACACGCTTGGTTGTGGTTTTTGCCAATCAATCGTATCCACACTCCACATGATCGTTCTCAAGTGCATTTCGTCTGCAATATTTATGACTTCCTCCCGGTAGCTGCCGCTTGGTGGAGCAAACCACTTCACTTTCTCCCCTGTGGTCACTTCAATTATTTCATTCGTCTTTTTCAATTCTTCTCTTACTTTGGCTGACTCCAATGATTTCATATCAGGGTGAGAATATGAATGATTTCCCACTTCATGTCCTGCATCTACGATCATCTTCGCTAAGTCCGGGTTATTTTTCACCCATCTCCCCTCTAAAAAGAACGTAGCATATACTTGGTGTTTTTTCAAAGTTGCAAGCATATCCGGGATATATTCATTTCCCCATGCTACATTGATAATAAAGGAGACCATTGGTTTATCCGGATTCCCTCGGTAAACAGGGGAAGCAGGTAAATCAGGTAAGTGCGTTTCAGGAGGGATTTGCTTGTAGATCAGTTTATCTTCATCGAAAGATTTTTCTTTTTTCATATTTTGAAGAGACGCTTCTACATCCACTTTCAAACCATTATATCCTGGTGTAGCTTTCCAAACTGTATCTATTACAGCATCTTGAGCTGGGACTTCCCTCAATTTTGCTTCTTCTTTTATTTTTCGGGTTAGATCATTTGGTTCGCTTACTCCATTCACTTCTAACGATTCTTGTTTTAGTCCTGTCACATACTGATCTGATAATGGATTTTCAACGACAACTAAAGTCAGAATAGCAATTAGACTAATTCCAATCAAGTATTTTCTATCCATACCTGTCCACCTTCCTTCTCCTAAAAACATATGAAGGAAAAGGAGCTTGTAGAACATAAGCGGAGGGGGCAACGCTCCAGAGGCGCCAAGCATAAGGCGAAGATATCGGAAAGGCACTCTTTCCTTTCTGATATCTTTGCCTTATGACCTCGAGGGGCTAGCCGACGTAGCTGGATGATACAAAAGCGGAGGCTACTCCTACAGGCATGAATGAAAATTCCACAGATAAAAAAAGCCGCCCCGGAGGAGAGTTTGCTCCTTACAGGACAGCCTGCCAATCTCAAAAGATTATGCCTGGTTTTGTTCTTCTTTTTCACGCTGCTCTTTAAGAACTGCTTTTCTGGACAAGTTGACTCTACCCTGGTTATCGATGTCAAGAACCTTAACAAGGATCTCATCGCCGATCGCTACTACATCTTCTACTTTGCGAATACGCTCTTCTGCAATTTCAGAAATGTGTACCAGTCCATCTTTACCACTGAAGATTTCTACGAATGCACCGAATTTTTCAATTCGTTTTACTTTCCCCAGGTACATTTGTCCAGCTTCAACTTCTCTTACTATATCTTCAATTGTTTTCTTAGCAACTTTGTTCATCTCTTCATCAGTAGATGAAATGAAGATCGTACCGTCTTGCTCAATATCAATCTTAACGCCTGTTTCGTCGATGATTTTATTGATTTGTTTACCACTTGGTCCAATAACATCACGGATTTTATCAGGGTTAATATGCATGGTTAAAATTTTCGGTGCATATTGAGAAAGGCTGGTTCTTGCTTCACCGATTGTTGCTAACATGCTATCAAGGATCTGCATTCTTCCTTTTTTCGCTTGTTGAAGTGCTTCTTCAAGAATTTCTCGGGATAGCCCATCAATTTTGATATCCATTTGAAGAGCGGTTACACCCTTAGAAGTCCCAGCTACTTTAAAGTCCATGTCACCCAGGTGATCTTCCATCCCTTGAATATCCGTTAAAATGGAATAGTTTTCACCAGATTTGATCAGACCCATGGCGATTCCTGCTACAGGTGCTTTAATAGGAACACCGGCGTCCATCATCGCTAATGTACTTGCACAGATACTTGCTTGGGAAGTTGAACCATTTGATTCAAGTACTTCGGAAACAAGGCGGATTGTATACGGGAAGTCTTTCTCGTTTGGAATAATCGGATCCAATGCTTTTTCCCCTAGTGCACCATGTCCGATTTCACGACGACCTGGTCCTCTGATCGGGCCCGTTTCCCCTACACTGAATTGAGGGAAATTGTAATGATGCATGAATCGTTTTGATTCTTCAATTCCTAGACCATCAAGAACTTGTACATCTCCTAAAGCACCTAATGTACAAATGCTTAGTGCTTGAGTTTGTCCACGTGTGAACAGTCCTGAACCATGTGTTCTTGGTAATAAACCAACCTCGGAAGAAAGTGGACGAATCTCGTCGACTTTACGGCCATCAGGACGGACTTTATCTTCCGTAATCAAGCGACGAACTTCATTTTTCACAAGCTTGTCTAATACCTTTTTCACTTGCTTCAGTGTAGCTTCATCAGCTTCCTTCTCTTCTTCATAAACAGCCATCACTTTTTTCTTAACTGCTTTAATTGCTTCTTCACGAGCATGTTTTTCCTGAACTTGAATCGCAGGGATCAGTTCGGTTTCACATATTGAACGAACCTCCGCTTCAACGGCTTGATCAAGTTCAACAAGTTGAATTTCTGATTTTTCTTTACCGACTTTAGCAACAATTTCCTCTTGGAAAGAGACTAAGCGCTTTATTTCTTCATGACCAAACATGATTGCCTCAAGCATTGTCTCTTCCGGTACTTCATCTGCACCTGCTTCAACCATGTTGATGGCATCTTTCGTACCGGCTACAGATAAATGAATCTCACTTTTCTCCAGCTGTTCCACTGATGGATTAATAATAAATTCACCATCAATCAGACCAACTATAACTCCAGCAATCGGACCCTCAAATGGGATATCAGAAACAGAAAGTGCCAGTGAAGATCCGAACATAGCTGCCATTTCAGATGAACAGTTTTGGTCTACACTCATCACTATACTGATTACTTGTACTTCATTACGGAATCCATCTGCGAACAATGGACGGATAGGGCGGTCGATTAAACGGCTTGCCAGGATCGCTTTTTCACTTGGACGCCCTTCACGTTTAATAAATCCTCCTGGGATTTTACCAACAGCATATAATCTTTCTTCATAATTCACAGTCAGTGGGAAGAAATCCAGTGGTTTTGGCTCTTTTGAAGCTGTTGCACTACTTAATACCGCAGTATCTCCGTAGCGTACCATTACCGCTCCATTGGCTTGTTTGGCAAATTGGCCTACTTCGACCGTTAATTCTCTTCCTGCCCATTCAATGGAAAAGATTTGTTTAGTTTGTTCCATAAAGTGTGCCCCTCTCTTTATATATCACTAAAGGGTTCGGCCTGTACCAAACCCGGATAAATATTGTAAATAAACTATTCTATATCATGCACATTTGTGCCGTTATATTCGTTTGGATGAATAACATAAGGAACTATGTAAATATAGCATGTTCTCTCAATGGAAAGTTCTATATACTCGCATTAAGGACTCGAATTAACTCTTATGTACATATTATGTATTTTAGACAAAAACTATATAATTGAATACTTTTCGTGATAAAAATTTTTAAAAACAAGTGGGGGATCATACAAAGATTTCCACTTATCAAAACTAAAGAAAAAGCGGGACATAATCCCGCTTCCTTTGTCTGTTTATCGACGTAAACCTAATTTGTTGATTAACTCACGGTAGCGTTGTACATCTTTCTTACGTAGGTAAGATAATAGATTACGACGGTGACCTACCATTTTTAGAAGACCGCGACGAGAGTGGTGGTCTTTCTTGTGAACGCGTAAGTGATCGTTCAGATTGTTAATTTCTTCAGTTAGGACAGCAATTTGAACTTCTGGAGATCCAGTATCGTTCTCATGTACTTTGTATTCACTGATAAGTTCGTTTTTACGCTCTTTAGTGATAGCCATCCTTTTCACCTCCTAATAATTTCTTTCAAATCCCCTGTTACTGAGCAGCCGTTGGTGAATCGTGATGCCAAGCAAAGGTTCATTTCATACGCTATTTAGAATACTACTCTTTTCAACAAAAATCAAGTATAAACCTCAAATTTCCGAAAAGTAGTGGATTGCTTTGTCTTTATCTTTCTGAATTTGCGAGATTAATTCCTCTATCCCCGAAAACTTCTGTTCATCTCTAATTCTTTCATACCATTCGATATACACTTCTTCGCCATATATTGATGCATGAAAATCAAAAATGTGAACTTCGATTGATAGAGAATATTCATCAGGATTTTTAAAAGTAGGCTTATAACCGATATTGCATACACCATCGAACCATTTATCATGAATTTTCATTCTAACAGCATATACTCCCACTTTAGGAGTAAGATAGTCGTAAGCCAACTCAATATTGGCAGTGGGAAAGCCAATTTTTCTGCCTCTCTTATCCCCGTGTATGACTGTCCCTTTCATCTTAAACGGCCTGCCCAGGAGCTGACGAACCTTCTTTACGTCGCCTTCTTTAAGGCATTCTCTTATGAACGTCGAACTTACTTTGGAGTCATCGTCTGTAAGCTTCGAAATTATAGTAGAAGTAAACATATCGCGTGAATGGAATGGAAGTGTTTCCATCGTCCCTTTTCCTAAACGTCCATATGAGTAATCGAAGCCTGCTACTACATGCAGTGCATTGAGTCCAATGATGTATTGATCAACGAAGTCCTGAGGGATCAGACTTGCAAATTCTGATGTGAATCGGACAATAAATAAATAATCCACACCCAATTCCTCTATAATTTCTTTCTTGTCTTCCAGAGGTGTTATGTAGTGTATATGCTTGTGCTTATGACCTAATACAACTGAAGGATGAGGATCAAATGTCATCACCGCACTACAAGCTTTGAGCTCCTTCGCTTTTTCTACTGCTGCCCTGATCACCCTCTGATGTCCTCTATGGACCCCATCGAAGTACCCTAGAGCCAACACAAGGGATGGAAAATCATTCTTACTAATTGAATGTGGATGATGTACAGTTATTACTTTCACAGTATTTCACCTTTTTTCACTAGTCGTTGAAAAGCACTTTGACAGGCTTGATAACCCCTGTTTTGTCCGGGTGACGGCGATAAATGGCAATAACCTTGCCATGATACTCCATCACTACTTCACTCGTTTCCGGCCAATCCTCAGGCTCTTCCAAGCGTGCTCCGTTCTTCACTTTCTCTGCTAATGTATCATTAATTGCCATTTTCGGCAAATGAGAAAGCCCCATTTCCAGTGGGAGAAGAAGTCCTTGTGGATTCCCATTATCAACGAACTCTTTCACATCTTCTAAGGTAAAACAGTCCTCTTTCCTAAAACAGGCTGATTGTGTACGGGTAAGGGCTGACATATGAGCTGGATATCCAAGTCTATTTCCAATTTCAACAGCAAGGGTTCTCACATAAGTCCCTTTGCCACAAGACACTTCGAATGAGAAAGCGGGATTTTTGCTGTCTAACTCATCCCAATCCTCCAGTAATTGAAGCTTATGGATACGAACGGTTCTTGATGGTCTATCCACTTCAATCCCCTGTCTTGCATACTCATATAACCGTTTACCGTTTACCTTTACCGCTGAATACATTGGAGGGGTTTGCGTAATATCGCCGGTTAAACTTCTGAGAATCTCATCAACCTCTGCTCTGGTAATCGTACGGTCCAACGCCTTCTCTACAACAGGTTCACCCCAAGCATCTTCTGTCGTAGTAGAGAAACCGAGAGTGACTTCCCCTTCATAGGTTTTTCCCGATGCTGTAATGTACTCTGCTATCTTCGTAGCTCTTCCTATACAAATCGGAAGTACACCAGATACTTCCGGATCAAGCGTGCCTGTATGGCCCACCTTTTTCGTTCTAAGGAGCTTCCTTAATTTAAATACACAATCATGTGACGTCATGCCACGGGGCTTCCATAGGGGCAGGATTCCATTCATGTTAATACCTCCACTATTATTTCTTCTTTAATACAACAATTAGAAAACAAAAGGACTAATCCATTGGAATTGTCATTCCTTCCGGATCAGCCCTTTCTAGTTACTCATCTGTGTCTTTAGACTCTTCTGGTTCATCTTGAACTTTTCTTAATAAAGTTTCAATATGATTACCATAATCAATCGATTCATCAAACTCAAAAATAATTTCAGGTGTTTTGCGCAGACGGATTCGTTGTCCTACTTCAGAACGGATGAAGCCTTTTGCCTTTGCCAGACCTTTAAGCGTGTTTTCTCTTTGGTCTTCTCCACCTAGAACGGTAATATACACTTTTGCCTGTTGTAAATCACCAGTTACCTGCACGTCTGTAACTGTCACAAAGCCAATGCGCGGGTCCTTTATTTTTCGTCCGATAATATCGCTGAGCTCTTTCTTCATTTGCTCGCTAACACGATTCGCACGATGGCTCATCAATATCACCTCTTATATATCGTTAATGGTTATATGTTGGAACATAAGCAACTCTCTATAACGACTCGATTTGGGTCTCCAGTCTCTCCCACTCCGGAAAAGAATCAATGAATTTCAATGCATGCTCAATTTCTCTTTCACTGGCTCCTTTGGAAGAAGCGACGGTGACGATGGCAATCCTGGTTCGTTGCCATACATCCTGGTGTCCGATTTCAGAGACAGATACATTAAATTTTTGTTTGAGGCGTGACAAGACCCTCTGCAGGACCGCCCGCTTTTCTTTTAAAGAGTGAGAATCATAAATCATGCACTCACATTCAACATATGTGATCATTTACGTGTAATTTCCTCCATGATGAAGGCTTCGATTACGTCGCCCTCTTTCACATCGTTAAAGTTCTTAATCGTAATACCACATTCGTAACCTTTGGCTACGTCTTTAGCGTCATCCTTAAAACGTTTAAGGGCATCCAGTTCACCTTCAAAGATAACAATTCCATCACGAATTAGACGAACGCCGCTGTCGCGAGAAATTTTACCTTCTGTTACATAGCTTCCCGCAATAGTACCTACTTTAGACACTTTAAATGTTTGACGAACTTCTGCTTGACCAATGATTTTTTCTTCGAATTCAGGGTCCAGCATACCTTTCATAGCAGCTTCAATTTCCTCCATTACCTTATAGATAATACGGTGTAATCGAATTTCTACTCCTTCAGCATCAGCCGTACGTTTCGCATTTACATCAGGGCGAACATTAAAGCCTATAACAATGGCGTTGGACGCTGCTGCCAGTGTAATATCTGATTCGTTAATCGCTCCCACACCAGTGTGGATGATACGAATATTTACACCTTCAACTTCAATTTTCAGCAATGAAGCGGCAAGAGCTTCTACCGAACCTTGAACGTCCGCTTTAAGAACAAGGTTGAGATCCTTCATTTCACCTTGTTTCATTTGTTCAAACAGGTTCTCAAGGCTTACTTTGGACTTCTCTCCCCTCTGAGCTTGCAGAGCTTGAGAAGCACGAGATTCACCAACGGAACGAGCCGTTTTCTCATCTTCAAATACAACGAAACGATCCCCTGCTTGAGGAACATCATTTAAACCTGTGATTTCAACAGGAGCAGATGGACCCGCTTCTTTCACACGGCGACCAAGGTCATTGACCATTGCACGAACACGTCCGAATGTATTCCCTACTACGATAGGGTCTCCAACTTTTAATGTCCCGTTTTGAACAAGTAAAGTCGCTACAGATCCCCGGCCTTTGTCTAATTGTGCTTCAATTACCGTACCTTGAGCAAGGCGATTCGGATTTGCTTTAAGCTCTTCCACTTCACTGACAAGTACGATCATTTCAAGTAAATTATCGATCCCTTCTCCTGATAATGCAGATAGTGGTACGAAGATTGTGTCTCCACCCCAAGCTTCAGGAACCAGTTCGTATTCCGTGAGTTCTTGCATTACACGATCCGGATTCGCAGCTTCTTTGTCCATTTTATTAACGGCAATGATAATTGGAACTTCAGCAGCTTTGGCATGGTTGATTGCTTCGACTGTTTGAGGCATGACCCCATCATCAGCAGCAACAACAATGATCGCAATGTCGGTTACTTGAGCACCGCGGGCACGCATCGTTGTGAAGGCAGCATGTCCAGGAGTATCAAGGAAGGTGATCTTCTTTTCATCCACTTCTACTTGATAAGCACCGATATGCTGAGTGATTCCTCCAGCTTCTCCTGCCGTTACTTTCGTGTTACGGATGGAATCAAGCAGAGTTGTTTTACCGTGGTCAACGTGACCCATGATTGTCACAACAGATGGACGCTCTACTACTTGTTCTTGTGTGTCTTCAGTGAAGTATACTTCAAGATCAGTGGCATCTACTTTGATCTCTTCCTCTACTTCGACTCCATATTCTCCTGCAATTAGCTCAATTGATTCTTTATCTAGTTCTTGGTTTATTGTTGCCATGACACCAAGCATGAATAGCTTTTTAATGATTTCAGATGGCTCTTTGTGAAGCTTTTTCGCGAGCTCTGAAACTGTCAATGACTCTGAGAACGTAATTTTTGAAGGAAGTTCTTTTTTCTTGGCAGGCGGCTGTTGCTGTGGAGCCTGTTTGAAATTTTTATTTTGCCTGTTTTGTTTGTTATTTTTGTTTTTGTTGTTGTTATTATTATTATTGAAGACCTTCTTCTCCTTTGATTGGTGCTGTTGTTCGTGTTTTTTTCCTTCACGACTTTTCGGTGCTGATTTTACTTTTTCCTTGTTCGGAGCTTCTTCTGTCTTTGATGCATTTGCCTTGGAATCCTTCTGGCTAGGTTTCTGACTGCCTGAATCCCCTTTGTACATCGCGTCTAATTTAGTTACTGCGTCGTCTTCTATAGTTGCCATATGGTTTGATACCTCAATATTCAGTTGCTTTAATTTTCCGATAACATCTTTGCTTGAAACATTGTATTTTTTTGCATATTCATAAACACGCATCTTGCTCATATGTTCACCCCCACTGAGATTCATCGAGCAGTTCGGATAATTTCCCGGCAAAGCCTGCATCCATTATAGCCACCACTACCCTGGCTTCTTTTCCAATGGCCTGACCTAAATCGTTTCTGCTTTCCACCAAGCTAACCGGGACATTGTAGGATTTACATTTGTCCGTGATTTTCTTGTATGTATTAGCAGAAGCATCTTTGGAAAGAATCACAAGTTTTGCTCGTCCACTACGAACTTCTTTAATAACAAGCTCTTCACCTGAAATAATCTTACGTGCCCGATTCGCCAATCCTAAAAGTGACATCCAACGATTTTGATTCATACGCTAAACGTTACTCCTTCTCCACAAGGCTAATCAATTCATCGTAAAGAGATTCATCTATTTTCGCTTGTAATTGATTGGCTAATGTATTTTTCTTTTTTGCTTGTAAAATGATGTCTTTATCCTTGGAAAGATAAGCTCCACGCCCTGACTTCTTACCCGTGGGATCGATGGAAACCTCCCCTTCTTTCGAGCGGACAATCCGTATCATTTCTTTCTTCGGTTTCATTTCACCCGTTGCCACACATTTGCGCAATGGGATCTTCTTATTTACACTCATCTGACTCACCTCTTAATCTTGATTATCAAAATCAATATTTAAAGGCTCGTTATCATACTCTTCCTCTTCATCTTGAGGAAGGAATGACTCTTCTCGAGGATATAATCCCTGGTCACGAGCGTCTGTTTCACTCTTGATATCAATCTTCCAGTTTGTCAATTTGGCTGCAAGACGGGCATTTTGGCCACGTTTACCTATTGCAAGTGAAAGTTGATAATCCGGAACAACTACTCTTGTCGCTTTATCAACTTCATTCACCTGTACATCCAGCACTTTCGATGGACTTAAAGCATTGGCTACGAATGTTACAGGATCTTCTGACCATTGAACGATGTCAATTTTTTCACCTTTTAATTCGTTTACAATTGCCTGTACACGTGCACCCTTGGTTCCCACGCAAGCTCCAACGGGATCTACCTCGGAATTTTCTGCGTGAACAGAGATTTTAGAGCGATCTCCGGCTTCACGTGCAACAGATTTGATTTCTACCGTTCCATCAAAGATTTCAGGAACTTCGATTTCAAATAACCGCTTCAGTAATCCGGGGTGTGTTCTTGAAACAAAGATTTGAGGACCTTTTGTCGTCTTCTCAACCTTTGTAATAAACACTTTAATACGATCATGAGGTTTATATGTTTCATTTGGCATCTGCTCGCTCACTGGTAAAAGCGCCTCAATCTTGCCTAGTGCCACATAGATAAAGCGATTGTCCTGACGTTGAACGATACCTGTCATGATATCTTCTTCGCGATCCACAAATTCGGAATAGATAATTCCTCTTTCAGCTTCTCTTACTCGTTGGGTAACAACCTGTTTAGCTGTTTGTGCAGCGATACGGCCAAAGTCCTTTGGTGTAACTTCCAACTCAACTACGTCTCCAACCTCATAGCTAGGGTTAATTTCCCCGGCGTCTTCGACAGAAATCTCAAGGCGGGAATCAAATACTTCGTCTACAACTTCTTTACGAGCGAAAACTCTCATCGTACCCGTTTCAAGGTTAAGGTCTACACGGACATTTTGTGCTTGGTTGAAATTTCGTTTGTAAGCCGACACAAGTGCAGCTTCAATTGCTTCAATGATGACATCTCTTGCAATGCCTTTCTCTTTCTCTAAAACAGTAAGAGCATCTAATAACTGAGTGCTCATGGTGGTTTCATCCCCCTTTATAGTGCGGTTAGTTCCTATGAAAATGTAACAGCTAATCGTGCGATCGCTATCTTATCTGTTGGAATTTCAACCTTCTTTTTTCGAGTCTTAATGGTTACTTCTAATGCTAATTGGTCTGAAGTATAGGAAAGAAGTGTGCCTTCGAAGGCCTTTTCACCGTTCAACGGCTCATATGTTTTCACATAAACGTTTTTGCCGATGGCTTTCTCAAAGTCCTTTTCTTTCTTTAAAGGACGTTCAGCTCCCGGTGAAGAAACTTCTAAAAAGTAATTATGAGTAATTGGGTCAATTTCATCTAACTTTTCACTAAGTCTTTCACTTACTATTCCGCATTCTTCAATGTCAACACCTGAATCTTTGTCGATAAATACACGAAGAAACCAATTGGATCCCTCTTTCACATATTCCATATCGATGAGTTCTAATGACATGTCGTCTAAGATTGGTGTAACAAGTTCTTCTACAAGTGTTGTTATTTTGCTCATACTTACCTCCTGGTCTATATGAAAATCTTGCACCAAGACTAGAAATGATAGTTCAAAAAATCTCCATGTAATAACGAAAGAGTGGGGTGCGACCCCACTCTTCTACCTTTAGAGCTATCTTTAGTATTTCCAATAAAAATATACCATAATCAACATTTTTATGCAAACAATTCCCATGGTATCAGCTTAGAACAGGGATAATTGGTTCTTATCCGGCAAGGCTTCCAAGCAGCCGTGATTGTCCAGGTACTCAATGATTGTCTTGGAGACGCGACCTCTTTGTTGAAGATCTTCTTTAGAGAGAAACTCCCCATTCTGTCTTGCATTCACAATATTGATTGCCGCATTCGTCCCAAGGCCGGGAATCGAGTTGAACGGAGGAATCAATGAATCTCCATCAATCACAAATTCAGCCGCGTGTGAACGATACAGATCTACCTTTTGGAACTTGTAACCCCGCTCACACATTTCAAGGGCCAACTCCAGTACTGTTAACGTGTTCTTTTCTTTCGGAGATGCATCCAGGCCTTTGCTGTTGATTTCTTCTATCTTAGCCCTGACTGCTTGAGATCCCCTCACCATTGCTTCAATATCGAAATCCTCTGCACGGACGGTGAAGTAAGCAGCATAGTAAAGAAGAGCATGATGCACTTTAAAGTAAGCAATACGAACAGCCATTAATACATAGGCAGCAGCATGGGCTTTCGGGAACATATATTTGATCTTCAGACAAGAATCAATATACCAGTCCGGTACCCCATTCTTTTTCATCTCTTCTACCCATTCATCCTGCAGTCCCTTCCCTTTACGTACAAATTCCATTATTTTAAAGGCAAGTGAAGGCTCGAGTCCTTGATAGATGAGATAAACCATAATATCATCACGACAACCGATTACTTCGCTCAGATTACAAATGTTATTATGAATAAGCTCTTGTGCATTGCCAAGCCATACATCAGTACCATGTGAAAGGCCTGAAATTTGAACAAGCTCTGAAAATGTCGTCGGTTTTGTATCCTCAAGCATTTGACGAACAAATCGTGTACCGAATTCCGGGATTCCGAGTGTACCGGTCTTACACATGATTTGTTCTGCTGTCACTCCGAGCGGTTCCGTTCCACTGAAGATTTTCATCACTTCAGGGTCATCTGTCGGAATCGTCTTCGGATCGACACCTGATAAATCCTGAAGCATACGAATAACGGTTGGATCATCATGACCAAGAATATCAAGCTTCAAAAGATTATCATGAATGGAATGGAAATCAAAGTGCGTTGTTTTCCATTCCGAGCTTGAATCATCAGCAGGAAATTGAATGGGTGAGAAATCGTAGATATCCATATAATCAGGTACTACTATGATCCCTCCAGGATGCTGTCCGGTTGTTCTTTTCACTCCGGTACATCCACTTACCAATCGATCGATTTCTGCTCCGCGGATTTGCAGCTGATGATCATTGGCGTATCCTTTTACATACCCGTAGGCGGTCTTTTCCGCCACAGTACCGATTGTACCTGCCCGATATACATTATCTTCACCGAACAGAACCTTCGTATAGTTATGGGCGTTAGGCTGATATTCACCCGAGAAGTTCAAATCGATATCAGGAACTTTGTCTCCTTTAAATCCAAGGAATGTTTCAAACGGAATATCATGACCATCCTTCTTGTATGGAATTCCACAATCAGGACAATCTTTATTGGGCAAATCAAACCCGGATCCTACCGATCCATCATCAAAGAACTCGGATTTCTTACAAGATGGACATACATAGTGGGGGGATAAAGGATTCACTTCCGTTATTTCTGTCATTGTTGCAACAAAAGAAGACCCTACTGATCCACGGGATCCTACCAGGTAACCATCATCCAATGACTTTTTCACGAGTTTATGTGAAATTAAATAGATGACTGCGAATCCATGACCGATAATACTCTTTAATTCCTTTTCGAGCCTTGCTTCTACAATTTCAGGAAGGTTCTCTCCGTAAATGCTTTTCGCCATGGCATAACTCATGCGACGCATTTCTTCATCAGCGCCTTCAATTTTAGGCGTATATAGATCATCTCTGATTGGTTTAATTACATCTACAAGATCGGCTATTTTGTTGGAGTTATCCACAACAATTTCTTTCGCTGTTTCTTTCCCTAAGAAAGAGAATGCATCCTGCATTTCATTCGTTGTTCTAAAATGAACATCAGGAAGTTCGTGTCGGTTCAACGGATTCGCCCCGCCTTGAGAGCCAACGAGAATCTTCCGGTAAATCTTGTCGTTTTCATTTAAGTAATGCACGTTACCGGTAGCCACTACCGGTTTATCCAATTTCTTACCAAGATCCACAATGTTTTTTATGATATCTTCAAGGTTTTTCTGACTTTGTACCAAATCCAACTCGATTAAATGTTGATAGACTTCTTTTGGATGAACTTCCAGGTAATCATAAAATTGAGCCTTTTCCTCAACTTCTTCTTTCCCTTTTTGCATCATCCCTTCAAACACTTCGCCTTTGTCACAGCCTGAACCTACGAGAATTCCCGTTCGATACTTTTGAAGCTGGGAGCGGGGAATTCGCGGAACACGGAAAAAATAATTCATATGAGAAATGGATACTAGTTTATAAAGGTTCTTTAAACCTTCTTCCGTTTGGGCAATCAGCGTGCAGTGATAGGGTCTTGACCGCTTGTATGCATCACCTTTCCCCATGTAATCATTGAATTGATTATGATTGGTGATACCTTTTTCAACGGCATCCTTCAGCATTTTCAATAACAAATATCCAGTTGTTTCAGCATCATAGATCGCTCGGTGATGCTGGGTCAGTTCAATATCAAATTTCTTGGCTAACGTATTTAAACGATGATTCTTGAATTGAGGATACAGTAGTCTGGCAAGTTCCAGCGTATCGATGACAGGATTAGTCGCTTTAGGCAGTCCTGCTTTTTGATACCCTGCATTCAAGAAACCCATATCAAAGGAAGCATTATGTGCAACTAATATATCTTCTCCTGCCCATTTATGATAGTCGAGAAGAACATCGTTTATTTCAGGTGCCGTTTGCACCATATCATCGGTAATACCCGTTAATTCAATGGTTGTAGCGGATAAAGGATGATGAGGGTTGGCAAACGATTCAAATTTATCGATGACCTCACCATCTTTGATTTTCACCGCAGCGAGTTCAATGATGGTGTCGTAAACGGCCGAAAGTCCGGTTGTTTCAACATCAAATACAATAAAAGTACTATCTTCTAAAGGAAGATCCCGGTCGTTATAGGCAATTGGAACCCCATCATCAACAAGATTGGCTTCCACACCATAGAGAAGTTTAATATCATTCTTCTTGCTTGCGCTATAAGCTTCCGGGAAGGATTGTGCAACGGCATGGTCCGTTATCGCAACCGCTTTATGCCCCCATTTTTTTGCTTGGGCAACAAGGCTTGCCACTGAAGAAACGGCATCCATCTGACTCATTGGAGTATGCATGTGAAGCTCCACCCTTTTTTCATCAGCGGGAGCAGTATCCAACCTCAGAACCGGTTTGATTTCATTCACATCGTTGGCGATCATCACCAGGTCACGCACGAATGTATCATTTTGAATACTTCCACGACAGCGGACCCACATACCTTTTTTCATATTGTTCATGATAGCTGCGTCCTCTTTGTCCCTCGAGAACATTTTGACCAGGATCGAACTTGAGTAGTCTGTTACTTTAAATGTTAATAAAGTACGACCACTACGTAATTCACGTGTTTCACAATCGAAAACATATCCTTCAATCGCGATCCGTCTTTCTTCGTCATAAATCTCTTCGATCTTCCGGAAGTCAGCATCGTCTTTAATCGTAAGACCAAGCATGAATGGACCGCTGGGTGCACCACTTGCTTCCTCTTTTTCAGCCTTTTCCATTTCAATAAGGGCTTGTTTGGCTCTCTCTTGATCTTCTTTAAGCTTTTCTTCTAAAAATTTCTCATACTCATTGCTTTGTTCCTCTACTTGACTTACCTCTGCATCCAATACTAGTTTAGGAAAACCAAAGTTCTCGAAAGTAGAAGTGATCATTTCACCGTATTTTCTTTTTAACTGTGTTGCTTCTGTATCATTGGAAGCAACCACAATAATTTTATTTCCATTGATTTTCGGCTTTTGAGTATTTAATAATTTTAATAAAGGCGGTGATATACCTTGAATTTCTTTCACACACTCCTGCCAATAGTCTAAAATGTGCTGATCTGAAATCTGGGTATTCACCACTTTTATCGTAAATCCTACGTTTGCAATATGTTTAAAGGATGTCTGCAGTGCGATTGAAAATTTACTCCACACGTTACAAGGAATGATTTCTTCGAATGTAAAGTAAAAATGCCATTTCTTCTCCTTGCGAAACACCGCTAATTTTTCAATTTCAGCGTTTGGAAAGTACTTTACAAAGGCATCCTCTGTTAACCCTAATTGCTTTAGCAACAGCTGAAACCTCTCTCTTTTGCCCAGGGGCTTTTCTTCCATGATCCTTCTCCCCCATTTCTAATCGTGTTATTTACAGTAGAAAAAGGGCTGACAGCTAAGGATTGCCTCCTTTAAAGTCGAGCCCTTTTCTTTTTAAGAAAGAGTCTTGTATAGTTCTTGGAGCTTTGGTAGAAGCTCGTCTTTATGAACTTCCAGCATCTCACCTGTTCTTCTTACTTTCACTTCAACGATGCCTTCCCCTGCTTTCTTTCCGACCGTTATACGAATCGGAAGTCCAATCAGATCAGAGTCAGCGAATTTAACGCCTGGACGCTCAGCCCGATCATCCATTAATACATCATAACGATTTTCTATAAATGTGTCATATAGTTCGTTAGCAAGTATAGCCTGTGATTCATCCTTCATATTAATCGGAATTAAATGAAGGTCATATGGTGAAAGATTCGTTGGCCAAACCAGACCATTGTCATCATTAAATTGCTCTGCAACTGCTGCAAGGGTACGAGAGACACCTATTCCGTAACAACCCATGATGATCGACTGAGATCGGCCATTTTCATCCAAGAATGAGCTGCCTAATGCATCTGAATATCTTGTCCCCAGTTTGAATACATGTCCGACTTCAATTCCTTTTGCGAAAACTATCGTACCATTTCCGTCAGGAGAAGGGTCACCTTCTTGAATGAAGCGAAGATCTGCGTATTGAGAAACCTCAAAATCACGTTCAGGGTTCACGTTTGTGAAATGGTAGCCTGCTTCGTTAGCTCCTGATACACCGTTTCGAATGTATTTAACTGCTTGATCAGCAACGATTTTCACGTCTTTATCTAATGAACAAGGGCCAATTGATCCGATTTCACATCCGATGATTTCTTTCGTTTCTTCGGCTGATGCCAATTCAACTACACTAGCATTTAGAAGGTTCTTCACTTTGATATCGTTAATATCGTGATCACCACGGGATAGTACCAGTACATAATCATCATCTACCTTAAATAGTAGGGACTTCACACATTGAGCTTTCTCGATAGATAGAAAAGAGGAAACTTCTTCTATCGATTTACTCTCTGGTGTTGATACCTTTTCTAATTTGAGCATATCTTCAGCCGACTGAGTATAGGAATCCACTACTTCAGCCATTTCGATATTCGCTGCATAACCGGAATGATCGGAGTATGCAATCGTATCTTCGCCGACCTCAGATAATGCCATGAATTCATGTGTATCCTTACCACCCATCGCTCCAGAGTCAGCGATAACTGCTCTAAAATTCAGCCCGCATCGGTTGAATATATTTGAATACGCCTCAAATAATGCATTGTATGTTTCGTCCAGACTTTCAGAAGAAGAATGGAATGAATAGGCATCCTTCATAATGAATTCCCTTCCTCTAAGGAGTCCAAAACGTGGACGCTTTTCATCACGGTATTTAGTTTGAATTTGATACATCGTGAGGGGTAGACGTTTATATGATTTAATTTCGTCCCTTACTAAACTTGTAATCACTTCCTCGTGTGTTGCTCCAAGGGCAAATTCACGATCATGGCGATCATGCATTCTCATTAATTCAGGGCCATACGTTCCCCAGCGTCCCGATTCTTTCCAGAGCTCGGAAGGTTGCAGGGCAGGCATGAGCATTTCAACAGCACCTGCCGCATCTAATTCTTCACGAACAATCTCTTCCACTTTTTTTAATACTTTATTTCCTAATGGCAAAAAGCTATAAATACCACTTGCATTTTGTCTTATGAATCCTGCCCTCAAGAGAAGCTGATGACTCTTAATTTCTGCATCAGCTGGTGTTTCTCTTAAAGTAGGGATGAATGTATTACGCTGCTTCATCTATTAGCACCTCAGTTACCATATATATTATTTATGTAGTGTGTGAATTTCCTTCTCACTATTTTATCTTAAATCAACAGGCAGTGACACCCTCATTTTTTGATTATGGAGGGAGAAACTGCCTGTTCATGATTCATGCATTATATTTTATAAGAAAAATCGTTGAATGTCGTTCCATGTAACAACGAGCATGAGAACCATGAGAAGGGCAAACCCGACAAAATGGACCATTCCTTCCATTTGGCGATCCACCGGTTTTCCTCTTACCGCTTCAACTGCGAAGAACAGGAGTCTGCCTCCGTCAAGGGCAGGAATTGGCAGAAGGTTCATAATTCCCAGGTTGATACTTAAGATGGCTGCCCATCTCATCAGGTAGAATATACCTGATTTAGCCACAACATCCGTTGACTGATAGATTCCGACCGGTCCTGATAACGCATCGATCGAGAACTCACCGGACACAAGCTTTCCTAATAGAACAAAAATCATTTTGGTCCATTCATACGTTTGCTGTGCACTATTGGTCACCACTTTGAGAGGCGACTTTTCAACAGGACTATGAACACCAATGATCCCTATTTCTTCCCCTTCTATTTCTTGAGGTTTTGGGGTGACTGGAATCTCTGTGTTTGAGCCATTACGATCAACATTAAACCTCAGCTCATCCCCTGGGTGCTTCTGTATGATGGTGACAATATCATCCCAGGTCGAAATCTCTTTACCGTCTATACTTAAAATCACGTCATTTTTCTGAAGGCCGGCTTCTTTTGCCGCCCCATCTTCTGTGAGTTCACCAAGAACAGGATCATTCGTAGGAACCCCTTGCAATAAACCTACAAGTATGAAAATGAAGAAGGCTAAAATAAAGTTAAATAGAGGCCCGGCAAAAATGGCCATAGCCCGTTGGGGTAGTGACTTAGATGCAAATTGTCGATCCCAGGGAGCGATTTGTGTCTCGACACCATCTTCAATGAATACAGCGTCCCTGGAGATCAAAAAGGTTTTCAGTTCCTCCCCGTCTTCTTCGTATCCACGAATATGCAGTCTGTGCTCTAAATCCGCTTCTTCTACCTCAATGACACGAATGTTCGGATAGCGATCTTTGTTATTTAAGACAATTTTTTTAATTTTTTCATCCTGATCGAGTACAAGACCAACCCGATGCCCGGCCTTGAGCTCAACCATTTCCGGATCTTCCCCGGCCATTCGGACAAAGCCCCCAAGAGGCAATAAGCGAATCGTATAGGTTGTTTCATCCTTTTTATATGAAAACACTTTAGGACCAAACCCTATTGCGAATTCACGGCATAAAATGCCTGCACGCTTCGCGAAAATTAAATGTCCAAGCTCATGAAAAAATACTAAAGCTCCAAAAATAACAACAAAGGCAATCACCGTTTGCAAATAAAAAACCACCTTTTTTATAACCTGTTGGTAACAGATCTAAATGTTTGAAGTAAGCGTAAGAAACATGTCCACTATCATACTACGTTATAGAACATGGAAACATGCCCAAGTACGCTACAACCAGCTTGAAACAAGTTGTCGAGTCTGTTGATCAATCTCATGTATGGTTTCAAGACCTGGTCTATGTATCACTTGATGAGTAGACATAGCCTTCTCAATATACGCTTCAATATCCAGGAAAGATATCTTGTTTTCCAGGAACATGGAAACTGCTGCTTCATTTGCAGCATTAAGTACCGTCGTCATACTGCCGCCGATCCTTCCTGCTTCATAGGCAAAAGCAAGGCAGCGGAAACGATTTACATCCATCTCTTCAAAATGAAGCTTACCCATTTCGACTAAATCCAATCTCTTACCTGGTCTAATAAGTCTGTCCGGATAGGTTAAAGCATATTGAATCGGAACACGCATATCAGGCGTACCTAATTGAGCCATCACAGATGAATCGTGGAATTGAATCATGGAGTGGATAATGCTCTCTCTATGCTGCACCACCTCAATTTGGTCATAAGGAATATCAAATAACCAATGTGCTTCGATGACCTCTAACCCTTTGTTCATCATTGAAGCGGAGTCGATGGTAATCTTTGCTCCCATTGACCAATTAGGATGATTCAAGGCTTCTGTTACTGTGACACCCACTAAATCTTCTCTTGTCCGGTCCCTGAAGCTGCCTCCGGATGCTGTAATGATCAGTTTTTCAATATTCTTTTCTTGTTCTCCCTGCAGCGCTTGGAATATGGCAGAATGCTCACTATCAACCGGCAGTAAAGTAGTATTCTTTTTCCGGGCAGCCTCCATCACCAGATGTCCAGCCGTTACAAGCGTTTCCTTATTGGCAATGGCAATCATTTTCCCTGCCTCGATGGCTTGTAATGTGGGGTGAAGCCCCACGCTTCCCAGCACTGCGTTAACGAGTACGTTCGCATCCTGATGGCAAGCCACTTCCACCAAGCCTTCTTCCCCATAAAGAACCTTTACGGAAGACAATTCTTTCTTTAGTAATTCAGCATCCTCTTTGCGTTGAACAGAAATCAATTGAGGACTGAATTCCAGAATCATTTTTCTGGCTTCTTCTATATTTCTGCCAACAGACATAGCTGTCAGTTTGAATTCCTCAGGATTCTCACGGATTACATCAAGGGTTTGTGTCCCTATAGAACCGGTAGCTCCCAATAAGCTAATATTTTTCAACAACTACACTCCTCCCGCTAGAAACCTTCTACCTTTATAAAAGAAAGTGAAGAAGGGGAAACACAAATAATAAACTATCAAAACGATCCAGCATTCCACCATGTCCCGGTAATAAGTGCCCGGAATCTTTTACTTTATAATGTCTTTTCAAAGCTGATTCGACCAGGTCTCCAACTTGTCCAAAGACAGATAGAATAGCCGTCACGATCATAAGTTTAGGAATGGACATATCAAGGTCTGTGAAAAACGTCATGATAACTCCAACTACGATGGCACAAATAATCCCGCCAACAAAACCTTCGATGGTTTTGTTCGGACTGATTTGAGGCCATAGCTTCTTTTTCCCCATTGCTCTTCCGATGAAATAAGCTCCTGAGTCTGTTGCCCATATGATAAATAAAGCGTAGAAAACAAACTGTACCCCTTCATCCAAACGGATCTCCATGAAGTAATAGAAACCAATTCCTACATATAAAATGCTTAACAGAGCAAATGACACATCATCGAATGTATAACGATTCTTAGTTGCTACTGTATATGTTAAGAAGAGCAGCACGGCAAGAAAAGCCATTTCGATCTTGGAATAGCCAAAGTCTGCTAAGATCCCGATAGCATCGGTTGGGATCAAAAATACCCACAAAAGGGCCAAAGATAATAACCCGGGAATGGTAAAAATCCATTGCCCTCTCATCTTTAATGCTTCGTATAAACTGATGGAAGCAATAAGATACATTAAAATAATAAATGGTGTTTCACCAAAAATGATGATTGGTAAAAATATCGCTGCAGCTATCACTGCTGTAATAATTCTTTGTTTCATTAGGATTCCTCGCTTTGTAACCCACCAAATCTTCTTGAACGACCTTGATATGCTTCAATTGCTTCTATTAAATGTTCCTTGCCAAAATCCGGCCACAGTACGTCTGTAAAAAAGAACTCTGTATAAGCTAATTGCCAAAGCATAAAGTTACTTAAGCGGATTTCTCCACTCGTTCGAATAAGCAGGTCTGGATCTTTTAAATCTTTCGTCATCAAGTAACTTGAAAACACTTCTTCATTCAATTCGTTCTCATCTAGTATTCCATTCTGAACATCTTTTAAGACATGCTTCATAGAATCAATAATCTCAGAGCGGCTGCCATAATTTAAAGCAAAGTTTAATATCAGACCGTCATTATTCTCCGTGGCTTCCATCGCCTTAGTAACGGCTCTCTTAGTGTGGGTCGGCAAGGCATCATGAGAACCCATCATTTTCACCTGAACGTTTTCTTCTACTAATTCAGGCAGAAAGGTACCTAAAAATTCTTCTGGCAACTTCATAAGAAACTCAACTTCCATTTTTGGACGTTTCCAATTCTCAGTTGAGAAAGCATATAGAGTTAAAGCTTCTACACCTAATTCGTTTGCCAATTTGGTTATTCTTCTGATACATTTCATGCCTTCATGATGTCCAGCGACTCTAGGCAAGGCTCTTTTTTTTGCCCACCGTCCATTCCCATCCATAATGATAGCTATATGACCCGGAATCGGGTGTTTGACTAATTCTTGAAATCGATCATCCACTTCTTCGGAAGTTTGCTGTCTTTTCCATTGCTTAAGCTTGTTTAGCATAAAAATCCTCCACCAACAATCCAAAAAATATTTACCTTTACTATCATATCAAAAAACAAGGAAGATATCTTTAAGAAAATAGATTATGTACATTCATATATGTATTTTGAACGTTAAACGATGTCTTCTCTCAAAACGATAAAATCATGCAATGAGAAATGGAGAAGCCTGCTCTCATCATAGACACTCTAAACAAGCATAAAACAAAGGGACCGGCCCATAAGGAATATGAGTTCACTTATAGGTCAGCCCCTTAGGATTAGAATATGATTAATTATACTTCTAACATTTCTTGTTCTTTATCTTTTGCAATAGCATCAATCTTGACAATGCTTTCATCTGTTGCTTTCTGAACATCATCAGAATATCCACGAAGGTCATCTTCTGTAATGTCCCCGCTTTTCTCTTTTTTCTTAAGATTATCATTTGCATCACGACGAATATTGCGGATCGCCACTTTTGCATCTTCAGCTTCTCTTTTCACAAGCTTCACAAGTTCTTTACGACGTTCTTCCGTTAATGCTGGAACAACGATCCGGATAATGTTCCCGTCACTTGTAGGTGTAATTCCCAAGTCTGATTTCAATATCGCCTTTTCAATATCACCTAAAGCTGATTTATCATAAGGCTGGATGACTAACATACGAGCCTCCGGAATTGAAATACCTGCTAATTGGTTAACAGGTGTCGGTGCACCATAGTAATCAACGGTAATCTTATCAAGTAGAGATGCGTTTGCTCTTCCTGCACGGATGCTTGCTAACTCACGAGAAAATGTTTGAATAGCTTTTGTCATTCTTTCTTTTGCGTTTGTTATGATCGTATTTGGCATTATTCTCTCCCCCTAACGATTGTACCTATATTCTCACCTGTGATGGCTCTCTTAATATTCCCATCCTCCATAATAGAGAATACAATAAGTGGAATATCATTGTCCATACAAAGAGAAGAAGCTGTTGAATCCATTACAGCCAAACCTTCTTTCAGAACATCTAAATAGGAAAGTTCTTCATATTTAACAGCCGTCTCGTCCTTCTTAGGATCTGCTGAATATACACCATCTACGTTGTTTTTAGCCATCAGGATGACCTCTGCTTCGATTTCAGCTGCTCGAAGTGCCGCAGTAGTGTCAGTTGAGAAGTAAGGATTTCCGGTACCTGCTGCAAAAATCACAACACGTTTCTTCTCTAAGTGACGGATGGCTCTGCGTCTGATATATGGCTCTGCCACTTGACGCATATCAATTGAAGTTTGAACTCTGGTTTCGATGCCAATTTGCTCAAGGCTGTCTTGAAGAGCCAAAGAATTCATAACGGTAGCCAGCATCCCCATATAATCAGCAGATGCACGGTCCATTCCCATCTCACTACCTATCTTACCACGCCAGATATTACCTCCGCCAACGACAACTGCAACTTCAACATCAAGTTCAGCAATTTCTTTTACTTCTTCTGCTACATTTTTAATGACAGAAGGGTTTATTCCGAAGCCATCATCACCTGCTAATGCTTCTCCACTAAGTTTTAGAACGACACGTTTGTATTTTGGAACGCTCATGGGAACCTCCATAAAAATAGAATTTTTCTTGAAAAATAGGGAACACGCTAAGTGTTCCCTACTAAGAATTGTTTAGCTTTTATTATTTCTTAACTTGACTCATTACCTCTTCAGCAAAGTTGTCTTGACGTTTTTCAAGACCTTCCCCTACTTCGTAACGGATGAAATCAGTTAAAGTAGCTTTATTCGCTTCAAGGTATTGACGTACCTTTTGATCTGGATTCTTAACGAATGTCTGATCCAGGATACAGATATCTTCGAAGTATTTCCCAAGGCGGCCTTCAACCATTTTTTCTACGATGTTTTCAGGCTTTCCTTCATTTAATGCTTGTTGCTTAAGTACTTCACGCTCACGTTCTACTTCTTCAGCAGAAACCTGGTCACGGGATACATACTTAGGATTTAATGCTGCAGCATGCATAGCAACATCTTTCGCTACATTAGCATCAGTCGTACCTTCTACTACAGTCAGAACAGCAATACGGCCACCCATGTGCAGGTATTCACCGAATGCAGCGTTATTACCTTTAGTACGGATTTCAAATCGACGCAGAGTAATTTTTTCTCCGATTTTAGCGATAGCGGCATTGATGAATTCACTTACAGTTGAACCATTTGCCATTTTTTGATCTAGAGCATCTTCAACAGAAGCCGGTTTGTTAGCTAGTAAGTGATCAGCTAATTCTTTAACAAGGCTTTGGAAGTTTTCGTTTTTCGCAACGAAATCAGTTTCTGCATTCACTTCGAAAATGATAGCAGTATTCCCTTCGCTTGCAATGTAAGTAGTACCTTCAGCTGCAATACGATCAGCTTTCTTAGCTGCTTTCGCAATTCCTTTTTCACGTAGGAAGTCAATTGCTTTGTCCATATCTCCGTCAGTTTCTGTTAACGCTTTTTTACAATCCATCATTCCAGCGCCAGTTTTTTCACGAAGTTCTTTAACCATTTGTGCAGTAATTGCCATAGTGGGTTTCCTCCTTAGTTTGACTATGTAGACTTTTATCACCGTTTGGCGAAAGTCATAAAATGTACTGCCTCTATAGTAGAGTACAGTAGATGTGAATACTCTTTAAAAAAAGGTGATAAGGGTAAGCCCTCTTATCACCTTTCATTCATTACTCAGCTGCTACAGCTGCTTCTTCACCTTGCTTAGCTTCTAAAATAGCGTCAGCCATTTTACCTGTAAGAAGCTTAACCGCACGGATTGCATCGTCATTCGCAGGAATGACAACATCGATTTCATCCGGATCACAGTTAGTATCAACAATACCCACGATAGGGATATGAAGTTTACGTGCTTCTGCTACAGCGATACGCTCTTTACGAGGGTCGATGATGAATAATGCATCAGGTAGCGTGTTCATATCTTTGATTCCGCCTAGGAATTTAACTAAGCGTTCATGTTCTTTTTTAAGTTGTACTACTTCTTTCTTTGGAAGTACTTCAAACGTTCCGTCTTCTTCCATCTTCTCGATGTTTTTAAGACGTGTAATACGTTTTTGGATCGTTTCGAAGTTCGTAAGTGTTCCACCTAACCAACGTTGGTTGATGTAGTACATACCAGCACGTTCTGCTTCTTCTTTAACAGACTCTTGTGCTTGTTTCTTTGTTCCAACGAAAAGAACTTTACCGCCGTTACCAGCTAATTCTTTCACGAAGTTATAAGCTTCTTCAACCTTTTTAACTGTTTTTTGAAGGTCGATGATGTAGATGCCGTTACGCTCAGTGAAGATGTATCTCTTCATTTTTGGGTTCCAACGGCGAGTTTGGTGTCCGAAATGTACACCAGCTTCTAGCAATTGTTTCATAGAAATTACTGACATGTGTGTTTCCTCCTAAATGGTTTTTGTTTTCTCCTCCGTTTCCGTCATCTTGTAGTAGAAACTATTCGGTTGAATAGCACCATCCACCTCAATCGAGAAACGTGTGTAATAACACCATGAATACTATAGCATACCTATTCCAACCAATCAAGACATTCCTACATAATTTGACGGAATTTTAGAAGGAGCTCAATTTCCGTTTTCCCTTTTCCGACAGTTTGAGCTATTTCCTCGATGGTCTTCCCTTCCTTTTTAAGTGAGAGAACCTCTTGGATAAGGGGATCGTCGTTGGTTTTTACTGTTGGTTTCACTTCCAACTTTTTTTCGACAGCTCCCCTTTGTGGTGTTGGTGTTTGCTGATAGGCCTTTGAAGCTTGCTTATATCCTGCTCCTGACCATTTGGGAGTGGTTTGAAGCGGGGAACTGTTTCCATTTTCATCTTCCTTTTTGTCAGTGATACTTGTTTGACTTTTAGCATGATGATTAAAAGTCCTAATGAACTCTTCATTCTCTTCTTTCATTTCTATTAAATATGTAGAAATGACTTCTTCGAGTTCCATGATCATTTTCTTTTGTTCTTTTTCCATGTTAAGAAAACGATTTTGCCTTGAGTATAAAATGACGATTGCAAGCAAGGAGACGATATTAAGAAGAAAAGATATAAAAAGCAGGAATGTTACCATGTCATCACCTTAATTTAGTTTGATTTTAGTATTTCCTAATTATATAAAAGGACTGCTCCATTAACCGTTTTTCGTGGGAACAGTCCATCAATATCTATGGTTTGGGCTCATTGTGTGCACCGATAATCAATAGCGTTGGTTCAAGAGCCTAATAAAGTGCGCAGTTTAAAAATGGCCTTGGAATGTATTTGTGAAATTCGTGAGGTTGACAGTTTCATGACTTCCCCGATTTCCGTCAAAGTTAATTCCTCTTTATAAAATAAACTTAACACAAGCTGTTCTTTATCAGAAAGCGTCAGAATCGTTTTCTCTAACTCTGTTACCCTTTCACCTTTCAGCACTTCTTCCTCAGGTGTGATCGTCTTATCATCTTTAATAGAATAGCTTTGAGAGTCATGATCTTCATCGGTTAGTTGCTCATCCATGGAAAGGACATTGGCAAAGAAATGTTCATTGGTGGTTTGATATACTTCCTCAGGAGCCATCTCTAATGAGGCTGCTACTTCCTCTGCGGTCACGTGGCGTAATAGAATTTGTTCCAGCTCTACTGTTTTGGCTTCGATTTTTTTCGCCCTGTCTCTTGTTGATCTTGGTAGCCAGTCTTCTTTTCTCAGTCCGTCGAGAATGGCTCCCCGGACTCTGAACGAAGCATATGTATCGAACTTCAGATCTCTTGTTGGATCAAACTTCTGAAGTGCATCCAGTAAACCCATCAACCCAAGACTCTTTATATCTTCTCTCGAGACGTTTCTTGGCAGCCCAACGGAAATTCTCTGAACATGATACGACACAAGGGGCATGTATTTCTTCACTAGCATGTCACCTGCCTGGGTATCACGACTGTTAATCCATTTCTCCCAATATAGTTGTTCATCTGTTCGAGGGGGTTGCTGAGACATAAGAATCCTCCTTGCTTACTATTTTCTTCCTTGAAATTTGCATTAAGGTATAGAACTCCATGGTATGAGAAAACGAATGGATCTTCCCTGTTAAATCTACTCCTTGAAACTTTTCATTGACTCATAATTCTCTCGTTCCTTCATTTACCGTGCGAACATGAAGGATCCCGGTTGACGTGAAGAATTCGATGGTTCTCCCTTTATTACCACCCAAATCCTCTGCAACAATTGGCACTCGATGCTTCAAGAGAGCCTCTTTGACCGCTTCAGCATTCCTTGGGCCAATTCTCATCACATCGCTTTTTGATTTGAATTGAAACATTTGTGCACCGCCAGCCATTTTGCACTTAAGTCTTTCAACTTTCGCACCCCGTTCTCCCAGTTGTCGGATTAGTTCATCTATTCCAGTGTCTGCATATTTAGCTAATTTCATGGAAGGCTCTTTCCCTAACGATGAATGAGGGAGCATGACGTGGACCATACCAGCCAATTTGATAATCTCATCGTATAATACCACCCCAATGCAAGAACCTAAGCCCGATGTACGAATTGAACTTCCCTTACTAACGATATTCATATCTGCAATCCCCACCCTTACCACTGTGTTCACTTCAATCATAGCCTCACACCGAGGGATTGGAAGATGATTTCAAATGAATCGGGATCCGGTAAGAGGAAGAAGTGGCCTTTCACACTTTCCGATTCCTCAAATTCTTCTTCTTTTAAGGCTGTATCTATAACAATCGCATAATCACTTACCTGAGAAATTTCCAGTAAACCGAAACCGATAATGGCACCAGCCATATCTACAGATAAAGCGGGAACAGAAGGTAACAGCTTAAGACTCGTAAAGTCGGATAAGGAAGACAAATAAGAACCTGAGAGAATATTCCCCAACTCTTGCATGGCAGATAAACCTAATTCTGAATACGGTGGTTCACTAAAGGAAAACGATCGATCCTGTATCATTGTTCGAATATAAGTAGAAGCTTGTTCAAGAGGCAATAAAAAAAACATACTTCCCGGTGCATCCCCTTCAATTCTTAAGAACACACTTACGACAACATTATCCGGTCCTCCTGCCATGTCCATCATTTCATCGAATGTAACAACCTGGACACTGGGTACCTTCATGTCAATTTTCTTATCCAGAAGAGTAGAGAGGGCAGTTGCTGCATGCCCCGCTCCAATATTTCCGATTTCTTTCAAAATATCTAGGTGCATTGACGATATTTTCTTCTCATAACCCATTCGTATCTGTTCTCCTTAGATGGATTGCAGTATTTTGTCTAAATGAAGTAGAATCAATAATCGTTTATTTTGCTTTACTACTCCACCAATGTACTCTGCTTCTACTACCCCGACAACTTCCGGTGAAGGTTCAATCGTTTCTCTATCTACATCCAACACATCATTTGCCGCATCGACGATCAATCCTACTTCTTTATCATCTAAACCTACGATAATCACACGGGTGCTCTCGGTTGGCACAGAAGAGGGTAAATCGAACCGGCTTCTTAAATCGATGATGGGGGTTACGACACCACGTAAATTTATTACACCTTTAACATAGGCAGGCGTTCTAGGCACTCTCGTTATATGCTGTGGCTTCTCAATTGATCTGACCTGATCGACAGGAATGGCATATTCCTTATCCACCAATTGGAATACGATCAACTTTAGGTCTTCCATCGTCTCTGACACTACACTCATTTCCCTTACCTCCTATTTAATCAATGCATTGCAATCAACAATCAGTGCTACCTGCCCATCACCCAATATGGTTGCACCTGAAATGGCGAATACATCATTAAGATAATTCCCTAAAGATTTCAGCACGATTTCCTGTTGACCAATGAATGAATCCACTACCAAACCTGCCATTTTTTCTCCTTTGCGGACAACTACGACAGAATAATACTCTTCATCCTTTGAATCTTTAGGAACTTCGAATACATCCTCCAGGAATAACAAAGGAACCACCTTGCCTCTGAAATCTATCACTCTTTGATTATGTGCATTCATGATCTCTTCTTTTTTGACTATGGCCGTCTCGATAATGGAAGAAAGGGGGATTGCGTATTTCTCAGCTTCAATCTCAACAAGCATGACAGAAATAATCGATAAGGTTAATGGCAATTGAATAGAAAACAATGATCCTTGACCAGCACTGGAGTCGATTGTAATGGCACCACCTAATGACTCGATCGTCGCTTTAACTACATCCAATCCAACACCTCTACCAGAGATGTCTGAGATTTGGTCAGCTGTTGAAAAACCTGACGCCAGGATAAGTTCATAGATTTGTCGATCGGATAAGGTTTGCGCCACTTCTTCTGATACAATTCCTTTTTGAATCGCTTTCTCCATCACTCGCTGTTTATTAATACCTGCACCATCATCTTCAAGTTCAATAAATACATGATTTCCGCTATGATAGGCTTTCAGCTTGACTGTCCCTTGCTCAGGCTTACCATTTTTCGAGCGAATCTCAGGCATTTCAATTCCGTGATCCAGGGCATTACGAATTAAGTGGACGAGTGGATCTCCGATTTCATCGATCACCGTCCGATCAAGTTCTGTTTCTGCCCCTATGATTTCTAATTCAATTTTCTTATTTAAATCTCTTGCAAGCTGTCTTACCATGCGGGGAAAGCGGTTAAATACCGTTTCGACAGGAACCATCCGCATAGTGAGGATGATGCTTTGTAAGTCTCCGGAAATCCGTGTCATTCTTTCAACCGTTTCATTTAATTCCGGATTATTTAAATCTTTTGAGATTTGTTCCAATCTGCCTCTATCTATGACAAGTTCTTCAAAAAGGTTCATCAGTACATCCAGTCGCTCAATGTTTACACGTATCGTTTTGCTCGATGGATTCGATTGTTTTGATGTTTTATTTGTTTCTTTAGGTATCATGTCTTCCTGTTCTCTTACAACTGCTACTGGTGACTGTTCCTCCATTGCATTCATTTCTTTATTGTGAATATGTTGTGAGGTCAGTTCCATTAACGTGACTTCTTCAACCTCAGAGACGTTACGTATATTCTTTTCTATGTCACATGCATCCTCTTTTGATACAACAGCTATAACAAAGGATTGATCGAACTGTTCTTCTTCCAGCTGATCGACAGTAGGGAAAGACTTGATGACTTCTCCGAGTTTTTCCAGCACTTCGAAAACCATATATACTCTTGCTGCTTTTAACAGACAGTCATCCCGCAAGGAAACGGTAATTTCAAAGCATCGGAAACCCTGCTCGTAGGATTGCTGAATAACGGTTTGTTCAAATGCTTCGTACTTCATGGACAATGTATGTATTTCAGGCGCTATGGTTGCGGCAGCTTCATTGCTTACTGATTGTAAACTTTCACCTTTTTCAATTGCTTGGAGGAGGGTGACTACTTCTGTCACGTCCCGTTTCCCATCTCCCCCGTCCGCGATAGAAAAGACCATTGCTTCCAGGTCGTCAACAGATTTAAACACTACATCCAATATCTCTGGTGTCACTTTAATTTTTTCATTACGTATAGCATCCAGAACATTCTCCATTTTATGGGTAAGGTTTGCTAAATCTTCGTACCCCATCGTTGCAGACATTCCTTTTAACGTGTGAGCTGAACGAAAAATTTCATTAACAATCGCAAGGTTTTCAGGGTTTTTCTCCAATTCCAGTAATTGCTCATTACAGGTTTGTAGGTTTTCCTTACTCTCTTCTATAAAAACTTCTAAATATTGACTCAATTCCATGTGCTCCACACCTCTCTACAACATGTACTTCATAATAGATTGAGAAATATCCTCGATATGTTCCACGCTGTCTACTAAATTTGTAGCGATAGCCGATTTCGGCATTCCAAACACAATACAAGTCTCTTTTGATTCCGCAATGGCCCTCACTTCGCCCGTTTCTTTCAGCTTGATTAATCCTTCAGAGCCATCGGAGCCCATCCCTGTCATTATGACAGCTATTTTCCCATAATTTCGAAGCAGGCTTGCGGATTCGAACAATACGTCTACGGAAGGTCTGTGACCATTTCGTGGTGCTTCTTCCTTTGATAATTCAAAGGCTAAATGTGCTCCATGCTCGACCACCTTTGTATGAAAACCACCCGGTGCTATATATGCTGTTCCTTTTTGAAGGATTTCTTCATGCTCCGCTTCCTTCACTTTAATGGCGGATTGACCATCTAACCGAATGGCCAGTGAGTTGGTAAAGCCCGGTGGCATGTGCTGTACCACTACCACTGGGGCATCCAGTTGAGGAGATAATTCTGTCAGCACCTGCTGTAAAGCACGCGGACCTCCTGTTGATGTTCCTATAAGGATCAATTTCGGTGAATCCCTGGTCCATTTAAGGTCAGAAGGTAACGTTGGTACAGCTCCTTTAGCAGGTTTACTTGAATCTACCGACTCTGTCCTTTTTCGAAAAGCGCTGGTTATTTTCGTCATGTTCACCTTGCTTGCCGATATTACTTTTTCAACCATTTCATCTTGAACTTTATGAAGGTCCAAGGAAATGGTTCCTGAAGGTTTCGCGATAAAATCAACAGCTCCAAGCTCCATGGCTTTGACGGTCTCCTCCGCCCCCTCTTTGGTTGTAGATGAGAGCATCACAACAGGCAACGGACATTCCCCCATGATTCTCCTTAAGGCTTCTATTCCATTCATCTTTGGCATTTCCACGTCAAGGGTCACGACGTCGGGACGGAGTTTTTTAATTTTTGAGATCGCATCTTCACCATTTCTGGCAATTCCTATCACTTCTAGCTGTTTGGAGGCTGTTAGAAAATCACCAATAAGTTTTCTCATAAATGCTGAATCATCTACAACTAGAACTTTTTTCATTCAGGAATTTTACCTCCCAAAAAATAAATTTCTCATACTCTTTAAAAAACCTGTCTGATTACTCACTGGTCGAAAAGGTCCCCCGACAATTTGATGCAACATCGTACGAAGACTTAAGGTCATGGCTGAAGCAGGGTATCCGACGACTATGGGTCTTTGATGAATGACCGCCTTCCTTACCGTTGAATCTTCAGGTAAGACCCCTAAAGAAACGATCTCCTTATGAAGGAATTTCCTCACCGTTTCTTGTAATCTCGTAATCGTTTCAAGACCTTCCTTCTTGAATTCCGCCCGATTACATATCAGATAGAACGGTTTCTCTTGATCCCTCATATAAATATATTTCATCATCGAGTAAGCATCTGTAATCGAGGTAGGTTCAGGTGTCGTGACAACAATGATTTCATCCATCGCCAAGAGAAATTCCAACGTTTCTTTCGTAGCTCCTGCACCCATATCAAAAAGAATGTAATCATACTTTTGAACTATATGCTCCATTACTTCAAAGAACCGTTCTATCTGCTTCTCTTGCCACTCCACGATATTCTTAAGACCATTCCCCCCACTTATGTAAGAGATACCATGAACATTTTCACATATAATTGTGTCGATATCTAGTTCTTTTTCCTCAATATAATCCATGATTGAGTAAGAATGATGACTTCCTAGTAAAATATGAATATTTCCCATGCCGATATCCAGGTCAACTAATAATACTTTCTTATCTTCTTTACCAAGCAAAACAGAAAGGTTAGTGGAGATATTCGATTTACCAACCCCACCCTTTCCGCTTACTACTGCAATCGTTTTAGCGGGGGAAGAGTCGCCATTGACCATTTTCCGCCTTAGGTTATATGCTTGATCTCTCATATCGAAATCCTTTCATTAGTAAATGACCTATTTCTTCAACATTCACCTCGGTAATATCCTCCGGTACACCCTGACCGACCGTAACATAAGATGCACCTATCTTGACCTCTGTCATCATATTGATCATAGAGCCGTAACTGGATGTTTCATCTAGTTTCGTGAAAATGAACCGATCAATGTCAATAGAAGAAAACTGTGAAATGATTTCCTCCATATCCCTCTCCTTGCTGGTCAGGGAAAGAACCAGAAACGTCTCCATCTGGTGGTCAAAGTCAATAATTCCCCGCAAATCCTCTACATATTTCTTTTCTCTGAAATTCCTGCCTGCAGTATCAATGAAAACATGGTCGTAGTCCTGAAATTTATCGATTGCTTTTTTAAAGTCTTCTATTTTATAGACTACTTCTACTGGAACATTCAACAGACCTGCATATGTCTTTAGTTGCTCGATCGCTGCAATACGATACGTATCCGTCGTGATGAAAGCTATTTTCATCCGTTTCTCTATGACTGCTTCAGCCGCCATTTTCGCTAGAGTAGTTGTTTTCCCCACACCGGTTGGGCCTATCACGTTAATGTATTTCTTCTTGTAACTCATACCACCCAAAGCGATTCCTTTCAGAAGACCCTCCAGAAAATGTTTGACTTCCTGTTTAGCCCATTCATTTCGATTGTTCCCTGGAAGAAATCCACTCTTGATTCTCTCTTCTAGATAGTCCCCCAACCGGAAAAGAGTAGTATCACTAATGTCATGATCTTTTAGAAATAACAAGATTTCTTGAACATCTTCATCGAATTTCTCGAATTGATTTTTTGATTTAATAGTAGAAATCATTTGTTTTAGTTCTTTTAATTCTGACTCTACCGAATTATTAGGAACTTCGTATTTTTTTTCGGGTGGAGAAGGATGAGCGAATGGTGCAGATTTCGCATTCATTCTACTCATCTCTATCTTTTCACTTTCAACCTCTGGATCAATGGCCGCAATGACTTCAATCATTTTCTTTTTGAATAACCCCATGAAACCACCCGTATATGCTACTTTAGAGTTTAGTATGACGGCATCATCCCCTAATTCTGCTCTGACCTTTTTCATTGCCTCATTCATGGAAGGTGCTGCATATTTCTTTACTTTCATCCGAGATTCACCACCCCTAAACTTTGTACTTCTACATTTGCTTCCAATTCGTTATATGAAATGATCGGTACTTGCGGAAAATACCTTTCTGTTAATTGTCTTACGTACATTCTCACAGCAGGGGAACACAGAATAATCGGTGACTCCTCCATAAGAGACAACTGTTCCACTTGAGATGCGACTGCCTCCAGGATTCCTTGAGAATCATTTGGATCCATGGATAAATAATTTCCATGTTCCGTTTGTTGAATGGCGTCGGCAATCAATTTTTCAACCTTTCCTGCCATAGTCACAACCTTTAAGGAAGCATCTCCTTGAACATATTGACTGGTAATTTGTCTAGCCAACGATTGCCTGACATATTCAGCTAAAAGATCTGTATCTGAACTCATTTTGGCATAGTCAGCAAGTGTTTCAAAAATAATCGGCAAGTTTCTGATAGACACATTTTCCTTTAACAACTTGGCTAATACTTTTTGTACTTCACCTACTGTTAAAGGATTCGGTGTCACTTCTTCCACTAATATCGGGTAGGATTCCTGCAGGTGATCAATGAGCTGTTTCGTCTCCTGCCTGCCCAGTAGCTCATGAGCATTGGTTTTAATCATTTCGGTTATGTGGGTTGACACCACTGACGGCGGATCCACAACCGTATATCCGAATATTTCTGCCTGCTCTTTCATTTCTTCTGAAATCCATTTAGCCGGAAGACCGAATGATGGCTCGATTGTATCAATTCCCTCAATGGAATCATCCTCCACACCCGGACTCATGGCTAAATAATGATCAAGCAAAAGCTCTCCTCGAGCCATCTCATTGCCTTTAATTTTCAAGCGGTATTCATTCGGTTGAAGTTGTATATTGTCCCGGATCCTCACTACAGGTATGACCAGCCCCAGCTCTATCGCTAATTGACGTCGTATCATTACAATCCGGTCAAGGAGATCTCCTCCCTGATTCGTATCAGCAAGGGGAATCAGACCATATCCGAACTCAAATTCGATGGGATCGACATTCAGTAAGTTCACGACGCTCTCCGGACTTTTCATTTCGTCCTGCTCTACTTCTTCTTCCATTTCCATCATGTCAGATTCAGTTTCCTTAGGTGACCGTGAAAGCATGAAGGCTCCTACCCCCATAAGGGCTGCCACTGGAATAGTTAAGATATCATTAATAGGAGTTGCTACACCCAGCATGAAGATCGTGAAGGCGGCTACGTACAGCATCGCAGGATAAGCCAGTAGCTGATTCATGATATCCTGTCCCAGATTCCCTTCAGATGCGGCTCTGGTTACCACGATGCCTGTGGCTGTTGAAATCAATAGGGCAGGAATCTGGCTGACGATTCCGTCTCCGACTGTAAGTAAGGAATATCGGGTTGCCGCTTCGGCGATAGGCAGCCCTTGTTGTGTCATGCCAATAATAATACCGAAGATTAAATTGATCATGACAATGACAATTCCGGCTATGGCATCTCCCTTAACAAACTTAGATGCCCCGTCCATGGCACCATAGAAATCTGCTTCCCGACCTACTTTCTCCCGACGATTTCTGGCATCATGCTCTGAAATCATCCCGGCATTCAAATCGGCATCTATACTCATCTGCTTACCGGGCATTGCGTCAAGTGTAAATCTTGCCGCAACCTCGGACACACGCTCAGATCCTTTTGTTATGACAATAAATTGGATCACGATGAGGATAATGAATACTACGAGACCGACGAGAATATTTCCTCCTACAACGAATGTTCCAAAGGTTTCCACAACGTCCCCTGCTTCACCTTTACTAAGGATCGATCTCGTTGTGGAAACATTTAGACCTAATCGAAAAAGTGTTAACAATAATAATAAGGAAGGAAATATAGAAAATTGCAATGGTTCATTCATATTCATCGTGGTTAGGAGTACAAGGAGTGCAAGTGAAATATTAACGATGATCAATAAGCTTAATAACCAGGATGGGAACGGGATGATAAGCATGGCAACGATTAATATGACACTGGCTAGTACGGATAAATCTCTTGCTGACATTGTTTCTCTCCTAACTGCTTACATTTGATTTTTTATTCGGTAAACATAAGCTAAAATTTCTGCAACTGCTTTGAAAAATTCTTCCGGAACGGCATCGCCTATTTCAGCCGAGTCATAAAGGGACCGGGCTAAAGGACGATTTTCCACCATCACCACGTCGTTTTCAGTGGCGATATATTTAATCTTCTGTGCTAGATAATCAACGCCTTTCGCCACTACATAAGGCGCATCCATTTTATTCTCATCGTATTTAAGTGCAATGGCAAAGTGAGTAGGGTTTGTAATCACCACATCCGCTTCCGGAACTTCCTGCATCATGCGTCTCATGGCCATTTCACGCTGTCTCTGCTTAATTTTGGATTTAATCAGCGGATCACCCTCGATGTTTTTATGTTCATCTTTTAGATCCTGCTTTGACATTCGAATATTTTTTTCAAAATCATATTTCTGATAAAGAAAATCGAATAGTGATAAGAATAGTAGCGCTAGTGAAGCAGCGATTCCCATTTGTACAGTTAAGCTCGCCATCGTCGCTAATGAATCCCCCACTGATTTAAACGATAAGCTTAACACTTGATCAATATTCTTCCAGAGAATGACAAACGTGATCGCACCTACGAAGGAAATTTTCAGAATGGATTTTAATAGTTCAACGATTGCTCTTAAAGAGAAGATACGCTTAAACCCTTTAATCGGATCAATCTTTTCAAGCTTCGGCTCAAGCGGTTTAGTCGTAAACATGACCCCTACTTGTATATAATTCGAAACCAATCCGGCAAGTAAGGCCACTAACATAATAGGACCGAGAAGCAATGCAAGTTCTTTCATAATATCCATGGTTATGACTTGAACTGTATTCTCTGTCAGTTCCATCAGCATGTATTCCTGAAAGGTTTGATTAAAAAGATCGAACACAATATTCCCAATATATGAAGCACTGAACGTAAGGAATAAAAAAACGGCAAGAAGGATGATTGCTGTATTCACATCCTGGCTTTTTGCTGTTTGTCCTTTTTTCCTCGCGTCATCCCTTTTTTTCGGAGTCGCTTTCTCCGTCTTTTCCCCACTGAAAAACTGTAGGTCTAATGATAGCCACTTCAAATTATGTGCCTCCAATAATTTTCATTAAATCTCTCATGGTCACGAACATCATTTCAAAAAGCTGCTGCATGACAGCAAACATCACTCCCATTACAATGAACAGCACGATAAATGCAACGGCAATCTTGATAGGAAACCCTACGACGAAGACGTTTAACTGCGGTACAGTACGAGCCACAATCCCCAAGGCCACATCTACAAGGAACAGCGTTGCAACAACAGGAATCGACATTTGAAAAGCAATGATGAACATTGAGTTAAAAGATGTCATAACATAGTCAATTAGTCTCTCATCTCCAAAAGGTATCCACGGGCTATCAATCGGGATCAGCTGATAACTATAAAAAATTCCATCCAGGAGCAGGTGATGACCATCAAGAGCAAGCAATAATAGAAGCGCAAATGTATATAAATATTGACCCATCAAGGGGCTTTGTGCTCCTGTCTGGGGATCGATTACATTGGCAATGGCAAACCCCATTTGAAAGTCTATAAACCCTCCGGCTATCTGGATGGCCGTAACAATCATATAGGCAACAAAACCGATGAGAAGTCCGATCATGGCTTCTTTCATGATCAACAAAAAATAGTGACCGTTGATTTCAAATGCCGTAGATTCAATCGTATAATACATGACCCAGGAGAGTACCACCGAAAAAGCGATCCGATGTTGTGCAGGTATGTTACGGTATGAAAACAGGGGCATCGTAACAAAAAAAGCCGAAACCCTAACAAACACTAGTAAGTAAACCGATAGAATGGGTACAAGCTCTTCCATTCTCTTACCCTACGAACCTTGTTAAATCTGAGAAGATTTGTGAGGTATACGTCACAAGCTTCGTTAACATCCAAGGTCCAAAGAAAACAATCCCGACCAAGACCGCCACGATTTTAGGAATAAACGCAAGAGTTTGTTCCTGTATTTGTGTTGTTGCTTGAAATATACTGACGATCAACCCTACTATAAGGGCTAACAGCAGTAATGGAGCGGAAACGATGAGGGTTACATATATTCCACGCTCCGCGATCGCGATAACAGATTCAGCATTCATTGAAACTCACCTACTTAAAAACTTTGTAAAAGAGATTTTATTACTAAATACCAGCCATCCACTAACACAAACAGTAAAATCTTGAAAGGCAATGAAATCATAACAGGAGGGAGCATCATCATCCCCATGGACATCAAGACACTCGCTACCACCATGTCGATGACTAAGAAAGGAATAAATATCATAAATCCTATTTGAAAAGCCGTCTTAATTTCACTTAACGCGAATGCCGGTACCAAGGATGTAAGAGGAATGTCTTCCACAGATTCGGGTCGTTCAGCCCCGGAATATTGTAAGAACAACTCTAAATCCTTTTGTCTTGTGTGCTTACTCATAAATTCTTTAAACGGGATCGAAGCCTTGTCGTAAGCTTCTTCAAGATTAATCTCTTCATTAAAAAGAGGGGTCAATGCTTCATCGTTTACCTCTTGGAAAGTTGGAGCCATGATAAAAAATGTAAGAAATAAAGAAATTCCAATCAATACCTGATTCGGCGGCATTTGTTGTGTGGCAAGAGATGTCCTGACAAAAGATAGGACAATCATGATCCGGGTAAAAGATGTCATTAAAATCAGAATACTGGGTGCCAGTGAAAGGACGGTAAATAGTAATAGCAGCTTAACACTTGTCGATACATTATCTGCAGAACTACTATTAAAAAACTCCATGAATTCATTCATCGGAATGATTCTCCTCTTTCTTTAAATCCTTGAACATCTTTTTTCTTCCCTTTTTCATTTCCTCCAGTTGTGATTTCAAATGTGATTGAAATGAGCTTGTGTCAGAGGATTGAGAAGGACCTTTTACCTTTGTTAACCAACTGGAAACGGCTGTTTTGGCATCAGGATATTGAGCGTCCTGATAAAAGGATAGTATCTCTTCTTTTTCTTTTTCATCCTGAATCTCTTTCAATAGCTGAATATCTTCTCCTACACCGAGTACGAGTACTTGTTTGCCTACCTTAACAATTTGGACAGAACGATTTCCCCCGAGGGGCGTTCCACCTAAATGATTGATTAATTTCGTTTGTTGAAAGGATCTTCCTTTTTGATTGATAAATTTCAATAAAAAATATATGAGAGCAACTACAAAGATAAGAGCAACGATCATTTTAAGATAATCCAAAAAAGTAACCGAGGTAGCTGCGGCTGAGGTGTCAGCCTCATTATTTTGCTGCTCATTGCATTTCTCTGGATGTTCTATGCAGTCCTTGACATTATTCACTTCTGCAAATGCTGTTACATCCACAGCATTTGCAGTAATGATAAAAACAATAAGACTCACTAGAATTTGAATCTTCTTCAATACATGCACCTTCTTACTAATCTGTTAGCTTAGAGCTTTCTGAATGGCTTCGATTACACGATCGGCCTGGAATGGTTTAACGATAAAATCCTTTGCACCCGCTTGTATGGCATCAATCACCATTGCTTGTTGACCCATTGCAGAGCACATGATGATTTTCGCACCGGCGTCGACTGCTTTGATTTCCTTCAGAGCTGCAATACCATCTTTTTCCGGCATAGTAATATCCATGGTGACAAGGTCAGGTTTCAGTTCCTTGTATTTATCAACAGCTTGACTTCCATCGGCTGCCTCTCCTACTACATCAAACCCATTTTTCGTCAAAATATCTTTAATCATCATTCTCATAAAAGCCGCATCATCTACAATTAGAATTTTATTAGCCATTATTGTCATCCTCCATCATCGTCTAAGTTATTTAAGTTTTTTTATACGATCACTTTGACTTACAATGTCCGTAATTCTGACACCAAAGTTCTCATCTATCACTACTACTTCCCCTTTAGCCATCAACTGACTGTTTACAAGGATATCAACCGGTTCTCCCGCTAATTTATCAAGCTCTATTATGGAACCAGACGATAACTCGAGTATGTCCCTGACAGATCGGTTCGTCCTTCCGAGCTCTACCGTAACCTGCAAGGGAATGTCTAGTAGCATATTCAAATTTTTTGTTTCCTGTTGTCCCAATGTTGTCGGTTCAAAATGACTAAATGTAGCCGGTTGTACATTTACGGTTTCTCCATGCACCCCTTGCCCCCCCAAATGCTGAGGAGACGCTTGCGGATTTGAAACATGGACAGGTTCCTCATACATACCGCTATATGGCTCTGCTTGTGGAGCAGCAGGAGGTTCCACGGTCGGTGTAACCGCTGCTGCAACTTCGTCAGTAGCTCCACCATTCATTAATTCATCCACCAGACTCTTGGCAAAACTTAAGGGCAAGAGCTGCATGATGCTCGAATCAATGAGATCTCCGATTTTCAATGAAAAAGATACTTTTACTAATAGATCTTGATTAGGAAGGTTTTCTTCTCCCTCTCCTTGAGGTATGTACATCAAATCGATGGAAGGTGGTGAAATATCCACTTTCTTACTAAAAACCGTAGACATGGAAGTTGCAGCAGAACCCATCATTTGATTCATTGCCTCTTGAACGGCACTAAGCTGGATTTCCCCCAAATCACCGGATGGGTTCCTTCCATCTCCACCAAGCATCAAGTCAGCGATGATGGATGCATCTGATTGTTTGATCACCAGCAGGTTCACTCCTGAAAATCCTTCAGTATATTGAACTTGAATGGCGACATACGGATGAGGAAATTCCTCTTCTAAATAATTTTTATCAATGATCGTTACTTTAGGGGTCGTTATCTCAACCTTCTGATTGAGCAACGTGGATAAAGCCGTTGCAGAACTCCCAAAGGAGATGTTCCCGATTTCACCTAAAGCATCCTCTTCCATAGAACTAATGTAATCATTGCTATTTATCTCTTTGCGTTCTTCTGTTTCCTCTTCAGGCTCTGCAGACCCACGAAGCAACGCATCAATTTCATCTTGTGATAACATATCATCACTCATCATCGTCGTCTCCCCCCTTCAACGAATCTAAAATTTGTACGGCCAGTTTCTTATTTGACTTTCCTGGCTGAGCTGTAAATTTAGGAATTTCACCCACTCTGATCGTTAATGGATCATCGATTCGGGTGTTCATTTCGATTACATCACCAATATCCAGCATAAGGAACTCTTCAATTGAAATATCAGAACGTCCTAATTCAGCTACTATCGGCACTTGGGCTTTCTTGATTCTTCTTTCTAGATGTGCCGTTTCTTCCGGCTTGCTCTCTTTACGTTTGCTTTCCATCCAATAGCTTCCTGATAATTTCGGAAGGATCGGCTCGAGTACAACGTGTGGAATGCAGATGTTAATCATTCCACTTGTTTCACCAATCGTTGTGTTTAATGAAATAACCACAACCGTTTCATTTGGTGATACCATCTGAAGAAATTGCGGATTCACTTCAAATTCCGCAAAAAGCGGATCTACATCAGCCACAGTGCTCCAGGCTTCCCTTAAATTCTCAAAAGCCTTTTCAAAGAGCTGACTCATAATTCTCGTTTCAATTTCGGTTAAATTCTCTACTTTATTAACGCTGACTCCCCTTCCACCCATCACCCGATCCATCATCGAATAAGCAATATTGGGGTTGATTTCCATAAGGATCCTTCCATCCAATGGTGGTAATTCATATACGTTTAAGATGGTCATTTTCGGAACGGAACGGATAAATTCTTCGTATGGGATCTGGTCAGCAGAAGCAACATTTATTTGAACATAAGTTCTTAATTGAGCAGAGAAATATGTAGTCAAGATCCGGGCGAAGTTTTCATGTATTCTCGTTAAACTTCGGATTTGATCTTTAGAAAACCGTAAAGCTCTCTTAAAATCATACACTTTCACTTTTTTCTCTTCTTCTTCTTTTTTGAAATCATCTGCACTCATCTCTCCTGTATTGAGAGCTGACAAGAGAGCATCGATTTCACTTTGAGATAAAATTTCACTCGCCACCACTTCACCTCCAAACACTCATAATAGCTTTCTTATTGAATCATCATAGAGGTGATATAGACTTTTTCTACCATTCCTTCTTGCATAAGGGAGTTTACCTTGTCTTTAACCTTCGTTTCGATCATTTCTTTCCCTTTTTTCCCTTGCAGTTCTTCTGCTTTCAATTCTGAAAGCTCTTCTATGATGATGTTATTCACTTGAAAATCTCTCTTTTCCAACTCACTTTTTGCTTTTTTACTATCCGTTTGAATCTTAAAGGAAATACGAATGAAATCATTACTCATTAAATTGGTTGTCGTCTCAGGTATGTCCACCGAGTTTTCAATCACTTCTTCTATGGAAGGCTCTTTCGCTTCTTCATCACCTGAAAACTTCAGAATAACAACTAACGCAATCACACCGACAAGTGTAATCGTAACCAACAGGATCATCATGATTGTCAGGGCTTTACTCTTCAACTGATACTCCCTCCCTCATGGGGCACGCTGAGTAAATTTGCTTTTTGAAAGAAAGAAAGTGTAAGGGAGTCAACCTCATCCACTGTTTCTTTCACAACATATCGTCTGCCATTTGTTAATAGAATCGTAGTGTCCGGAAACGCTTCTACTGTTTCTATGTATAAAGCATTCAACGTAAATGACTTTCCATTCAGTCTGGTTAACGTGATCATAAATTTCAGAACTGACATCCATCCCCCGATTCAACCTAAGGTAAAACCTGTTAGATGTCAGTCCCTTCCTCCCTTTTTAACGAATTAACGTTTCAAGTTTATAAGCTCTTGCAGGATTTCATCCGACGTTGTGATGATACGTGTATTTGCCTGGAAACCACGCTGAGCCGTGATCATTTCAGTGAATTCTTCGGATAGGTCCACGTTGGACATTTCAAGGGCACCAGACTGAAGTGCCCCTCTTCCCTCTCCAGCTAGCCCCTGGTTCGGAAGGCCTGAGTTGTTTGAAGCCTGGAACAGATTATTGCCGGCTTTCGTCAACCCACCCGGATTGGAAAAAGTAGCTAATGCCAGTTGACTTAAAACTCTCACTTCACCATTGGAAAATACTCCATTCACTTCACCGGAAGAACCTATGTTGAAGCTTTCAAGGTACCCTTCTGAGTTTCCGTCAACAGTATCTACATTAGCGGAGGATGAGCTATCGAACTGAGTGATCTTGGAGAAATCCAGATCTATATCTTGACTTGGACTTGCTCCAGTTGAATTGTTTAATGTGATAGCGAAAGGAACATATCCTGTAGCTGGTGACTGCACCTTCCCGGCATTGTCAAAAGTAATTGTTGTATTTGCATTAACGGTTACACCTGGAGTCAAACTAGATACAGTAGCCTTCCATTGATTTAAGCCTGTCTTCTCCATCACAATTTTCAAACTGATGTCCTTCCCCAATGAATCTTTCACTTTTGTCTCTAATTCTACTTGGGTATTATTCGGTGCACTGGACTTCAAATTACCATTATAAGTAGCCACACTTGTTGCTTGAGGTGCCATAGTCGTATTCGTATCAATCTTAATATCAGCCGTACCACTCTTATTGACAACACCACTTGCATCAACAGGATATCCTTGCACCAAATTCCCCTGACCAGTCACAAGATTACCGTTTGAATCTAAATAAAAGTTCCCGGCACGGGTGAACATTTCGTTATTTCCTTGTCTTACAACAAAAAATCCGTCACCCGAGATGGCTACATCCAAGGATCTGCCTGTTGTCTGCAGACTTCCTTGAGTTTGAATCGTATCAATGGACGACAGAGATGCCCCAAGACCTACTTGCTTTGCATTTTGACCTCCACGGTTTTCAGTTGCTCTACTCGCACCAGAAACGGTTTGGTTCATTAAGTCCTGGAATGTGACACGCCCTTTTTTGTACCCGTACGTATTTACATTTGCAATATTATTTCCGATTACATCCAGTTTTGTTTGAAAGTTTTTCATTCCACTGATACCCGAATACATTGAACGTAGCATGAATTTTTCCCCTTTCTTATTAGCTGCTTCAATCAGTCCACAGCTACAGGCCTCCATAAAAGGTCCAGCCTATGAATCTATTAATATCGTTCCATTAATGTTGGTGAAAATCTGAGAATGTGCTTCGTCACGGTCCAAAGCTGTGATCACCGTTTTGTTTTTAGCGCTTACGATTAACGCGGCATCTTTCAGAATCACCAGCGAATCCCCGACACCCTTCGATTTTGCCTCGTTTATTTTCGCCCCTATCTTCTCCCATGTATGTGGAGAAATAGAAATTCCCCGTTGCTCCATCCTTACCATTGCATGTTTGCTAATCTGTATGTGGGGTACATGTTGAATTGCCTTGTCTAATTGGGCAGCAAATGATGAAGCACTTGAAGGTTTAGTAATAGCTTTCGTCTTATTTGGTGCAATAGGTTGTGGTGAACGATGAAAGAATGTCTTTTCCATACAATCCACTCCCTAAGATTCGATTTTAATTAATTTATCACTGGAAATTTTGTCACCTGCTTCTGTATGAAACCAAATAAGTGAATCTTTCTTTGAAACGGATTGAACAATTCCGCTCATCTCTCCATCTTCGCCGTGCCATGTTACGTTCTTTCCTATTAATAAAGATGCATTAACGAGAGAAGCTTCCGGGGTATCCGTCGTATTCACTTGTGAAATATTCCCGGGAGTCAGGATTGTTCCGTCCTCCATGATGAATTCAACAGAGTCTCCTTTAAAGCGGACTCCTTTTACGAATCCCTGTCCTTCTTGTATTTCGGGTGCATCGCCCGCTTCTGATTCTATGATTTTATGCCATGTCACTTGTTTACCAACAAATTGATTGTAAGAGATCAATTGTGATTGACTTTGGTTATCCACAAATTTCTCCATTGTTTTCGTCAGGTTCGTCATCTGCTCTAGTGATGAAAAGGTAGCCATTTGTGCGATGAAGTCTTTGTCCTGCATCGGATTCAACGGGTCTTGATTCTGTAATTGTGTCATCAGGATTTTCAGGAAGTCATCTTTTCCCATAATATCCTTTCCACCTTCACGCTGTTTTGTTTGGATGGTGGAATATAGTAAGCTCGGATCGATTTTCGTCATATTATCACCTATATTTCGGTATTTACGAGATAATCCTTAAAGGATTGAGTTCTTTCTTCTTCCTGGCTTCCTCCATGTGGCTGATTCTGCTTTTGCTGTTGTGAGGACTGTTGCTGTGACTGCCCTTTGGATTGCCGCTCAGCATCTGTTAACGCCTGTGAGATTTCAATCTTCTCTACCTGGAGGTTCTGTGATGTAAATGCATGTTTTAATCCTTGAATTTGAGAATCAAGCATTTCTTTCGCAGTTGCCGTTGAAGCTAATATTTTTGCGGTCATCACTCCGTTTTGTTGTAGAAGTTCAATCCTTAGTGAGCCCAGTTGCTCTGGATACAGCTTGATTAGTAGCTTACTCATGTTCGGCTGTGACAGCATTTGAGATTTACTTAGGATATTCTGAAATTCTTTCACAAATTGTTCATATTGAAGGGAGCGATTTCCTGATGAGAGACTCATGGAAACGGATTCTGTTTTCGGAAGAACAAAGTGTATGTGGCTTGCCTGTATCGGTTGAATACTTTTCTTCTCCACGGTGACCCCTTCTGTTGAGGACTGCTTTTCCATTGGTTGCACAGGGGCTTGGCGTTGAAAAGCATCTTTTAATAGCCGGGACCAATCCTTCGCCTGATTAAACTCTCTGGGCAGGGATTGATCTACACCCGCTTGAACCATCTTCATCATCTCTTTCAGCTCGGACGCTTTTGATGCTTCCACCACAAGTAAGTCACGGTTAGCTGCCAAAAGTTCAATGACCTTTACAAGTCTGGTCACTTCTTCTATTGGCCCTTTTCCGCTTATGCTCCCCACCTCATTTTTTAATGCGGATTGCAGCAACTGCATCGTTCCCAACAGGATTTCATGAAGATCCTCTACATTATCACCTGATGAAGACGAAGATTGCTCAGTCTCAATTAGAGCGGATTGAAGCTCAGAGAAAAGTGTATTGACCGTTTCTTTATCCACACCAACTATTTCAGCGATTTGGTCAAAGTCAAATTCCTTTAATCGGGATAAGTCTTCTAATTGTGCGCTTGATAGTCCAACTTCATCAAGCTCTGTTGCAAGAAAGATGCCTTGCAGGCTAACCAGAAGAGATAGTGTCTCGGGCTGTTTTACTTCTTCCCTTTCAACCACATGATTCGATACAAATCCTAAAAGTTTTGAAAATCCATCCATTTCTTTCTTAGAAAGCGTTGATTCCTTTCTCATCCCCATGGGAGAGTTGGGAGCTTGGGTACCTATTCCGATTTCCACTTTTTCACCTCCTCTCATGACCTAGCCTATCTTTCCACCGTCGAGAGCAGCTCCGTGTATCTGGCGGCATCTTCCGGGGGCATTTTTTCTAAAATATCTGCTAGAATATCAGGTTTGATATTTGATAGAATCTTCATTGCCTCATCATCATCCATTTTCATCAGAACAGGGGCAGCACTCTTTGCTGACATGGATTCAAATGTATTGACTACCTCTTTAAAGGCCCGTTTGTTTTCTTCACCAATCTGCCGTAACTCTTCAAGCTCTTCTTTTTGCTGCTGTATGGTTGCTTGCAGTTGTTCATTATCACTATCTTTTTTATCTACTTCATTTTGAAGCTGAGCAATTTTCGCCTCTTGATCTTCGATTGAAGCTTGAAGAGAGACCATTCTCTCATGTAAATCGTCTGCTTCCCGGGCTTCGTTTGAAGGAAGGATGTTAGCCAGAAAAGGGATATCCGAGCTGAATGATTGCGCTTTTTCAAATACATTGATTCCTGCAACTGTCATGATTACGAGAGCGAAGGTTATAGTAAACAAGAGAGGAATGAAGATGATAAACACAACTCTTTGGAAACGACTGGACTGCTCTTTGTTTTCCTCTTCGATCACCTTTGCCATGAAATCACCTAACTCCCCGTTTCATATATTGAACGACTGATACTTCATCTAATTGTTTATTTTCCACTTGTTGATTCGTTTGCAAAAAGCGATGGAGATCGTTCTCCTTCATCTTTTCGTATTTCTTTACTTCTACGTTCATATCTACAAGCTTTTCTTCACACCAGTTCATGCGGTTCCTTGCTTGTATCACCAGGTCCTGGTAATAAGAAATGGTTCTTTCAAGATTGGTGATGAACTGTTGATGATGACGAATATGTTGTACAGATAAACCATTTTGCAACTTGGTTTCTTGATGCTGTTCGAGATTTTCTTTCTTTTTCAGAAACTCATAAAGCTTCTCGGCAACTTTTTCAAACTTTTCAATGGAACCCCTGTACATTTCCTGCACTTCATCTTTTTCTTTTTCCTTTAACGTTAAAATACGTTGAAACCTGTATTGATAACTCACTCGATTCATCCACCTTTTTCCGATAGCTTTATAAGTTCATCCACACTTGCAGGGAGAGAAACCTGTTCGTATACTCCCTGTTTCAAGAAGGAGATGATACCTGGATAGTATTGGATGGCTTCATCAACCTCACGGGAAGTACCCTTTTTATAAGCACCAATTTGGATAAGATCCTCAGAGTTCATATAAGTACTTAATAACTCTCTTATTCTCGTAGCGGCATGTAAATGTTCCTTAGATGCCAGATGATTCATTAACCTGCTCACACTTTTCAAAATATTGATAGCCGGATATTGACCTCTATTTGCGATTTGACGGTCAAGCACAATATGACCATCCAATATCCCCCTGACCGTGTCAGAAATAGGCTCGTTTAAATCATCACCATCTACCAACACGGTGTAAAATGCTGTAATGCTCCCGAGTACATTAGTTCCTGTTCTTTCTAATAGTTTCGGTAAAATAGCAAATACAGATGGCGTGTACCCTTTAGTGGTCGGTGGTTCACCGACCGCCAATCCGATTTCCCTCTGAGCCATCGCTACACGTGTCGCGGAATCCATCATGAGCATGACGTTCATTCCTTTATCCCGGAAATATTCCGCAATGGCAGTAGCCGTAAATGCTCCTTTAATCCTCATTAGTGCAGGTTGATCTGACGTGGCTGCCACTACAATCGTTCGCTTTAATCCTTCTTCACCTAAATCTCTTTCAATAAATTCCCTTACTTCCCTTCCCCGCTCACCGATTAACGCAATTACATTTAAATCCGCTTTCGTGTTTCGGGCAATCATTCCAAGCAGTGTGCTTTTTCCTACCCCACTTCCAGCGAATATACCGACCCTTTGGCCTTTACCTACAGTCAGCATGCTGTCGATGGCTTTTACACCAACCTCCATTTTTTCGTTAATGGGCGGTCTGGATAAAGGATTGGGAGGATCTTGCTCTGTATATGTCGTACTTAAGCTATTCGGTAAGTGACTTCCATCAAGTGGATGTCCCAGGGAATCAATCACCTTCCCTATTAAAGATGGTCCAATTTTGATTTCTAATGACTTTGACGTGCCTTCTACTAAACTGCCGGGAGAAATATCCTGCATATTGGTATAAGGCATGAGGATCACTAAATCATCATTAAACCCTACCACTTCTGCCAGAATCACTTTTTGTTTGCCACGGGAGAAAATATGAATGTGACAGACTTCACCTACAGAACTTTCGGGCCCTTGAGATTCGATCATTAACCCTACTACCCGTTTTACCTTTCCAAACTTTTTGAAAGTTGGAATCTGGGGGATATGGTGAATGAGATCTGCTGCTTTCATTCAACATCACCTTCCAGAAAATGAAGAAGCTTATGTTTTAACTCTCTTAATTGGGAGTCCACACTCACAATGACACGTCCCTGATTGGTTTCTATATAACATTCCTCGGGTTGAAGATCATCATTTGCATAAATAAAGCATTGAACATCCGTTGGGAACATGACTTCAAGCTCATTTTTGTTTTCAACTAAAAGTTTATGCCTGGACGGATGAACATGAATTTGAATATGAGGCAGATCCCTTACCTCCTTTAATCCCCGTTCCACGATCGAAAAGAAATGATCGGGTTCTTCCTGAAGTTTCCGATTCATGATTTTCTCAGCACATGTAATCCCTAAGCTGACAATGACCTTCTCAGCATTTTGAATATAGTCTTGATACTGCTGTTTATTTCTTTCGGTCATTTGATTGGCTTCCATTAATCGCTGTTGATATTCTTGATAACCTTTGTTTCTACCCTCTTCTTCACCTTGAAGAAATCCGGCATTATAGGCCTCCTGCATGAGTTGCTCGCGCTCAACCAGCCATTTTTCTTTCTCGCGTTCAATTTGACTTTGAGCATGGAGAGTCATCTCTTTCGCTTCTTCGATTATTCGAGTTGCTTTCTCATTCGCTTCATTGATAATGTGATTTCCCTCGGCCGCTCTGTTCATTTCAAAGTCGTTGTCTTCTTGTTGATTGAAGTCTTCCAGTGTTTTAACCCTTTTAAGGGATATCAGTTTTTTGTTTTCATCAATGGTTCGAGCAATGGAGGATTTAATGATTCTAGACAATAATATCGTCTCCTCCACCACGGGCTATGATGATTTCACCGGAATCCTCTAACCTTCTTATCACTGCTACAATCCGTGACTGAGCTTCTTCTACATCCCGTAATCGAACCGGCCCCATGAATTCCATTTCCTCTTTTAGGGTTTCCACCATACGATTAGACATGTTTCTAAATACCACTTCTTTCACCTCATCACTTGATACTTTGAGGGACAGGAGCAGATCTTCGTTATCACAATCGCGAATGACACGTTGAATGGAACGTCCATCAAGGGTGACAATGTCTTCAAACACAAACATTCTCTTCTTGATTTCTTCAGCTAATTCAGGATCTTGTATTTCCAATGCATCCAGAATGGTCTTCTCCGTAGAACGATCTACCCCATTCAGCACTTCCACTACTGCCTCGACTCCACCCGTCTGCGTATAATCCTGGGTCACAGTAGCCGAAAGCTTTCTTTCAAGGATTGCTTCCACTTCACTTATCACTTCCGGAGAAGTTCCATCCATGATCGCGATTCTCCTGGCAATATCTGCTTGAACCTCTTGAGGAAGTTCAGAAAGAATTTGGCCTGCTTGCTGTGGTTCAAGATAAGATAGAATTAATGCAATGGTTTGAGGATGCTCGTTTTGTATAAAGTTGAGAATTTGAGCAGCATCGGCTCTTCGTGCAAAGTCAAAAGGCTTTACTTGTAAAGATGAAGTTAATCGGTTAATGATCGCCAATGCTTGTTCTGATCCGAGTGCTTTTTCTAATACTGTTTTGGCATAGCCAATTCCGCCTTGGGAGATATAATCTTGAGCGATGGCGATATGGTGAAATTCTTCTAAGATATCCTCTTTCGCTTCAGTCTCCACCGTTTTGACTCCGGAAATCTCTAGCGTTAACTTCTCGATTTCTTCTTCTGACAAATGCTTGTATACTGATGCGGATACATCAGGACCAAGAGAGATCAGGAGGATGGCTGCTTTCTGTTTCCCCGTTAAGTCTTTCTCTCTTCTAACCACATTCATCCCTCCTAATCCTCTGATAACCAGGTCCGTAATAATTTTGCAAATTCTTCAGGCTTTTCTTTGGCCATTTTTTCAAGTTGTTTCCGGCGAATCGTTCCTTCTGTTTCTTCTTTAGGCTCAATTTCCGGTATATGGACAGGCTCCCTTGTTTCTTCATACGCCATTTCTTCTGTTATTTCTTTCTTTCTGGAGCGAATCAGGAAAAATACTAAAAGTAGAATGACAATAAGAAGTATTCCTCCAACCACATAGGTCCACCAGGGAAGAACAGATTTTTCTTCAGATGCCATATCGACTTTACCTTTAAATGGTTGAACCGAGACAATCACTTTGTCTTCTATTGCTTCGTCTGTCAATTCAGGATTGGCTTCCTTATCAATGGAAGTTCGTACAATGGTTGATAATACTTGGCGGATATCATCCACCCTGTCTTGTGGAAGGGAATTTATCTCTTCAGGATTTGGCGGTTCCACCATAACCTGAATCCCAAGGTCCCTTATTTTATATGGGCTCTCAACTACTTCTTTACGGATACGATTGACTTCATTGTTAATCGTTTCCTCCATTCGTTCATAATCACCGTTTGATTCTGATCCGGAACCATAAGTATCCCCAGTATTTGTTGGCTCATTAGCATCACCGGCTCCAGGTGTCCCACCCGGGTTTGCTCCTTCTCCCGAGAAGGTTTCTGTAATTCGTTGTGCACTTACGGCTATTCCTTCCATGTTTTCTTCATCCACTGGTGTAACAAGGTTTTCTTCACGGTTTTCCTGGGTAAAGTCTATATCAGTTGTAACCGATACAACCACTTTGTTAAATCCAATCAATGTGCCTAACATATTCTGAACTTGACGTTGTATATCACGTTCAATTTCTTTCTTGACATCCATTTGTTGAGCAAAGTTGCCTCCACCCATTGAATTATTTTGGGATTCCAAGTCAAAATACTCAAAAAATTGATTCATGATGACGATATTCTCTGTAGGGAGATCAGGAACACTTTTGGAAACCAGGTGGTAAAGTGATTTAATCTGCTTTTGATCAAATGTGAAACCAGGATTTGTATTTAATACAATCGAAGCTGATGCTTGTTGTATGTCATCATTTAAGAACACCTGCTTTTCTGGAAGATTGATCATGACTTTAGCATCCTGTACTCCTTCGATTCCTTTCATGAGTTGAGCAAGTTCTGTTTGCATCGCATCGAGCTTCAACACATTAAATTCATTATCAGTCATACCAAACCCGGCATTTTGACTAAAAAAGGAGTAATCAATACTGCCCGAGTTAGGAATACCTTCTGCAGCCAATTCAACCTTCAATGTATCTACTTGTTCTTTAGGAACCATAATGGTTGCTCCACCATCGGAAATCTCCGATGGGATTCCTCTACCATCAAGATTTTCTTTTATCGTGCCGGTTTCTGAAGGTGATAAATTACTGTATAGGGGAACAAGAGTCGTTCTTGTTGCAAAAAAGCTCACAACACTAATCAGAATGACTGTTATCAGAAAGGTTGCTCCCATACTTATTTTTTGTTTTTTTGTTCTGCTTGCCCAATAAGACTTTATCTGTTCTGTATATTTCTTAAACGAATCATTCATTACAATCCTCCGGTACATGACTGAATGAGTCTACTACATTGGCATTCTCATTATTTCTTGGTAGGCTTCTACTACTTTGTTACGAACTTCCATGGTCGTTTGTAATGTGATGCTTGCCTTTTGTGAAGCGATCATCACTTGATGAAGATCAACCTTTTCTCCCCGTACAAGCTTCTCAGTCATTTGATCTGAATGAACTTGCATGGAATTCACTTCGTCAATGGACTGTTTAAGTAATTGACTGAAATTCTCCGTAGCTTCTGAAGGAGAGATATTTTTTTTTGCAATTGACGGACTAATAATTCCAGGATTAATCGAACCTATATTATGTATTGCCATAGATCTATAACCTCTTTCTATTTACCGATTTCCAATGATTTCATTAACATCGCTTTATTCGCATTAAACACAGTAACGTTTGCTTCATATGAACGAGTCGCCGATATGAGGTCAACCATTTCTCGTAATGGATCTACGTTGGGCAGCTGCACATATCCCTCGCCATTCGCATCAGGATGTTCTGGATCGTACACCATTTTAAATGGTGTTTCGTCATCTTCTTCGATTCTGGAAACCTTTACGCCGTTTCCAACAGTTTGATCGTCCCTTGTATGCATGGCTTTATTTAAAAATGAAGAAAAATGATTTTCCTTTGGTGCCATCACAACAGATTTCCTCTTATATGGCTGCCATTCTCCCCCCACCATTTCTCCTCTTGTTGTGTCTGCATTCGCCATGTTTGATGAAATAACATCCATTCTTAAGCGTTGGGCAGTAAGGGCAGATGCTGTTGTATTCATACCTGTAAATATCGCCATGATTATTTACCTCCCCTTACAACCGTTTGAAGACTGTTAAACTTACCATTTATTCGATCGGCTAAGGCATTAAAATAGATTTGATTCGAAGCCATTTCTGACATTTCCTGATCTAAATCGACACCATTTCCATTGTGATTATATTGATAAGCTGTTTTTGTTTTAACCGCTGGATGTTGACTACTTGACTGAAAGGTGAAATGTCGTTGATCCGTTTTTTTGGCATCCAATTGTTGAACTGACTGGTCCAGCATTGTCTTAAATTCCACTTCTTTTGCTTTATAATTTGGAGTATCGACATTTGCGATATTTTGAGAAATCACTTTTTGATTTAACGAGGCGTAATTCAGTCCTCTTTCCAGAGTTGTGAAAGTGTTGGAAAATAATTTCACTAAAGGCACCTCTATCCGTTTTTTTGACAAGATACTACTATTTTTTACAAATTTAGCATGCAACAGTATTTATTGTAATGTTTAGCAAGATTAGTGTCTATGAATATTCTTTAAATTTTCTAGAATGAGGGCGATATTCAAAGAATTCGTGACTTTTAATCTACATTTAACCCTTAAATTACCAAGGATATTTTACCAATTTAATGTGAATTTTTCTAATTTTATTACATGTATGTTACATATACATGTATCTTCCGATTCGCTATCATAAGAATGAAATCCGACTTTATGTGCGTTCAAGATGGGTTTTTTACCAAATATCATTCTTTTACACACGAAAATAACACCTTCCAAGAGGTGAATTTCATCATATTACTCACTCTGCCATCTTTATTAATCAAACTGTCGAAAATAGTCGTAACATTGTTGTAACTTTATTGTACTATTCGTGCCATATATGACAATACCTTATGAAAGATTACCAATAGTCCATTCGGCTTATTTTCCCTAAACAATCAGACATTTCCGTCTGCAAAAGCGGAGGGGCTTTGCCCAGAGGCGACAAGCATAAGTCAAGCACACCGGAAAGGCGCTCTTTGCCTTTTTGGTGTGCTTGGCTTATGACCTCGAGCCTCTAGGATGATACAAAGCGGAGCATGCCTTCAGAAGCGAGCGTTAAGGTAACCAAAAAAAAAAGCTGTTCCCCATTTAACAGGGAACAGCTTTTCATTGGATTAATTTGTACGAAGCTTATCTAACTCAACTAAGAATTTATTGTTTAATACTTTAATGTAAGTACCTTTCATTCCCAGGGAACGAGACTCAATTACTCCCGCACTTTCTAATTTACGAAGGGCATTGACGATTACTGAACGGGTAATACCCACTCTATCGGCAATTTTAGATGCAACCAGAAGGCCTTCATTACCATCTAACTCTTCAAAGATATGCTCAATCGCTTCTAGTTCACTGTATGATAAAGAACTGATCGCCATCTGCACGACAGCCTTGCTTCTAGCTTCCACTTCGATTTCTTCCGCTTTTTCACGAAGAATTTCCATTCCTACTACTGTTGCACCATATTCACCCATGATCAGATCATCATCTTCAAAGCTAGCTTCAAGACGGGCAAGAATCAATGTACCCAGTCTTTCTCCTCCACCAATAATAGGAACGATTGTCGTTAACCCATTTTTGAAGAATTCTCTATTTTCAACAGGGAAAGCAGTATATTCACTGTTAACATCCAGGTTTGGAGAAGTCTCTTGAACATTAAAGAGGTTTTGAGTATACTCCTCAGGGAATTGGCGATCAGCAAGCATTTGTTTCATTCGCTCATTTTCAATTTGCTGATTAATGGCGTAGCCAAGCAATTTCCCTCGGCGACTTACAACGAATACATTTGTTTCAATGACCTTGCTAAGTGTTTCTGACATTTCTTTAAAGTTAACTGGTTTACCCGCTGCTTTTTGCAGCATAGCGTTAATGGTTCTTGTTTTACCTAATAAATTCATTACATTTCCTCCTACTACAACTTAAGTGTATCTATTATTTAATTTTGTATTCTGATTGATTCATCTATCTTTACCCAATAGAATGAAGGTGAAAACTTATAGAATAAACTGACTCAGATCCTTATTCTTAGCTATGGCGCCTAACTTATCATCCACGTACTTAGGTGTGATATTAATCGTTTCCAATGTAATATCAGGAGCTTCAAAGGAAAGATCCTCGAGAAGTTTTTCCATAATGGTATGAAGTCTTCTCGCTCCTATATTATCCGTGTTCTGGTTTACATCATAGGCAATTTCAGCAAGTCTACGAATAGCATCGTCAGAAAATTCAATTTGTATACCTTCTGTTTCCATTAAAGCGATATATTGTTTAATGATTGCGTTATCAGGTTCAATGAGTATACGCACAAAGTCTTCTGTAGATAGCTTCTGTAGTTCCACTCTGATTGGAAAACGCCCTTGTAATTCCGGAATCAGATCAGATGGTTTACTCATGTGAAAGGCACCTGCGGCAATGAAAAGCACGTGATCTGTTTTCACCGAACCATGCTTTGTGACAATCGTAGATCCCTCTACAATAGGAAGGATGTCACGCTGAACCCCTTCTCTCGAAACATCGGCTGAAGATTGGCCAGAGCTTTTGCTTGCTATTTTATCAATCTCATCGATAAAGATGATCCCTGATTGTTCTGCACGCACAATTGCCTCCTGGGTTACTTCATCCATATCAATAAGCTTTTGAGCTTCCTCATTTGTAAGAACGACTCTTGCTTCTTTCACCTTTAATTTACGTTTTTTCTTTTTCTTTGGCATAAAGTTGCTCATAGCATCCTGCATATTCATGCCCATTTGTTCCATACCGGACCCTTGAAGCATATCGAACATGGAGGGCTGCTGCTCTTCTACTTCAATCGTGATGAACTCCTCTTCAAGTTCACCATTTTGAAGTCTTGTTTCCACAATGCGCCTTTGCTCTTGAAGGGAAATCTCTTCCTGCTTTTCTTCCTCTTCGTTCGAAGTGCCCTGAGACTGATTACCACCAAAGATCATTTCAAATGGGTTTTTATAAGAGGTGGACTTTTTCTTAGATGGTACAACGAGTTCCACTAAACGGCGGTTAGCATTTTCAGCTGCTCTTTCACGAACCCCTACCATTTTCTCCTCTTTCACCAGGCGGACAGACGTTTCGACTAAATCTCTGACCATAGATTCCACATCACGTCCAACATAGCCGACTTCAGTAAACTTAGTAGCCTCTACTTTTACAAAAGGAGCCCTGACAAGCTTCGCAATTCTTCTGGCAATCTCTGTTTTCCCGACCCCGGTTGGTCCCATCATTAATATGTTCTTTGGAATCACTTCATCCTTTAATACATCAGAAAGAAGGCTACGGCGATATCGATTTCGCAATGCGACAGCGACCGCTCTCTTTGCATCTTTTTGTCCTACAATATATTGATCGAGACGTTCAACAATTTGTCTTGGAGTTAAGTGATCAGTACTCTTCATCAAATGGCACACTCCTTACTTTCCATATAGTGTAAAAGTATATAAAAATTTCAACCTGATGATTAATGTTTATAGCTCTTCAACAATAATTTGGTTATTCGTATATACACATATATCAGCAGCGATTTGTAAGGAAGACTGGGCGATTTCCCTGGCAGATAAATGGTCACCTGCGTATTGTTTTAAAGCTCTTCCAGCAGATAGTGCATAATTACCACCTGATCCAATGGCTAAAATTCCATCGTCCGGTTCAATGACTTCACCAGTCCCGGAAATTAGCAGCAAGTGATTTTCATCCATCACAATCAACATCGCTTCAAGCTTTCTTAACACTTTGTCGCTCCTCCACTCTTTAGCTAACTCAACAGCAGCCCTCGGGAGATTTCCATTAAATTCCTGAAGTTTCCCTTCGAACTTTTCTGATAGTGTGAATGCATCGGCAACTGAACCGGCAAAACCTGCTAATACTTTGCCATTAAATAGCTTCCGTACTTTTTTTGCTGTATGCTTCATCACAACTGAATTGCCAAATGTCACCTGTCCGTCCCCGGACATCGCACATTTGCCTTTATGCTGAACGGCAAAAATAGTGGTTGCGTGGAATTGTTCCATATCCTGACCTCCAACTCTTCTTAAGCACGTGGATGATGTGCTAAATATGTTTTTCTCAATTGATCCTTCGATACATGAGTATATACTTGAGTTGATGATAACTGTGAGTGTCCAAGAAGTTCCTGAACCGTTCTTAAATCGGCACCATTATTAAGTAAATGCGTGGCGAACGTATGTCTTAACATATGGGGGTGGATTTTTCCGGTCAGGGAAGCCTTCTCGATAATCTTATTTAAGATAAGACGTATCCCTCTTTGGGTTAATGCTCCGCCACGATGATTGACCAACAATTGGGTATGGGTTTGATTCTTCATTAACTTAGGGCGGGACTCTGTTATGTATTGTTCTATAGCATCGTGAGCAAAGCTTCCAAATGGCACATATCTCTCTTTGTTACCCTTACCTTTAACAAGGATTGTAGAAAGCCCTAAATCGACGTCCTTCATCTGTATGCTTGTGCATTCACTTACGCGGATACCCGTAGCATAAAGAAGTTCAAAGATGGCCCGGTTGCGAATGTCTAAAGGCTTGTCTCCTCCGCACGCTTCTAACAATGCTTGTATTTCTTCCTCATAAAAAAATTTAGGCAATCGCTGTTCTTTTTTGGGAAGATTCACAAAGGAAAATGGATTATCGGTTAGCTGCTTTTCCCGATTTAAATAGCGGTAAAAGCTCCTTAAACTGGATACCTTCCTAGAAATGGAAGATCTCATTAAACCATGATCATGCAGCTTAGTTAAAAAAAGTCTCGCATCAGAATACTCGACATCTTTTAATGAACTTAAACCTTGTTCTTTCATAAATACGTAGAACTCCTCAATATCATGACGATATTGTTCAAAAGTATGAGCAGAATAATGCTTTTCTATTTGTATATATTCAGTAAAGGATTGTAATTGTTCATATAATTGATTTCTCATTTTTAACACCTCACAAGGGCTACTAAATAGTAACACAACCCAGCTGCCCTTGCAATGAATTTTACACTTTTTTCACAAAGTTCTGAATTGTTTTTAATGCCCGGTTGGCATGTTGCTCATTACGATCTTTTTTGCCTTTTACCTTTTTTGGCAAATCAGGGAGTAGACCGAAATTAGCATTCATCGGTTGGAAGTTGTTCTTGTTGGCCGTCGTAATATATCTTGCCATACTTCCAATCGCTGTTTCATGAGGGAATACCACGGGTGATTCACCTATAGCCAATTTCGCTGCATTGATTCCCGCGATCAGCCCGCTGGCAGCAGATTCCACATAACCTTCCACTCCAGTCATTTGACCGGCAAAAAACAGGTTCTCATGGTCTTTTAGTTGATAGGTATCCTTTAGAACATTGGGAGAGTTGATGAAGGTATTTCTGTGCATCACCCCATAGCGGACAATTTCCGCATTCTCAAGTCCAGGAATCAATTGAAGCACTTCTTTTTGCGGGCCCCACTTTAAATGTGTTTGAAAGCCTACAATATTGTAAAGTGTTCCTGCTGCATCATCTTGTCTTAATTGTACAACAGCATATGGTTGTTTACCTGTTTTAGGGTCTTCTAATCCCACCGGTTTTAAAGGACCAAATAACATGGTTTTCCTTCCCCTGGATGCCATCACTTCTATCGGCATGCACCCTTCAAAGAAAATCTCTTTTTCAAACTCTTTTAAAGGCACCGTTTCAGCTGAAATAAGGGCTTCGTAGAAACGATTGAACTCATTTTCTGTCATCGGACAATTTAAGTATGCCGCTTCCCCTTTGTCATACCGAGATTTCAAATACACTTTGTCCATATCAATTGAATCTTTCTCAATGATTGGTGCAGCTGCGTCGTAGAAATATAAATGTTCTTCTCCCGTTACTTTTCTGATTTTCTCTGAAAGATTCTCACTTGTAAGTGGTCCTGTTGCTATAATGGTGATTCCTTCAGGTAAATCCGTGACCTCTTCATTATATACCATGACATTCGGGTGATTCTTCACTTTATCAGTGACATGGGCTGCAAATTCGTGACGATCCACGGCCAATGCTCCTCCTGCAGGAACAGAACAGGCATCGGCTGCTGACATGATGACGGAATCTAAATGCCGCATTTCCTCTTTTAATACACCAACAGCATTGGTTAATGTATTCGCTCTAAGCGAGTTGCTGCACACAAGCTCTGCAAATTTATCTGTATGATGGGCAGGTGTCTGACGTACCGGTCTCATTTCAAAAAGGTTAACCTTTATTCCCCTCTTAGCAATCTGCCAAGCGGCTTCACTTCCCGCTAACCCTGCTCCAATAACATTTACTGGCATCTATATAAACCTCCTGTAAATCGATCCTTCATCTTAACCACATTGTATTGTACACCAATGCACAATGATAAAAAAGACAAAAGCATATTATGAATTTGTCTTTTTAACTAAATGCAAACAGAAAAGGGCTGACCCATCAGGTAATAGAGAAATCACCTGTTGGGACAGTCCCTTGTTACATTGTATAAGTTCATTGTTCAACAATCAATCTTTTTTATTGTTCAGACGAACAGGAAACTCACACTACTTCTGAGTTTCTTCTTTATAATCACAACTAGTACATTGAATTTGATTACCTTTTTTAAGCTTTTTCTCAACGAGCAATTCTGAACACTTCGGACATTTCCGTTCGATCGGCTTATCCCATGATAAGAAGTCACATTCAGGATATTGATCACAACCGTAGAAAATACGCTTTTTCTTGCTTTTTCGTTCGATGATATTGCCCTTTTCACATTTTGGACATTTCACACCGATTTCCTTGACGATTGGCTTAGTATTTCTGCAGTCAGGAAAATTACTGCAAGCCATGAACTTTCCATATCGACCCATTTTGAATACCATTGGATGTCCGCATTCTTCACAATCTTCACCGGCAGGTTCATCGCGGATTTCAATTTTTTCCATTTCATTTTCCGCTTTTTCCAAATGTTTTTCAAAATCCTGATAAAAGCGATCGATGATTCTTTCCCACTTCACATTGCCATCTTCAATATCATCCAAGCTGCGCTCCATGTTTGCCGTAAACTCGACGTCAATGATATCCGGGAAGAACTCTCTCACCAGTTCTAAAACGATTTCGCCCAGTTCAGTCGGAATGAAACGCTTATTATCCAATGTTACATAGCCTCTTCGTTGAATCGTATCAAGAGTCGGAGCATATGTGGAAGGACGGCCAATACCCAGTTCTTCCAGCGTCTTGACGAGCCTTGCTTCTGTATACCTTGGTGGGGGTTGAGTGAAATGCTGATTTGGATCAATGCTTTCACTTTTCACTTTATCGTTTTCTTCCAAGGCTGGTAGAAGATTGTCTTTTTCCTCTTTCTGATCATCCGATCCTTCAACATATACTTTCATAAAGCCTGGAAACTTCACTTTAGAGCCGGTTGCTCTAAACATGACGGAACCATTTACAATATCCACACTCATCGTATCCATAATTGCCGGTGACATTTCACTTGCAACAAATCGTTCCCAAATCAATTTATAAAGTCTGTATTGATCTCTTGAAAGATATTCTTTCACTGAAGCGGGATCCCTTAATGTACTGGTTGGACGGACGGCTTCGTGGGCATCTTGAGATTTTTGTTGTTTTTTCTCTTTACGCTCAGCCTGCTTAACGAAATCATTACCATATTTATTAACGATGTATTCGTTCGCTTCTTTTTGAGCCACTTCAGAAATACGAGTCGAGTCAGTTCTCATATAAGTAATAAAACCAACCGTGCCTTCTTTCCCCATCTCTATTCCTTCATATAATTGTTGGGCAAGCATCATCGTTTTCTTTGCACGGAAGTTTAATTTTCTTGCTGCTTCCTGCTGTAGTGAAGAAGTTGTAAATGGCGGAGCAGGATTTCGTTTTCTTTCCTTTTTTGTTACTTTGTTAATTTCAAAGGACTTCCCTTTTACTTTACCAAGCACTTCTTTCACATCTTCTTCGGTCTTCAATTCAACCTTCTTACCGTCCATTCCGTAAAACGATGCCTGGAATGTATCGTTCCCTTTTGTGAATTCAGCTTCTATTGACCAGTACTCTTCTGGAGTAAAACTTTTGATTTCATTTTCCCGGTCAATAATTAATCTTAGTGCGACAGATTGCACTCTCCCTGCACTTAGACCCTTTTTAACTTTCTTCCAAAGGAGCGGGCTGATGTTGTAACCCACTAATCGATCTAAAATCCTGCGTGCCTGTTGAGCATCGACTAAATCCATATTGATCGCGCGTGGATGCTTAAAGGACTCTTTAATCGCATCCTTCGTAATCTCATTAAATACCACACGACATTCGGAAGTGGTGTCCATGGCAAGGCTGTGAGCCAAATGCCAGGCAATTGCTTCTCCTTCCCTGTCGGGGTCAGCCGCGAGGAAGATTTTTTTGACTTTTTTTGCTGCTGTTTTCAATTCTTTTAATACAGGGCCTTTACCGCGTATCGTTATATACTTAGGCTCAAATTCGTTTTCTACATCAACGCCCATTTGACTTTTCGGTAAGTCTCTGACGTGGCCCATTGAAGCCCTGACCTTATATTTTTTTCCTAAATAACGCTCAATTGTTTTCGCCTTTGCCGGCGACTCTACTATTACTAAATAATCTGCCATCCAATTAGCCTCCTTAAAGAGGGAAATAATCACTGTTTATAGCACCTTGGAATGTTTATGACCCAAGTGAAACGGAAACGTTTACACTTTCATTCACATAGGTATAGAATTGATATCAGTTTAGATAATCACTACTTTTAACGATTTATTTCTCTTATATATAGTTTTAGATACCTGTTGCAAAATGTATAACAGTTTCACAATAATTGCAACCATTTTGTATAAATAACTTGTTATTATTCAATCATTCATCGGAAAAACCCTACTTTATTAAAAGATTCTATATCATATTATCTTAATTTATACTCCCAGTTCTGAAATAATATCTTCTATTGATAGGACCATTCTTGCACCTTCCTGGATTAGACTGTTGGTTCCTTCTGCTAACGGCTCATGTATGGATCCTGGTATACATAATACTTCTCTTCCTTCATTTAATGCATAATCAGCCGTGATGAATGTCCCGCTCTTTTTTCTTGCCTCCGTAACAAGCACTGCATCGGTAAGACCGCTGATAATCCTATTTCTAAAAGGAAATTGCCATTTTTCAGGTTTAATATAAGGGGGATATTCAGAGAGGAGAAGCTGATGCTTCATCATATGATGGGCTAATCCTTCATTTTGCTTCGGATAAATGTGATTGAAACCTCCACCAAGGACACCTATCGTTTGGCCACCTGATTGAATCGTTTCGTTATGAGCCACCGTATCTGCACCTTGCGCTAGTCCACTTACAATGACTACCTCTTTCTTCACCAGCTGTGGAATCATATCGCGAAGAATTTTTTCCGTATAAGAGGTGGCATTTCTCGAACCAATAATGGCCAATTTCTTTCGTCCATGAAGGAGATTCCTGTTTCCTTTTAAAAAGAGAAGAAAGGGGGGATCATATACGTTTCTCAGTAGAGCAGGGTAATCTTCGTCCATAATCGTGATCCAGTCTATATCATTTTCTGAATAAAGCTTTTTGTATCGGTCTGAATTAAATGAATGAAGGTCTCTATAGAAGAGTTCTGAATTGACTGTGGTAGAATGGGTTATTTGTTGGAGCGTGGAAGGGGATAAATCAAAGATAGAGTGTAATTCCTGGAGAGATTCTAGTATTCTTTTTGTTCCTTTCAATCCAATCCCCCGACAATGATGAATATGAAATAGAATATGACGACGGTCTTTCATTTATAACCTCCTGAATTTTCTTTAATAGAGAATATAAAACTGAGACTGATAGCATGAATGCCATCAGTCTCAATACATGATTAATGAGTTTTACATTTATCTAAGATTCCTTCTTCTTTAAGAACCTTTATTAATGTTTCGCCCATATCTGAAGGTGTAGGAGCAACTTGAATTCCGCATTCATTCATAACGCGAATCTTCTCATCAGCTGTTCCTTTACCGCCTGAAATGATCGCACCTGCATGGCCCATACGTTTTCCTGGAGGTGCTGTACGTCCTCCAATGAATCCTACTACAGGCTTAGTCATGTTGGCTTTAACCCATTCAGCAGCTTCTTCTTCAGCAGTACCGCCGATTTCACCAATCATGATGACAGCATACGTATCTTCATCTTCATTGAATGCTTTCAATACATCGATAAAGTCTGTTCCGTTTACAGGATCTCCACCGATCCCCACTGCCGTTGACTGACCGATTCCCGCTTGGGAAAGTTGGTGAACTGCTTCATACGTAAGTGTACCAGAGCGTGAAACAACCCCTACATGACCTTTCGTATGGATGTAACCGGGCATGATCCCGATTTTACACTCTTCAGGAGTGATGACTCCTGGACAGTTCGGTCCTACAAGGCGTGTTTTCTTGCCTTCCATATAACGCTTAACCTTCACCATATCCAGTACAGGGATATGTTCTGTAATACAGATTGCCAAATCAAGCTCGGCATCTACCGCTTCCATGATTGCATCTGCTGCAAACGGAGCAGGAACATAGATGACGGATGCATTTACGCCAGTTGCTTTCTTTGCTTCTTCAACTGTATTGAAAACAGGTACGCCTTCAACCTCAGTTCCGCCTTTTCCAGGTGTTACACCTGCCACGATTTGTGTACCGTATTCAAGCATTTGCTTCGTATGGAAAAGAGCTGTTGATCCTGTAATCCCTTGTACAACAACCTTGGTATTTTTATTAATAAATACGCTCATTAGTCCCCCGCCTTTCTCAGCCTACTTGCTCAACGATTTTTTGTGCGCCGTCCGCCATAGATTCAGCTGCAATGATATTCAATCCTGATTTATTAAGGATTTCTTTCCCTAAGTCAACATTTGTACCTTCAAGACGAACCACAAGTGGAACTTGAAGACCGATTTGCTTAGCTGCTTCTACAACACCTGTTGCAATAACATCACATTTCATGATTCCACCGAAGATATTGACGAAAATACCTTTAACGTTTTCATCAGAAAGAATGATTTTAAATGCTTCTGTTACCTTTTCCGCTGTAGCACCGCCCCCAACATCAAGGAAGTTAGCGGGATCTCCGCCGTAATGCTTCACGATGTCCATCGTTGCCATGGCAAGACCGGCTCCGTTAACCATGCAACCGATATTTCCGTCCAGGGAAATATAGCTTAGGTCATATTTAGAAGCTTCAATTTCTTTTGCATCTTCTTCTTCAAGATCGCGTAATTCAATCACATTTTTTTGACGGTATAATGCATTTGAATCGAAGTTGAACTTCGCATCCAATGCCATTACGTCTCCATCACCTGTTACAACCAAAGGATTGATTTCGACAATAGAAGCATCCTTTTGGACGTACACGTTGTAAAGACCCATCATGAACTTAGCTGCTTTTCCAACTAGTTTTTGAGGGATATTGATATTGAATGCAATACGTCTCGCTTGGAAACCTGTTAATCCAACAACTGGATCAATGTACTCTTTAAAGATTTTTTCCGGTGTTTTTTCTGCTACTTCTTCGATTTCCGTTCCGCCTTCTTCAGATGCCATCAGGACAACTTGGGAAGTCGCGCGGTCGAGTACCAGACCTACGTAATATTCTTTCTTAATATCACAGCCTTCTTCAATAAGTAAGCGCTTTACTTCCTTACCTTCAGGACCTGTTTGGTGAGTTACTAAAGTTTTACCGATTAACTCATCTGCATATGTACGCACTTCGTCCAGGCTTTTAGCGATTTTCACTCCGCCAGCTTTACCTCGACCACCTGCATGGATTTGGGCTTTCACTACATACACGCTGGAATCTAATGTCTTCGCCGCTTCTACTGCTTCTTCAGCTGTAAAAGCCACTTTACCATTTGGTACGGATACCCCGTAATTTCTGAGGATTTCTTTACCTTGATATTCATGGATATTCATTTTCCATCCTCCTATCAAACTCTTCAAAAAATAGACTGCGCTTTCATTGTATAAAATGACAGTATATCTGTCTACCATTATGCTAAAAATATTATATTAATTTTAAAATTCTGAACTTAAGATAGTAGAATTACTCCATATGTTCCATTGTTTTTGAAGGGTTTATCCTTGAAATTATTATTCTTAAAAAATATAATTCGCTATTCTATTTCGTGCTCATACCGTTTAGTGACATGAAGTATATTAGATTGGCAAAGAAATTATCCCTTCCCCGCTATATCCCGATCTAAGCGATAGATGAAAGCAAAAACCTCCGCTACAGCGCCATATAATTCTTCAGGTATTGATTCCCCTATATCCAGGTTCCCAAGAAGTGAGAGTAAGCTCTTGTCTTCTTGTACAGGTATTTGATGGTCTTTTGCTTGAGCCAAAATGTTTTCAGCAATGATTCCCTTCCCTTTAGCAAGGACCTTTGGAGCTGATTCACTACTTTGATTATAGCCTAAAGCAATCGCTTCTTTTCTTTCATGAGGGTTTTTCATATCTTTAAATCAATTCCCGAAAACGTTTTAAAGCGTTCTGCCATGATTTTATCAGAAAGCTCAACCTGCTTATCCGGAGCTTTCACCTTTACCATAGATAGTTGATAGTCCAGCTTCTCCAGACCTTCTTTTAATCCAGGAATAAATGATCTGGACATTCTCTCTACGTTTGGGTGGTCATTCCAAACGGTCAAGGAGACCACTCGGTTTTGAACCTGCATATCGATTAATGTCTCTTTCATGATATCCAGCTCTAAATAAAATAAAACCCGGCAGTAGTCTCCATCAATCACACCTTTTTCTTTCTCTTTACCTGTCCATTGAAGGGTGATATCGGTGCTCTGTCCAAATAAAGAAAATGGGAATTGTTGTACGATTGTCAGAAAAGGAGAACTCTCCTGTGATTGAAGCACCTGGTGGTTCATCTTGAGAACAAGATCATCGGCTAGCATTCGAATATCGGAGAGTGGGTGATTTTGACTTAACCCGATGAGATGCTGCTTAATTGTTGGATGATTTTGAAGCTCTTGCCCATTTTTTTGTAACTGAGCTTCCAAGTTAATCCCAAACGTTCCAATAACTTTTTTCAACACCCTTGCCAGTTCTTCTCCCCGAATCGTCTGAGTGAGTTCTTGCTCTATCTGTAGGTGAAGTTTTTGAAACAGCTGTTCCATGTTCGATGCAGGTGCGCTTCTTCCATAGGATTGCAAGAGCCTCATATAGTTCATCTCAATGGACCGCCACTTTCCCTCTCCAACTACTCCCATCAGCTCTTTAGCTGCCACAAAGGAAGGTTCGTCCCTTTCTCCATTTAGTACAGTTTCCGAACTCAATATAATATCCATCCATTTACCGATATGAGTACCAGAGAGTCTATGAATTTCCGGACCCATGCCGGTAGTCGTAGATAGTAGCTGATTCAGGTCATTCCGAAGCTTTACGGGAGCTGGACCTGGATGATTGGCCAATTGGGTTCTTAGAAGATCTATCTTTCTTTCCCACTGCCCCTGTGAAGACTGTGTCAGTTCTTCTACAACCGTTGTCTTTAACCCTTTCCTCCATTGATTCATGGGGATTTCTTTCGGAAAGACTCCTAGTGATTTCAATAGATCGAAATGGCCTAATCGATTAGAGAAGGTTTGGGAAGTATCAACTAAACGGGATAATGCAGTTATCACAAGTCTTTCTGACGCCAGCCTATTCAACGGTTTCTGGATCCCTGTAAGTAAATTGAGTGTGGCCATGTCCATTCCAGTCCCGCTTAACTTTGAAGCCAGCTCATTTAACTTGGATAAAATGCCGCCTGTTGAAGTTCCCGATTTCATGGAGAGAAAGACCCTGTCAGAAAGCGGCATATTCCTCTTAGCCATTTCAACCAGGGTTTTCACACTTTCTGATGAATCTTTCCCTTTCAAATGTTTCTCTCCGAATACTAGCAGTTCTTTATGAATGGGAATGTTTTTTTTCATTAGCTCCATAACAAATTCGTTCATTTCTTTGCCATTTGTTGATATGGAAAAATGCTGTAATAGATTCGCTGCTGCTTGCTTTCCATTTTCCACTCCAGTTTGCCCACGGTTTGGGATTAGATGTAGACTTACATTACTTTCAGATTGTTTCACTTCTACCCAATAACGTTCTCCAGCTTCCATTGGTGCTTCAATTTTCGCAATAAACCGTTGTCCATTGGCTGACACCACTGCATTGCCCTCTCCTAACAGCTTATGGACGCTGATAAATAGAACTTTTCCACTTTGAATGGAAAAGGGCCTTTGTTCAAGGGGCTGTTTACTGTAAATACCATGAATATGGGTCATATCCCTGTCTCCCGTTCATTGTGAATCATAATCGTTTCAGTGTTTATACAGTCCATCCGGCTGCTATTCTATAGCAGCTCCTTCACAGGTGCAAAGCTCTTTCGATGAATGGGGGTCACTCCTAATTTCTCCAGCCCGCCTAAGTGATCCTTTGTGCCATATCCTGCATTCCTCTCAAACGCATATCCAGGATAGGTGCTGGAATACTCCTTCATCAGTCGGTCACGTGTTACCTTGGCAATGATGGAAGCTGCGGCAATGGATATACTTTTCGAGTCGCCTTTAATGATCGACTGACTCGGAAAGGGCGATTGAATTTTCATCGCATCGATCAGTAAATACTCAGGCTGAACCAGCAGGCTGACGATTGCTTCACTCATAGCCTTTTTTGTAGCCTCATAAATATTTATGGAATCAATTTCATCCGCATGTACCATTCCTACTCCAACAGATATTGCATGTTCCCTGATGTATTCATAGAAATCCTCTCTTCTTGCTTCTGTTATCTTCTTGCTATCATTTAATCCCGCCAAATAGAAGTCATCGGGCAGTATGACGGCAGCCGCCACCACAGGACCTGCAAGAGGACCTCTACCTACTTCATCGATTCCTGCAATGAGGGTGAATCCCTGTTGATGAAGTTCACGTTCATATTGAGTTAGGACGGTAAATTCTTCTCTTTCCTTCTCTCGTTTCATCTGCTCGCGTTCAATCTGTTTTAAAAGTTTTTGGACACCAATTCTTTCGTCCTTCTTCAACTCATCAAGAATCGGATCATGAGCAGAAGCAGACTTGATGATTTCCCTTATTTCTTTAATGGTCATATGTACTGTATTCACATTGCTCCTCCTATTTATATCGGATGTACTTCACATAAATAAAGAGGCTGCGCAAAAGAGATTCCCCCTTTTTACAGCCTCTTTTTTATTCGCTCTCTCTCTCAGTCTCACCAATGATATCAAACGTCATGGGTCCTAATTGTACATTTCGAATGTCACGGACGATAAGTTCAGATGTCTTGTCATAATTCACTTCTCCACCAGCCATCAGACAGCCTCTTTTAGTTCCAATTTCATTAAAGCTATCCACTACTTCTTCAGGTATTTCTTCAAGGCCGTAGCGCTCTTCTAATCGGTCTGGATAGTGCTCTTCAAGAAATCGCAAACCATAAACGGCGATATCCTGTAAATTCAGGATGGTATCTTTAATGGCACCGGTCAATGCCAGTTTATATCCAACTTGCGGATCTTCAAACTTAGGCCATAAAATACCCGGCGTGTCGAGTAGTTCAAGCTCTTTCCCCACTTTGATCCATTGCTGGGCTTTTGTCACTCCAGGAGTATTTCCTGTTTTCGCTATATTTTTCTTAGCCAGGCGATTGATTAATGTGGATTTCCCTACGTTAGGAATACCGACAATCATGGCTCTTATGGCACGAGGTCTCATTCCTCTCGATTTCATGCGGTCGAACTTTTCTTTTAATATTTCTTTAGCGGCTTGAACTATGACTTGAAGTCCTTTGCCAGCCTGTGCATTTACAGCAAGAGCTGTTATTCCTTGCTCTCTAAAATAAGAAATCCACTGATTCGTTCTATTTTTATCTGCCATGTCTGCTTTATTTAACAAAACAAGTCGCGGCTTTTGTCCAATAATTTCTTCTATCATTGGATTTCTTGACGATAACGGTATTCTCGCATCTACTAATTCAATCACAATGTCTACAAGTTTTAACTTCTCAGTAACTTGTCTACGAGCTTTAGCCATATGCCCTGGGAACCATTGTATTGTCATATGACCACCTCCAAACAACTTTTTTCTATTATTTCACGAAACCTATATCTTTAACAGGCCAATAGATCACTTTTGTATCACCAATCACTTCTTCCATTGGAACTGTACCGATGTGACGACTATCTTTACTGAAACGGCGATTGTCACCCATCACAAAAATTTCCCCTTCTGGAACAGTGCCTTTTTCAATGATATCATTCAAAGTGAAATCTTCTGTTAATACACCATCATTTAATTGATCTTTATACTCTTGTAAATATGGCTCAGTATACGCTTTTCCATTAATATATAATGTATCATTTTTGTACTCTACTTCATCCCCCGGGAGCCCGATGACACGTTTGATATAATCCTTTTGTTCAGGTGCATGGAAAACGACGATATCAAATCGCTCCGGCTCCCCTAATTTACTCACAATCATTCGATCTCCATTATGTAAAGTAGGCATCATTGATAATCCATCGACAACAATGGGTGCAAATAAAAAGAATCTGATAATTGCAGCTAAACCTACTGCGATCAACAGTGCCTTCATCCACTCCCACCACTCATTTTTCTCTTTAACCACATCTCCACCACCCAATGTATTTTTCTATCTTTTTCTATTCTACTAGAAATTCTTGTATTTCTCATTTAAAAAAAGGTGGCTTCATTAAAATAGGCAGTCCGTCTGTGGGACGTTTCATTTATTACACAACAAGAAAAGGTCTTCTAGAATAAGGAAAAGGAGCTTGTCTCCAAGCTCCTTTTCTTACGTTCTTATCGAATTTCTTTAATACGTGCCGCTTTACCACGCAGGTTACGCAGGTAATAAAGTTTCGCACGACGGACTTTACCGCGACGAATAACTTCTAATTTAGCGATTTTTGGTGTGTGTACTGGGAAAGTACGTTCAACACCTACACCGTAAGAAATTTTACGAACAGTAAATGTTTCGCTGATACCGCCACCGCGGCGTTTGATTACTACTCCTTCGTATACCTGAATACGTTCACGAGTACCCTCAACGATGTTAACGTGTACACGTACTGTATCACCAGGACGGAAAGATGGTAGATCAGAGCGAAGTTGTTCTTTCGTAATATCTTCGATTAATTTGTGCATCTTTTTCAACTCCTTCCAACAGATGCTCTTACAAAAGCGATAGATTGCAGCGGAACATCGGGATCAATGGCAACAGGGGATAACCCCTCAAGCCACAAAGAATATAATATCACACAGACAACCAGGATGCAATAGCCTATTTAGACTTTCTCCAATCCTCTATCCAGGCTTTTTGTCGATCTGTGAGTGTATAGCTTTCTAATAGATCCGGTCTTCTTTCAAAGGTTCTTCTCAGACTCTCCTTCTCTCTCCATTCATCTATCAGACGATGATTCCCTGAGATCAGCTCATCTGGTACCTTCATCCCCCTAAAGTCCGACGGCCGGGTATAATGGGGATGCTCAAGGAGTCCTGATGAGAACGAATCCTGAATGGGTGAATCCTCATTCCCAAGCACCCCAGGAAGCAGGCGAACTACACTATCGATGACAACCATGGCGCCAAGTTCACCACCAGTTAATACATAGTCTCCAATCGATATTTCGTCCGTTACAACATGCTCCCTGATACGCTCATCGTAGCCTTCATAATGACCGCATATAAATACGAGATGTTCTTCCTTAGCAAGTTTCTCTGCCTTTTGCTGTGTATAGCGTTCACCCTGCGGGCACATCAGGACGACCCTTGGCTTTGATTGTTTCTCATTCCTTAAGGCATCGACCGCATCAAAGATAGGCTGTGGCTTCAATACCATCCCGGCTCCTCCACCATAAGGATAATCATCAACTTGATTATGTTTATTATCAGCGTATTCTCTGAAGTTAATTACATTGTAGCTTACGGCTTCTTTTTCGTAAGCCTTCTTAAGAATCGATTCACCAAAGATCCCCTCGAACATAGCTGGGAATAGAGACAGGACATCAATCCTCATCATGACAACAAGCCTTCCATCGGTTCAATCGTAACGAGCTGTTTCTCTATGTCGATCGTCTTCACGATATCCTCTATGTAAGGGATAAGGTATTCTTTCCCTCTTTGACCCTTCACAACCCATACGTCGTTCGCTCCCGGGCTTAGAATCTCTTTTATGGTCCCAAGCTCTTCCCCGGCAGTTGTTAAGACCTTACAGCCAACGATTTCGTGGAAATAGTATTCTCCTTCTTCAAGTTCCTGTAATTGGTCTTCCTGTACCTTCAGGATACCCTCTTTAAACTTCTCAACCTCATTGATATTTTCATACCCTTCGAAGGTCAATAAATCAAAGCTCTTATGATTTCGATGAGATTTGATTACGAGACTGATCGGTTCTTGGTTTTGACCTTGAAACAAATAAAGTGTGTTCCCTTTTTGATATCGCTCCTCAGGAAAATCTGTCGTAGAAACGATCTTTAATTCTCCTTTAACTCCATGGGTATTGACAATCTTAGCTACATTAAACCACTTTTCCATCAATTTCACCTCTTGCCTCAACGAATTTCTTTCACAATACCATCTTCAATAATAATTGTCTTAGAAAGTGCTTCTTCTTCCCAATTGTCACCAACTTGAATGTCAACCATACCTTGGACTTCCTTTTCCTTTAGCTCGCTTCCAATAGGAAGGATATTTAACTGCTCGATTTGGAAATCCAAGAGCTTGATCTTTTCAGCCCGCTCATTCAATTCTCTTTCGAAGTGCTGGTTTAATTTATGAGAAGGGTATTTCTTACCACGTTCAATCTTTTTCATTTCGAACTGTAACTGATCGCTTTCCTTGGCTAAATGAAATTTTTGATTTTCATATCGTTTCATTAACAGATCCTTACTCTTTTCTGTTAACACCTGTTTAATCGTAATCGTATGTATCACATTCAACAGTTCTTCCTCCTCCTTCTATTCACCCCACGCTGTCGTACTATATCCTTAGGGTGTTCTCTTGGGGGAGTGTTGGATTGTGCAGGTCTTTCTTTAGATCATGCAGCATAAGCCTATGAAAAAGGGGACTGACGTCTTAAGGCTATATAGTAACCTTTGTGGGTCAGTCCCCTGATTCTATAGAGTCGGTGTTCAAGGTCTTAGGACCCTTTCGTGTAAAGAGCCAAATGTCGGCTTCCTTACTCCACTATCTCTAAGAAGATTTTCTTCTGTTGTGAAGATCCTGCTGCAGCGTATACTACAGTTCGAATCGATTTAGCTACTCTCCCTTGTTTCCCAATGACCTTCCCCATGTCTTCAGGATGAACAGATAACTTATAGGTTATGCCGTTCGTTCCTTCATCAGTTTCGATGTGGACTGAGTCTGGATGGTCAACTAAGGGTTTCACAATCGTTAGAATAAGATCCTTCATCGATCTAATCGATTACTTGCTGTTTTTAGCATTGTGGAATTTTTCCATAATGCCTTGTTTTGAGAATAGGTTACGAACTGTGTCAGATGGTTTAGCACCATTGGATAACCATTTAAGAGCCAACTCTTCATCAATTTTCACTTCAGCTGGTTTAGCAACCGGGTTGTAAGTTCCAACTGTTTCGATTTGACGTCCATCACGTGGTGAACGAGAATCTGCAACTACGATACGATAGAAAGGAGATCTTTTTGATCCCATACGTTTTAATCTGATTTTTACTGCCATTATTAAAGCACCTCCGAATAGTTTCACACAAGTTAGTATAATATCAAATGTGTATTTTGTTTGTAAAGTGTTTTTTCTTAACAGTTCAATTTTTCTTTTGAAAAACCGAACGAATTGCTTACATAAATGGGAATTTCATCCCTTTTTTCTTACCTTTTCCTTGCATCCCACTCATTTGTTTCATCATTTTCTTCATGTCCTCGAATTGTTTGAGAAGTCGGTTTACTTCTTGAATGGACGTTCCGCTCCCTTTCGCAATTCTTTTACGACGCGAAGCATTGATGGTTTCCGGATGAATTTTCTCATCCTTCGTCATCGATTGGATGATTGCCTCAACATGACTGATCTGCTTGTCATCGACTTGAATCTTATCCAAGCCCTTCATTTTGTTTGCTCCAGGCATCATTTTCAGTAACTCATCAAGTGGGCCCATTTGCTTCACTTGACCTAATTGCTCCAGGAAATCATCAAAAGTGAAAGACATGGTACGCATTTTTTGTTCAAGTTCTTTGGCTTTCTCTTCATCAACATTGGCCTGAGCTTTCTCAATAAGGGAAAGAACATCTCCCATACCAAGGATCCGTGATGCCATGCGCTCAGGATGGAATGCTTCTAACGCATCCATCTTCTCACCCATCCCAACAAATTTAATTGGTTTTTCAGTGACTGAACGGATGGATAAAGCGGCCCCGCCTCGAGTATCACCATCAAGTTTTGTCAGGACAACACCCGATATGCCAAGATCCTCATTAAAGCTTTGGGCAACATTAACCGCATCTTGACCTGTCATGGCATCCACTACGAGGAATATCTCATCTGGATTTGAGAGTTCTTTAATTTCTTTCAACTCTCCCATTAGGTTTTCATCAATGTGAAGTCGACCTGCTGTATCAATCAGAACATAATCGTGATGTTCTTCTTTTGCCTTTTCGATGGCTCTTTTCGCAATTTCAACCGGACTCACCTGATCTCCCAGTGAAAACACAGGTAGGCTTAGTTGCTTCCCGATGGTTTCTAACTGCTTAATGGCAGCGGGACGGTAAATATCTGCAGCCACCAATAGTGGTTTGCGGTTATGTTTCTTTCGAAGCAGGTTCGCAAGCTTTCCAGTGGTCGTCGTTTTACCTGCACCTTGCAAACCAACCATCATAATGACAGTCGGAGGACGTTTTGCGACGGCAATCTGACTTTGTTCGCCACCCATCAAGTTTGTAAGCTCTTCCTGAACAACTTTAATGACCTGTTGTCCTGGTGTAAGACTCTTCATGACTTCTTGTCCGACAGCCCGTTCACTTACTTTCTTGACGAATTGCTTCACCACTTTAAAATTAACGTCTGCTTCCAAAAGAGCAAGACGAACTTCACGCATCATCTCTTTAACATCCGCTTCTGAAATCTTTCCTTTTCCACGGATTTTTTGTATTGTACCTTGCAGTCGGTCGGCTAATCCTTCAAATGCCATTCATGCCGCCTCCTAATCCAATATTTCAAGATCATCAATGAGTTTTAAACAATGAGAAGAATCGATTGATGATTCCCCTATTTTTTGTCTGAGTTGATCAAGAATCTCGTTGCGTTCTTGAAATTTATTAAATAATAAAAGCTTTTCTTCGTACTCCTCGATCATGGCCTCTGTTCGTTTAATGTTATCATACACTGCTTGTCGACTAACATTATACTCTTCAGCGATTTCCCCTAAAGAGAAATCATCCAAATAATAGAGGGACATATAGCTTCTCTGCTTAGGAGTTAACAAAGATTGATAAAAATCGTAGAGATAATTCATTCTGGTCGTTTTCTCCAGCACGGATATCCCTCCTTGTTAAGTGAAAAACCTTTACATATGAAGAATACAGTGTTTACGGGTGTTTGTCAAGAATACTTATGGATTTTTCATAGAGAATATCCCAAACTCCCTACACAAAAGTAGAGTAACCTGCAAGACGACTTCTTAAAGTCTTCCAAACAGGCTACCCTATCGATTCTTGAATCTATTCTTCTTCTTTATCAACCAGGTTTGAGAATAAGCCGTATACATACTTTTCAGCATCGAAAGGCTGGAGGTCGTCCATTTTTTCTCCCAGACCTACAAATTTCACAGGGATTTCAAGCTCGTTTCTGATCGCAAGGACAATACCACCTTTTGCTGTACCATCGAGCTTTGTCAGGACGATTCCTGAGACATTTGTTGCTTCTTTAAAGGTTTTCGCTTGCACCATGGCATTTTGACCTGTGGTCGCGTCAAGAACGAGTAATACTTCGTGGGGGGCTCCTGGAACTTCTCTTTCAATCACCCGCTTCACTTTTTCAAGTTCTTTCATCAGATTCACTTTATTTTGTAATCTTCCTGCTGTATCACAAATAAGAATATCCGCTTTTTTTGCTTTAGCTGATTGAACTGCATCAAACATGACCGCTGCCGGATCGCTTCCTGCAGCTTGCTTAATGACTGGAACTCCTACACGCTCACCCCATACTTCAAGCTGTTCGATCGCTCCTGCACGGAATGTATCACCTGCTGCAAGTACCACATTCTTACCTTGTTCCTTGAACATATGAGCCATCTTCCCTATGGTCGTCGTCTTTCCTACACCATTCACTCCGACAAACAGCAAAACCGTCAGCTGATCATCTTGAATGTTCAGGCTGCTGTCCTCATCACGATCTCCTTGGTAGATTTCAACAAGCTTCTCTGAAATGACTGATTGAACATCTTGAGTGTCTTGAATATTCTTTCGCTTCACTTCAAGCTTTAGTTCGTCTATCAGTTCCATGACCGTATCAAACCCAACATCCGCTCCGATCAGGATTTCTTCCAGCTCTTCAAAGAATTCTTCATCCACTTTGCGGTATCTCGCAACCAGGTCATTGACCTTTGTTGTAAAGTTATTTCTCGTTTTACTTAGTCCATCTTTGAATTTATCTGATACGTTGTCACTCGATTGTGTAAATTTATCTTTAAGCTTCTTAAAAAAACTCAACCTTTCACACCCCACTCATTAAGTTTCTAACAATTCCTTTGTTTCTTGCAGTCTGACTGATACTAATTTGGACACACCGGATTCCTGCATCGTTACACCGTACAGCACGTGGGCTTCTTCCATTGTTCCTTTACGATGGGTAATGACGATGAATTGTGTTTCGTCACTGAATTTCTTTAAATATTGGCTGAACCTCTGTACATTTGCTTCATCAAGAGCTGCCTCTACCTCATCCAGTATACAGAATGGCACGGGTCTGATCTTGAGGATTGAAAACAGCAGGGCAATGGCCGTTAAGGCTCGTTCTCCCCCGGACATCAGCCCAAGGTTCTGCAGCTTCTTCCCTGGAGGCTGGGCTACTATATCAACCCCCGTATGAAGGAGATCAGATGGGTCAGTCAGCTTCAACTGCGCTCTTCCCCCTCCAAACAATGCTCTAAATACCCCTTCAAATTCCACTTGAATCGCCGTGAAGGTTTGATCAAAGCGTTTGATCATTTCTGTGTCCATCTCATTAATGACCAGAAAAAGAGTGTCCACCGCTTCCGTCAGATCATTCCTCTGCTCTACTAAAAATTCGTATCTTTCCTTCACTCGTTCATATTCATCAATGGCACCGAGATTAACGGTTCCCAGTTCTTCCAAGGCCAATTTCACAAGTTTCACTTTCTTTCTCGCTTCTTCGACCCCAATCATTAAGGGATAATCTGACTTAGCCGCTTCAAACGAAAGCATATACTCATCACGTAAATGATCAAGTCTATTTTCCAGTTCAACATCCAGACGATTGATTTTCACTTCCTCGTCCCTTAAAGCTCCTACCAACCCTTTATGCTGACGCTTTAATTCTTTCAACTCGAGCTCCTCGTCTTCGACCGTATGTTGAAGATTCAAGCGCTCTTCCCGTCGTAAAGAAATCAAATTTGAAGTTTCTGATTTTTGAACCGAACACTCTTCAGCCTTCTTCCCAAGCTGCTCTTCTCCTGAAAAATTATCCTTCATTTCAGTCTGCAGCCACTCCAAATCATCTTGTAAAGTCGACTTTCGCTTGTTTGTATCGACGATTGTTTCCTGCACACGAATTAATTGATTACGACTGTTCACCAATTGCTCGTTTCGTGCGGCCAGGTTTGCTTTTATATCACTGATTTCATTCAATAAAGCATCCTTGGACGTTCGTTCACTATTCTTTTGGAGAGTAAGCTCGCTAATCTTTTGATCGAGCCTTGTAATATCTTCTCCTATTCCTTCCAGAGACGCTCTTAATTCTTTCGTTCTGGAATCATGCTTTTCTTTAACCGACGTAAAGTCTTTTTTCTCCAAATCATATAGTGAAAGCCTTTCATCCAGATTCTGCTGGGATAATTCATTTTCACGAAGCTTTGAAAGAAGCTCTTGCTCCTTGAGTCGCAAACGCTCTCCTTTCACCCTCATTTCTTCCAGCTTCTTCTCTCTGAAGCTGCTTTCTTCTTTCAGTGATTTCACTTGAGATTGAAGATGTTCAGTCTGGTCTTCCATCGTTGCAAGCTTTTCTTTCATTTCTTCAAGCTCACCTTTTCTGGAGAGAAGCGAGTTTTTCTTCTGCTTCACGGTACCACCGGACATGGACCCGCCGGGATTCACCACATCTCCGTCCAGGGTCACTAGACGGTATCGATATTGTATAAGCTTAGCGATTTCATTTGCTCCCTTTAAATCCTTCGCGATGATCACATTTCCAACCAGGTTCGAAATCACCATCTGGAAACGCTGATCATAATTCAGCAAGTCGGTTCCAACTCCTATAAAGGAAGGATAACCCTTCAGCATATTTTTTTGACTATCGGGTATCGATTTCCCTTTGATGACATTCATCGGTAAGAAAGTAGCACGGCCGTATTGGTTCTTCTTTAAGAAAGCAATGGCTTTTCGGCCATCTTCTTCAGTATCAACCACGATATGCTGCATGGAGGCTGCCAGAGCTGTCTCTATTGCCGTTTCATATGATTTAGGTACGGTTATCAGTTCCGCCACCGCTCCTTGAACCCCGGTTAACTGACCGTCACGTTCCTTTAGGACTTCTTTTACACCTTGGAAGAAACCTGTATAGTCGTCTTCCATTTCCTCAAGCATTTCTTTCCGGGATTTCGCCTGTTGCAGAAATTGAAAAGCTTGATATAGGGTTTTTTCTTGCTTTTCATATTTGGCCTTCACCGACTCAAGCTTTTGCTGTTCCTCACGATAGAAGAATATGTGCTCATCTATTACCTCTTTTTGCTCCTGCAGCTCTTTCGAAAGTTCTTTGTGACTCAGATGCAATTCATCACGCTGAATCACATACTTTTCATTTTCTGCTTCTAATCGGCCGCTTCGATTGGATTGCTGCTCCAGCTGCTGTTCAAGGTACTGAATTTCATTTTTGGCTGACGCCTGCTGATTCAGCTTTTCAATGTAATCACTTTTGAAGGATTCTATTACATCTTCAATATTTTCATTGTAATGCTTAAATTGATTCTGTTTCGTTATGAGCAGCTCTTTCAGTTCCTTCACGACTGAATCGATAGACTTGAATTCCATTTCTACTTTTTCTTTTTCAGAAGTCAGTTGTCTAATTTGTTCCCCTGCTTCTTCTATCGATTGTATCAATTGAGTTTCGTTGGAAGAGGAATTTTTCTTCCGTTCCACTAATACTTGCTTCCTACCCTCAAGTTTCTCCAATTCTTCACTTGTAGCGAGGAGCACTTCCTGAAGATTTGAAATCGACTCATCAAGAGCCGCAATTTTATCACGGGTTTGGGTCAGAACGGCTTCTTTCTTTTGTATACGGGTGGAAAGTGCCAGTTCTTCTTTTCCATGATGTTCAAATTCTTCACTAAGCCTTTCCCACTGCTTATGTAAATCCTCAATATCATAGACCGTCAATGCGACCTCGAACTTCTCCAGCTCTTCTTTTTTCTCCAAATAATCACGTGCCATCGAAGCTTGAATTTTAAGGGGTTCTACCTGCCCTTCCAACTCATGAAGAATATCATTCACACGATTAAGATTTTCCTGTGTTTCGAATAACTTATTCTCCGCCTTTTTCTTCCGTGTTTTATACTTCAATACCCCGGCTGCCTCTTCAAAAATGGTTCTACGTTCTTCAGGCTTACTATTCAGGATTTCCTCCACTTTCCCCTGACTGATAATGGAGAACGCTTCTTTCCCTAAACCTGAATCCATGAATAATTCAATGATGTCTTTCAATCGACAAGGTTGCTTATTCAGTAAATACTCACTATCTCCAGAGCGGTACACTCTTCTTGTAACACTGATTTCACTGTAATCAATCGGAAGGGTACCGTCTTCATTATCCAGGACAAGGGTTACCTCTGCTATGTTAAGGGCTTTTCTTGAATCACTCCCGGCAAATATAACATCTTCCATTTTCGATCCGCGCAGACTTTTCGCTGATTGCTCACCCAGTACCCAGCGAATCGCGTCTATAATATTGCTCTTCCCACTGCCGTTTGGTCCGACAACGGCTGTAACACCCGGGACAAACTCCACGGATATTCTTTCTGCAAAAGATTTAAACCCCATTACTTCTAGTTGTTTGAGGAACATCTTCTTTCCCCCTATTTAGCGTCTAGCTTTTGTTTTAGCTTCTCAAGAGCCTTCTGTGCGGCTTGTTGTTCAGCTTCCTTCTTAGATCGGCCTTTTCCAATGCCTAATTCATCGTCATTTAAACTCACTCGGGAAATAAACTGCCGGTTATGGGCAGGCCCGCTTTCTTCAAGGATGCTGTATTCAATCATCCCTGCACTGCCCCGTTGGACCAGCTCTTGTAACTGACTCTTATAATCCATCACATGAGAAAAAGCACCGACGTTAATTTTTGGATAGACAACTTTTTCAAGGATTGAAATCACTGTTTCTAACCCTTGATCCAAATATACCGCTCCGATAAACGCCTCGAAGACATCTGCGAGTAATGCTGGTCTTTCCCGACCGCCCGTCATTTCTTCACCTTTACCAAGTAAGATGAGTTCACCGAAATTCATTTCAATCGAGAACTTAACCAGGGAAGGCTCACATACTATGGCTGCCCTTAATTTCGTAAGTTCACCCTCACTCATCATTGGATACTTCTTGAAAAGAAATTGAGAAACCGTTAATTCCAAAACGGCATCCCCAAGAAATTCTAAGCGTTCGTTGTCTTCATAAGGCTTACGACGATGCTCATTCACATAGGATGAATGAGTAAAAGCTTGTTTAAGTAGTTTTTCATCATTAAATTGAATTCCGATTTCATCCTGAAACGTTTTAAACTTACTATCATTTTTATGTCTGGATATTCCTTTGTTTCTACTTTGCTTCCGCATAAGGCACTCCACCTTGCTCTAAATGTTCTCTTTTTTCTACTTATCAAGTTTATGCTAAAAAAAGCAATTACGCAAAAGTTTCTTGCGCATGTCAGAACACAAATAAACTTGGTAGAAGTGAGACCTCTACCAAGTTTTAAATGGTTTTGAATGAAAGATCAGCATGTGCTTATCTTTTAATTCAATCTAACGATTAAGCTTTTGCTTTTATGTAGTTCACAGCATCACCTACTGTGCCGATTTTTTCAGCATCATCGTCAGAGATTTCCATGTCAAATTCATCTTCAAGTTCCATAACCAGCTCAACTACATCAAGGGAGTCAGCTCCTAGATCTTCTTTGAAAGAAGCTTCAAGAGTTACTTGAGATTCATCTACACCTAGACGATCTACGATAATTTTTGTTACACGATCTAATACTTCTGCCATATTTGTCACCTCCCCTCAAGTATTATAGAGCATTTTGACCTCTAATGAAAAGAGTATCCACGAAAACAATTGATAAATTATTATTTTTTGCCGTTACATGACCATTCCACCATCGATATGGAGAGTTTGCCCAGTCATATAAGAAGCAGATTCAGATGCAACGAACGTTACCACCTTCGCTATATCCCGAGGATCACCAAAGCGGCTTAAAGGGATTTGCTTTAACATTTCATTACTTACATCTTCCGGAAGCTGAGCCGTCATATCCGTGGAAATGAAACCCGGAGCGATTGCATTCACCGTGATGCCTCGGGGTGCCAATTCTTTGGCTGTTGTTTTCGTTAATCCGATCACACCAGATTTAGCTGCCACATAGTTTGCCTGTCCAGGGTTTCCACTCACACCGACAATCGAAGAAATATTGATGATTCGACCGCTTCTTTGCTTCATCATTTGGCGTGTAACGGCCTTGGTGCATAGGAAAACACCTTTAAGATTGATGTTGATGACATCATCCCATTCAGCTTCTTTCATTCTCATTAATAAATTATCCTTCGTGATTCCAGCATTATTAACAAGAATATCCACTGAACCGAATTGGCCAATCGTTTCCTTCACCATTGCTTGAACAGCATCACTATCTGATACATTACATTGTACGGCAATGGCTTCCCGGCCTAAACCTTTAATCTCATCGACGACTTCATTAGCCTTCGCTTCACTACCAGAATAGTTGACGGCTACATTACAGCCTTCACGGGCAAGCTCAAGGGCAATCTCCCTTCCGATACCCCGGGACGCTCCCGTTACAAGGGCAACCTTTCCTTCTAAATTCATTTCGCTTCCTCCTTTAAGGCTTGGATGGTTTGTTCCAAGGATGCTTCATCTTGAACAGCATACGTTTTCACCCGTCTATTCACTTTCTTCACTAAACCTGAGAGTACTTTACCAGGTCCAACTTCAATGAACGTATCCACATCTAATTCAAGCAATTTCTCAACAGAATCTTCCCATTGAACAGGTGAGTATAATTGTTCGATTAATAAACGCTTGATTTCTTCACGATTGGTCACAGGTTCTGCCGTCACATTCGCAATGACCGGTACAGCTGCATCTTCAATCGTAATTGAATCCAAAATGGAAACAAACTGATCTGCAGCAGGTTTCATTAATTGAGAATGGAATGGACCACTCACTTGAAGTGGAATGACCCTCTTCGCTCCAGCATCTTTAGCTTTCTCTGAAGCAAGTTCCACCCCTTTCACCGTACCTGAAATCACAATTTGACCAGGACAATTTAAGTTTGCCAGCCCTACTGGATGTCCCTCTTTCGTTACAAGATCGGTAATCTCTTTTAGTGGCTCTCTTGACATGCCCAGAACAGCAGCCATCGTGCCTTCTCCACTTGGAACCGCTTCTTCCATGAATTCCCCTCTTTTACGAACAGCATACACCGCATCTTCAAAGCGGAGGGCACCCGCAGCCACCAGGGCGGAATATTCACCTAAACTATGTCCGGCCGTATAATCTGCTGTAATACCTTCTGATTTTAAACGATCTAGAATCGCGATGCTCGTTGTTAATAAAGCTGGCTGTGCATTTGTTGTTTGAGTAAGCTCTTCTTGCGGTCCATCAAATATAACACTTGTTAATTCCGATTCCAATCTTTCATCCGCTTTAGTGAAATACGCTTGTACTTCAGGGTATTTGTCAGCTAATTCTTTTCCCATCCCGACAGTTTGAGAACCTTGTCCAGGAAAAATGAACGCAATTTTACTCATGTTATTCTTCACTCCCTTTGATAGCATCCTTAATGGTATTGGAGACATTGTGTTTCACCATTTCCCTGGCTTGTCTCATGGCATTATATAGGGCAACTTCATTCGAGGAGCCATGGGCTTTAATCACCGGTGCCTTCAGACCAAATAAGCCCGCGCCTCCATACTCTGTATAATCAAGCATATTTTTCATTTGCTTTAAATCATTTTTCACTAATCCTGCAGCCAATTTATTTTTTGTGGACGCTGTAAACGTCTTTTTAAGCATAGAGAAAACAGAAAGAGCCGTTCCCTCAATCGTCTTCAACACCATGTTGCCGGTGAACCCATCGGTTACGACGACATCCGCAGGACCTTCAAGTAAGTCCCTGGACTCTACATTTCCAATAAAATGAATAGGAGCGTCCTTCAATAATTGGAACGTCTTCTTGGTTAACTCATTCCCTTTTTTATCTTCGGTCCCGATGTTTAATAAGCCTATGCGAGGATTTTTGATACCTCTTACTTTCTCGGCATATATGCTCCCCATGATGGCATATTGAAACAGATGTTCAGGCTTGGCATCTACATTTGCACCTAAATCGAGCATAAGAAACCCCTTACCATCCAATGTTGGAAGAGTAGGTGCCAAGGCAGGCCGTTCAATTCCATCAATTCTGCCTACAATGAACAATCCAGCTGTCATAAGGGCACCTGTATTGCCTGCTGAAATACACGCATCCGCTTCTCCATTTTTGACCGCTTGTGCCATCAGAACCATCGATGCATTCTTTTTGCGTTTGACGGCTCTTACAGGTTCGTCTGTCGCCTCGATCACTTCATCCGTATGAACGATTGTCAATCGATCACCTGGTGTGATGTACTGTTTGATTTGCTTTTCATCTCCGTATAAGACCACTTCTATATCATTAAATTCACTTAATGCCCGTTTTACACCCAGAACTATTTCTTTAGGAGCATGATCTCCGCCCATTGCATCTACGGCTAACTTCATCTACGCTTCATCCTTTGCAGATTTTTTAGAGCGATACATCTCAAATTCACCTGTGAAAACGAGTTCGCCACCGACTACACTTTGAACTTCTACAGTTGTTCGATCCTTTTGATCTTTCATATGTATCACTTTCGCTTTCGCAACAACACGCTCACCTTCCCTTACAGGTCGGGTAAATCGGATCGTTGACTTGGCTGTTAACGCTAAATCATCATTAATTACGGCAACAGCAAGAGAGTTCGCTTGAGCAAATAAATGGTGCCCCCTTGCTATCCCATTCCGAACGAAAACATGCTCTTGTTTCACATCAAAAATGGAAATCGCACTCTGATCTAACTCTATATCAATAATTTCTCCAATGATCTCTTCAATAGGTAATGATTTCACTTCATCTTCAAATGATTTCTCTGCGACATATTTAATCCGTTCACGAAGTTCAGGAATCGATAATTCCATACGATCCAACCTGATCGTCTGCACACTTACTCGAAAACGCTCCGCTAATTCTTCATCTGTTATGAAAGGATTTTCCTTTATCGTGTCTGTAAGGTTTCCCTGTCTTTCTTTCTTTGAAAGTCTCAATATCAACACCGTCCAGTATTAGTACTAGGTACTAATAGTAGTATATAATCAAAAAAAGCAGATTGCAAGAAATAATCTCACAATCTGCCTGTCTAGTCTAGCTTTTCACCCTCTAATATCCCCGACCCGGATAAATACTCCCTGAGCGGTTCATATTCGGGATCCTTCCAAAAATGATCGGATTGAATCAAGCCTGCAGCATCATCTCTCGCAACTTCCAACGCACGATAGTCATGCACCATATCTGCCACTTTAAACTCAGGAAGCCCACTCTGCTTTCTTCCAAAGAAATCCCCTGGACCCCTTAGCTCAAGGTCTTTTTCACTCAAAACAAATCCATCATTGGTTTCCGTCATGATCTTCATTCGTTCTTTTCCAACCTCGGTTTTCGGTTCGGCAAGAAGAATGCAATAGGATTGATGTTCGCCACGTCCAACCCTTCCCCTTAATTGATGAAGCTGAGACAACCCAAAGCGCTCGGCATCATATATCATCATGAAAGTAGCGTTTGGAACATTCACACCAACTTCGACAACCGTGGTGGATACAAGTACTTGAAGACGATTTGCACTAAATTCCCTCATCACTTCATCCTTTTCATCGGGGTGAAGCCTTCCATGCATCAATCCGACGTTGTAACGTCCTTCAAAGTAGTGCAGCAGTTGATTGTATACATCTATCGCATTTTGAACATCCAGTTTGTCCGACTCTTCAATCAGCGGACATATCACATAGGCCTGCCTGCCTTGATCTAACTCCTTGTCCATAAACGAAAGCACCCTTGATAGCATATCCGCCTTAGCCCAATAAGTTTCAATCGCCTTTCTTCCTGCTGGCATTTGATCGATTATACTTACATCCATTTCACCAAACACCGTAATGGCCAGAGTCCGTGGAATCGGAGTCGCTGTCATAAATAATACATCAGGACTTTCCCCTTTTTCCCTGAGCACACGTCTTTGATTCACCCCAAAGCGATGCTGCTCATCGGTTACAACGAGTCCGAGATGCTTAAATTGAACATCCTCCTGAATAAGTGCATGTGTTCCAATAAGAATATCAATTTCTCCGTCTTTTAGTTTTTCTAATAAAAGCCGTCTTCTTTTTCCTTTTACCGAGCTTGTTAACAGGGCAACAGAAAGGCCCACAGGTTCTAACAATTCACTCAGGGAGTTTGCGTGCTGTTCTGCCAGTATTTCTGTAGGAACCATTAAAGCCCCTTGATATCCTGCGGTTACACTGGAGTATAAGGCAATTGCCGATACGACCGTCTTCCCGGAACCAACGTCACCCTGTAAAAGGCGGTTCATGCGATAAGGGGACTTCATATCTGCTGAAATTTCGTTCACAACGCGCTTTTGTGCATCAGTTAAAGGGAACGGCAAAGAATCAATAAACGCTTTGACCTTATCTAGATCATAATGCTGCTGCATGCCAGACGAATGTTCTCTTTCAAATTTTCTAAGCGCCTGCATTTTCAGTTGAAACAACAAGAACTCTTCATACACAAATCGTCTTCTTGCCTGCTTCATGTCTTCAGTGGAATCTGGAAAGTGAAGATGATAAAGAGCATCATTTCGACTTGCCAGCTTATATTTCTCCAATAGATGATGAGGCAGGTTCTCCGTCAGCAAATAACTGTAGTCCTGAAAAGCCTTTTTAATGAATTTTCTAAGTGTGTTGTTTTTAATAGACCCTTTTAAAGAATAAACAGGTTCAAAGTCCCCCTGTTTCCCATGGGGTCCCGACTGAAAATACTGAACCGTTATGATTTGCCTGTTCTTATCCCATTTCCCTGTCACCGTCACCGTATCGTGAAGGTTTATCGTCTTCTTTAAATACGGCTGATTAAAAAACACGGCCTGCACTAAATTTCTACCGATCAATATTCGTAGGGTCAAACGGGATTTTTTTCTCCCATAATACACTAATGCAGGCTCTGAATGGACCTTCCCTTCCACTGTGACACGCTCATCATGGGCGACTTCCTCCAAGTCTCGAAGCCTGTAATCCTCGTACCTGTAAGGCAGGTATTCTAACAAATCCAGAACAGAATAAATCCCCATTGCATTCAGCTGTACAGCTGTTTCTTCACCAATCCCCTTGATGTCCTGGATCGTTAGTTCTTCATTATGAGTCTTCACGTTTATTCAGGGAAACCCCAAAGATTTTCGCTTCAAGCTCCCTGCCTGTAGGGGTGGCAGCCAATCCACCTTGAGCCGTTTCACGGAGAGCCACCGGCATTGTTTGACCGATTTTGTACATGGCGTCAATCACTTCATCACATGGAATACGACTTGTTATGCCTGCAAGGGCCATATCCGCTGCAACCATGGCATTGGCCGCTCCCATGGCATTCCGCTTCACACAGGGTACCTCAACGAGTCCCGCAACCGGGTCACAAACAAGACCTAACATATTCTTTAAGGTAATCGCCATGGCCTCAGCGGATTGACTTGGTGTTCCTCCTGCCATTTCAACGATCGCTGCTGCAGCCATTCCACTGGCAGATCCAACCTCAGCCTGACATCCACCCGCTGCACCTGAGATGGAAGCGTTATTCGCTACAACAAACCCAAACGCTCCAGATGCAAATAAGAAGCGGATCATTTCATCTTTTGTAGGATTCAGCTTATTTTTAACAGCGAACAATGTTCCCGGAACAACTCCAGCAGACCCTGCAGTTGGCGTCGCACAAATCGTACCCATTGCAGCATTCACTTCATTGGTCGCTACCGCTTTACTTACTGCGTCAAGGATGGTGTCCCCGCAAAGTGAGCGGCCTTTCTCAATATATTTTTGTAAAAGTACAGCATCCCCGCCTGTTAAACCTGAATGTGATTTCACACCTTCCAGCCCTCTGGCTACAGCCTGTTCCATCACTTCAAGGTTTCTCTCCATTTGACTGTATACTTCTTCAAAGGTTTTGCCTGTAAATTCTATTTCCTGTTCGATCATAATATCTGAGATTTTCTTATTTTGACTTTCAGCAAGTTCAACTAACTCTGCTACATTTCGAAACATTTAAATGACCTCCTCGCCTGAATGTAAACGCTATCATTATAGTAATTGACTAATCGGATATCCGGGTAACTTGAGTAATATTGGGCAGTGACGTCAGTTCATTTATGACAGCTTCATCAATCGGCTGATCAACTTCAATTGTCATCAATGCCATCTGACCCTTTTCTTTACGCGAAACATCCATATGCCCGATATTCAATTGATGTTTGGCAATGATATTGGATACAGATGCAATCGCCCCAAATCGGTCGTCATGAACGACCAGTATAGCAGGATGATGGCCTGACAGTTTGAGCTCGAATCCGTTAAGTTCGATAATTTCAACTTTACCTCCACCGATGGAGATACCCACTAATTCGATTTCCCCTTGATCATCCCCCATCCGGATACGAGCCGTATTCGGATGATCCGTGATGGCATCTTCCTCTTGAAACTTAACCTTTATTCCTTTTTGCTTTGCTACATTGATTGATTCGATAATTCGTTCATCATATGTATCATAATCAAGGATTCCACCTACAATGGCTACGTCTGTTCCATGACCCTTATACGTTTTTGCAAATGATCCATAAAAGGATATCGTCGCCCATTTCGGTTCCCTGCGAAACAGGTTTCTTGCCATTCTTCCTATTCTGGCAGCACCAGCCGTATGGGAGCTTGATGGACCAATCATAACAGGGCCGATAATATCAAATACACTTTTGTATTTCATGACTTTTCCCCCTCACTTAACATCCAAACTATACAACCATTCTAACATAATTGAAGGGGACAAACTCAATTTAGAGCTGCCCCCTTCCTTTATTCCTTATTCAACTGAGAATATATAGGAGTAAAGTGGTTGTTTACCATTATGAACTTCCACTTCTACATCTTCATAATGCTCTTCTACATACTCTTTTAATGAATGTACGTCCTCATCTGTTACATCTTCACCATATAGTATGGTTAAAATTTCGGAGTCTTCATCCAGCATTTTCTCTAATAAGCTTTGCGCCGACTTTTGACGGTCATGATCAGAAATAACAATCTTACCTTCTGCGATTCCCATGAAGTCATCTTTCGCAATCGCAACACCATCAATATTCGTATCTCTTACAGCGAACGTGATTTGACCCGTTTTGACCTGCTTTGAAGCTTCAGTCATGAACTGCTTATTGTCTTCAACAGAGGCTGATGGATTAAAGGCAAGTAATGCAGCCATACCTTGAGGTACTGTCTTCGTTGGTACAACAGCTACTTCCATTTCAAGAACTTCTGCCGCTTGATCTGCTGCCATAATAATGTTTTTATTATTTGGCATGATTATGACTTTCTTCGCATTCACTTCTTCAACAGCTTTCACGATATCCTCCGTACTTGGATTCATCGTTTGACCACCTTCGATCACAGCGGTAGCGCCGATGCTTTTGAACAGCTCGGAAATCCCTTCACCCATCGCAACCGTTACTATGGCAAAGTCAACTTCTTTTGGGGCAGCAGGAGCTTGCGCTTTCACTGGCTTTGTTTCACCAACGATGCTACTGTGCTGCTGTCTCATGTTCTCGATCTTGATATTGATGAGACTTCCGTATTTATGACCATACGTCAATACATCACCCGGTTGTTCAGAATGGATATGTACCTTAGCTAATTCATCGTCACTTATGACAAGCAGGGAATCACCGAATCCACTTAAATCCTGACGGAAATCTTCTTCATCAAATGATTGTTTGTCTTGTTCAAATCTGACCATGAATTCAGTGCAATAGCCAAATTCAATATCCTCCGTACTCATGAAATCTTGAGCTGTTTTATGGTGCTCAGCACTCACTAGATCATTCATGGACGGTAATGAAGCATGATTTGAAACCTTTTCTCCCTTTAGCTCAGCTAAAAATCCTTCATAAACGAATAGTAGTCCTTGACCACCACTATCAACCACTCCCACTTCCTTTAGAACAGGAAGTAAATCAGGTGTACGATTTAACGAAGCCTGAGCCTCATCGACGATTGCCTGCATTAGCTTCACGAAATCATTTTCTGTTTCAGCTACAGAAACACCTTTTCTGGCAGCATCTTTCGCAACCGTTAGAATCGTTCCTTCAACAGGTTTCATAACCGCTTTATAAGCCGTTTCCACACCTGTTTGAAGTGCATTGGCAAATTCTGCACTTGATAAGGATTCTTTCCCTTCAATCGCTTTACCAAAGCCTCTGAACAATTGGGATAAGATAACACCTGAGTTACCTCTTGCTCCCATCAATAACCCTTTTGAAAGAGCAGCAGCCACATTTCCAATATGGCCTTGAATATGGTTTTGAACTTCCTTCGCACCAGAAGTCATGGATAAATTCATATTTGTTCCAGTATCACCATCAGGAACAGGAAAAACGTTCAGCGCGTCAACCAGCTGAGCATGCGCAGATAATTGGGTGGCACCTTGTATCACCATTTCAGCAAAACGTTTTCCTTCCAAAGATGTAATCGACACGAATCTTCCTCCTCACTACGGGTTCGTGACACGAACCCCCTGCACAAAAATATTTACTGAATCTACCGCCAAGCCGACGGTCTTATCAAGAGTATATTTAACCTTGGATTGTACATTATGAGCAATCTCAGAAATTTTTGTACCATAACTCACAATAATATACATATCAATATGTACTTCCTCTTCATCTTGACGAACGATCACTCCGCGAGTGAAATTTTCCTTACGTAAGATATCTGTGAAACCGTCTTTAATTTGGTTCTTTGAAGCCATTCCAACAATTCCGTAGCAATCCACCGCTGCACCTCCAGCAATCATTGCAATGACATCATTCGTAATATCAATTTGTCCGTACTGCGTTTTCAATTCGATGGACATGGAATGTTTTCCCCCTTTAATTACATGCTTGGCTAAAAACATTTTACTATAAGTATGCTGTTTTTGAAAGCTAAACTATTATCTCAAGCGTTATTTGTTGGGTATACCCTCTATTTTTTCCTTATTATTCAAAGATTAATCATTTGCGTTCTAAGAGTAAAGGAATCTATTGGTGCATGAATGAAAAAAGACGCCTAAATTAGGCGCCTTCTCATTTTAAGTATTATACGCGTTCTACTTTACCAGATTTCAACGCTCTTGCAGAAACCCATACTTTCTTAGGCTTTCCGTCTACAAGAATTCGAACTTTTTGCAGGTTTGCACCCCAAGTACGCTTGTTCGCATTCATTGCGTGAGAGCGAGCGTTACCTGAGCTAGCTTTACGGCCTGTTACTACGCATTGTTTTGCCATAATATATTCCCTCCTCACTAACAAGAAGCTGAAGTTAATTTCAGTTCCACATTTCGCTTATTATCATAAAGATACTTTAATAATTTATCACACAACTTTCTATAATGCAATACTACAATTAAAACCTTTCAAGAAAAAATACTTTACACCAAGAAAAGCGGAGGCGGCTTGGTCAGAGGCGACAAGAATAAGACGAACTAATCGGAAACTAAATTTAACAAAAAAAAGAAGATGGCATTCAAGCCACCTCCAACAAACCATTTATTCTTTTTTAAACGTTCCTAACATCGCCCTCACAAGTCCACCCAAGAATTTTGGTAATTTGATTGTATAAAAGCGCATTTTTAGTCCCTCCCCACAATCTAAAGAACATAATGTTTCGCTTGACAACAGTTTAGTCTATTCAAGCAGTCTCAGTTAAGTACGTCTTCTTTTCTACCTGGTTTTTAGAAGCTTTAATCACTGCTTCTTATCACCATTAATATGCCATTTGAAAAGGAAAAAGTACCAGATGATTGTATAAGTTCATTACTAATACATAGTGTGGAACCTCTTGAAATATTCCGGTTTTTTAATGGATATTTAAAGCCTGAGAGGGTGATCCCTTCGACACTTTGAGTTACCGGAACGAAGGAAATATACTGTAATTCCGGGCTTTTTCCAACTGAATGTTCTCCAGATTTGGCTAGGTATAATCGATTTTGCACGTCTATGATTTCTACTTCAATATCCTTATCTAAAAGCTTCGGAGTCATTAATAATTGAAGGTTACCCATGAAATGATCAAGCCGTCCACCGGTCGCACCAAAAATGTTGATTTTGTCAGGATTCTGATTAATCGCCCAGTTCAAGGCAAGCTCCAAATCCGTTTCATCCTTTTCAGGCTTATAGCGATTGACTTCCTGGACTTTTTCTTGAATCAGATCCCATTCTTCATCGGTAACTGAATCAAAATCCCCAAAAGCTACCCATGGTTCTATGGATTGCTCCAACAGTGTATAAACTCCACGGTCCACCCCTATCCACTTCACTAATTCCCCGTCGTATACCTTCAATTCAGGGATGTATCTTTCTGGACCAGCTGCAACTATATTGATGATCATTATCTCCACTCCTTTTCTACAAAAATGGACTGACCCCAAAGGATCAGCCCTGTCGTCTCTTATACTAGAGAACTCTTTAATTCTTCAATTGCCGCCCCTCGATCGCTGCGGTTGTAGATGGCAGAACCCGCTACAAACACATCAGCCCCTGCTTCAGCACAAATGGCTGCTGTTTCAGGGTTAATGCCTCCATCAACTTCTATTTCAAGTTCAGGGTTTACTTCATTCGCCCATTCACGAATTTGTTTGATCTTCGGAACGACAGATGGAATAAACGATTGTCCACCAAATCCAGGATTCACTGTCATTAACAGAACCATATCGACATCCGGCAAAATCGGCTTGATCATTTCTGCCGAAGTCCCAGGATTTAGGACGACTCCCGCTTTTACACCTTTGCTTTTGATCATCTGAATCGTTCTGTGCAAATGGGGATCTGCTTCTACATGGACAGTAATATAGTCAGCTCCCGAATCTGCAAAGGCTTCAATATATTGACCTGGATTTTCAATCATAAGATGAACATCCAGTGGTAACGTTGTTAACGGACGAATCGCTTTCACGATCATTGGGCCCAATGTGATGTTCGGAACGAAGTGACCATCCATCACATCCACATGGATATAGTCGGCTCCCCCTTTTTCAACATCTTTAATTTCATTCCCTAACTCTGCAAAATTTGCAGACAGAATGGAAGGTGCGATTTTCATGTTTAGTACCTCGGCTTTCTATCTTTTATTTCTTTGTGGAACGTTAAATAGTGATCATAACGGTAAGTGGGGATTTCGCCTGCTTCTACGGCAGCTTTCACGGCACATTTCGGCTCATTGATATGGAGGCAGCCCCTAAATTTACAGTCCTCAGAAACTTCAACCATTTCAGGGAAGCATTTTGGCAGCTCTTCTATTTCAAGCTCTGAAAACTCCAATGAACTAAACCCGGGGGTATCCGCTACTAACCCATCTTCAATATCAATCAGTTCCACGTGACGAGTCGTATGTTTCCCCCGACCTAAGTGGGATGAGATCATAGCCGTCTTTAATTCAAGTTCAGGTTTCAAGGCATTCAGCAAAGACGATTTCCCTACTCCGGACTGCCCGGCAAAGACAGAGATTTTATCACGTAAATACGGAGTTAATTCCTCTACACCATGCTCGGTTTTTGAAGACGTCATCAGGACTTCATAACCGAATGAGCGGTAATCCTTCACATATCGTTCAATCTTTTTTGTTTGATCAGATGTAAGTAAGTCCATCTTGGTTACACAAATAAGCGGTTCTATTTCTTTACTCTCTACCAACACAAGAAAGCGGTCAAGTAAAGCCGGGCTGAAATCCGGTTCGCTTGCAGAGAAGACAAGTATCGCTTGATCAACATTGGCAATCGGGGGACGTACTAACTCATTCTTACGGTCATAGACCTTCAGAATGTATCCATCCGTTTTGTTCTCCGCTTGAAATTCAACATAGTCGCCCACCAGGGGTGTTATTTTATTTATTCGGAAATTACCTCTACCCCGACATTGTGTAACGCTTCCTTCTGAAAGCACATAGTAAAATCCACTCAATGCTTTAACGATTTTTCCTTCAAGCATTCGAAACCTCCTATTCAAAATGTTTATAAAAATAAATGAGTCATCTATATTATGTATCATGGTTCTTTATCATTATAAATGAAAACAAGAGGACTGTCCCGTCAGGTTCATTAAAAACCCGGGTACAGCCCTTTGGCAATTGTCATTTATTCTTCTTTAGGATACTCGACAGTACCTGTTTTATACTCTTTTTCATCAACAAGAATACGATACTTACCATCGGTTCCTTCTAATGTGAACTTCATCGTAATGGTCGTATCTTCATAAATTGTGATGAGTTCGTCACTTTCTTCGATCTTCTTATTCTTGTCCTCTATAAATATATCCACGACTTGTGGCTCACCATTGTCCTTGGTGTAAGGTATCAGCTCTTCCAGAGTAACCTCTTTGGTCGGTACTTCCTTTGGTGGCTCAGGACCCTTAGACATGATAACGTAAACATCCTCACCCTTACTAATAGGAGTACTCGCAACCGGCTTATGAGAAATCACCCTACCTTCTTCAACCTCATCAGAAAATTCTTCACTCTGTACAATGATATTTATCCCATTCGAAGCTTCATATTTATCAAGTGCAGTTTGATCAAATCCTTCCAAGCTTTCCAAATCAAACTTCTCAGTTCCCTTGCTCACTGTGAATGTAATTGTCGTTTCTTCTGCCACGACCTCTACTCCAGGTGACGGATCCTGGTCTAGGATGATTCCTGCAGGTTCGGCTTCATCGAACTCTTCTTCTTTCTCTACTGTGAATCCTTTTTCTGCAAGTTCAGAGGATACATCCTCAAATTCCCTGCCCACAAAATCCTCTATATCTATTTTCTCTTTACCTGTACTGACATAGATGTCAATGGCAGAGCCCTCATTCGCCATTCGACCGGCCTTAGGACTTGTCTTGATCACTTCCCCTTCAGGAATAGTGTCACTTGATTGTTCCTTTGTTTCACCTACTACAAATGATTCCGATACAATGGTTGAAACAGCTTCAGTTGTATTCATGCCCGTCACATCTGGCACCTGAATTTCTTTTGGCCCAAGTAATTCAGGAACGAAAGTAATAGCAGCAACCCCTAAAAGAATCAGCAAAAAGAACAAACTGATAATGAATATCGGCCACTTCTTTTTACCTTTTTTCTTAGGATCCACCTTCTTGTTTTTCTTCTTGCCTTTCTTCTTACCATCTTGAACAGGAGCGGTCGGCTTCGTTTGCAGTTTGTCGGTGTCCGCTTGATGGTGGACAATCGTATCATCAAGATTCGAATACGCATTCTGATCCGTAATGACCGGGATGGCCTTTGTAGCCTCATCATCCAGGGGAACGGCAAATTTAGGTTCATTCATCCGATCGGGGTCCAGGGCTGACATCAAGGCGTCATCCATATCCTCGAGGCTTTCATATCGTCTGAATGGATCTTTAGCCGTTGCCTTTAATACGATATTCTCAACACTTTGAGGAATATCAGGATTCCATCTTCTTAGAGAAGGAGTTTCGGATTGCAAATGCTTTAATGCGATTGAAACCGCAGATTCCCCAGAAAAAGGCAGTCTCCCCGTTAACAATTCAAACATGACGATTCCCAGTGAATAGATATCTGATTTTTTCGTAGCCATGCCGCCCCTCGCCTGTTCAGGAGAAAGGTAGTGGACCGATCCTAGGACTGAATTGGTCTGGGTGATTGAAGTGGCACTAAGAGCCATCGCGATCCCGAAATCCGTTAACTTCACATTTCCTTCTTCATCCAGAAGGATGTTATGGGGTTTAATATCACGGTGTACAATATGATTCTGATGAGCATGAGACATAGCTAAAGTTAACTGCTTCATAATATCGATCGCTTTGTCTACATGAACAGGTGAATGTTGCTGTATGTATTGCTTTAAGGTCATGCCATGGACATATTCCATGACAATATAGTATAGATCATCTTCTTCTCCTACATCGTATATACTCACAATGTTCGGATGAGTCAAGCTGGTAGCAGATTGAGCTTCCCGTTGGAATCGTTTAATGAATTCCTCTTCATTGGCAAAATCGATCCGGAGCATTTTTATAGCCACTTCACGATCCAAAATCACATCGTGAGCTAAATAAACGTTGGCCATTCCTCCGCCACCGATTAGTTTAATGATTCTGTAACGCCCACTGATGCGCTTTCCTTCCATCATGTTATCACCCGCTTTCCGTTTCAGCGGCAAACTCTACAATTACTACGGTAATATTATCTTCACCGCCATATTCATTAGCTAAATGAACAAGCGACTCTCCTTTATTCTCAAGGGAGTGGTCCTGAACCAATATCTCTTTCATTTCTTTTTGGGAGACTTTATTAGAAAGACCGTCTGAACACAATAAAATAACGTCTTCTTCTTCAAACATTATCGTTTTAATATCCATCGTAATTGAAGCTTCTGTGCCTATCGCTCTAAGTATCACATTTTTCCTTGGATGATGCTCTGCATCTTCTTTTGAAATTTCACCGCTTCTGACTAATTCATTTACAAGTGTATGGTCTTCTGTTAACTGATGAAAACCATTTTCATTCAGAATATAACCTCTGCTGTCACCAATATTGACAATGGTTGCAAACAAGGAGGTGCAAATGGCTCCAACGAGAGTCGTCCCCATTCCTTCACACTCCGAATTGGATTGAGAATAAGTATATACTTCTTTGTTTACTTCGTTAATAGTTGATTTTAACCAATTTTCGGCTTCATCAGCGGTGTGAAATTTCTCTGTTTTCTCCCATAAATCCTTTAAGATGGAAATGGTAAGCTCGCTGGCAACGTCTCCAGCTCTGTGGCCACCCATTCCATCTGCTACAACAGCTAAATGATCGCCATGATGATTCACAAATACGCCGGCACAATCTTCATTTAGTTGACGCACTTTCCCTTTGTCCGTAAAATAAACAGTTTTCACTTAGGTCACCTCGTCTCTTCTTCTGCACCTGTTTCAAGTAGCTCCTTATACTCATAGTCGGGTGCATCTTTAGTTCAAAAAAATGAATTCACTTCGATTATCTTTGTTAAATACGTTCAGCTTGCCCTTCGTTCTGAATGGGGGGCTGAATAGGTTGATAATGAAAAGAGCGAATATATTACAGCTTTTATCATTTTTGATGAAATAAACATATGATTACAAAGTAATGGATAATCAAAGATTCTTTAAGGGCTGTTGTACTTTTACGACTTTTATGGTGAATTTTCCTGCTTTACTTCGACATTTTGATCAATTTCGACTCATTTTTTTCTAAAGCACGATATAAAGAACCCATCCCCGCCAAAATCCTGCGGAAATACTTGTAGTTGGTTTTCTTTAATAAACGGTGTGATGGAATCCGGAAGATCCACTAATGGTTGAGGCTCAAATTCTGGATGATCACTTAAGAAAGCCGACACAGTGCCTTCATTCTCATTTTGGTCCACAGTACATGTGCTATAAACTAATAGTCCATCTTTTTTTAACAATGGTGCAACGGCTGATAGGATGTCCAGCTGAATCTTTTGTAGTGACAGAAGATCCGATTCTTTTTTAGCATATTTTATATCCGGTTTTCTTCTTAATACACCTAATCCAGAACATGGGGCATCCACCAGAATGCGATCGAAGCTTTCTTTTTCAAACTTCTCTCCTGCTTTTCGACTATCAAGTGTTGCCGTCTTTACGTTGTTCAATCCAAGACGAGTGGCATTTTCATCGATTAATTTGACCTTATGCTTATGTAGGTCCAATGCATGGACTTCTCCGGTCCCTGACAGTTTTTCGGCTATGTGAGTCGTTTTCCCCCCTGGTGCTGCGCATGCATCCAACACTTTCATCCCGTTTTCTAGCTTTAATGCATAGGAGACAAGCATGGAACTTTCATCCTGGATGGTGAATTGTCCGTTACGATATTCATCCGTCTTTGCCAGATTCCCTCGAAGTGACTGGATCGCTTCCGGCACAATCGGGCTTTCTTTCACTTCATTTCCGTTGTTCGTCAAGAGTTGGATAAGCTCTTCTCGAGTGATTTTGGTTGTATTCACCCGTGCCGTTTGTTTAGGTGCGGTTAAATTGGTTTCACACATTTCTTTCGTTTTCTCCAGGCCAAATTGCTCTTCCCATCTCTTCACAAGCCAATAAGGATGACTCGTTTCGATTGCCACCCGCTCGATTGGATCTTTAATGGTGTCAAGGGAAGGAAGCCCTTTCCTTTGGACTGAACGCAAGACCCCATTGACCAATCCTGAAATGCCTTTATGTCCTCTTTTCTTAGCAATTTCTACAGCTTCATAGAAAACAGCACGGTCAGGAATTCGATCTAAGTACACAAGCTGATAGAGGGATAAACGCAATAGATGACGAACCCACTCATCCAGCTTCCCCTTAAGAAATGGAGCTAAATAGAAATCCAACGTCATTTTTCGTTGAATGGTTCCATATGTCAGCTCCGTTAATAGTCCAATATCCTTACTTGGCAGCTGATTTTTTTCAATCACAGAATTGAGTAATAAATTACTATACGATTGATTTTTTTCCACCGCTTCAATGACATCAAGTGCTGCTTCACGGACGGTTTTATTTTGTTTACTCATTATTTTCTCCTAACATCATTCCTGCTTTTAAGTGAGAACCTGCTCCACGCAGATAATCCTTTGCACTCATTCTCTTTTTCCCGGAAGGCTGTAAATCGGTTATTTTCATTCCCACTGAATTCCCTGTTGAAACAACGAATCCATCCTCTTCAATCTTCACGATTTCGCCAGGTGCAGCAGAAGTTCCGCCGACTTTTTCTCCCCACCAAACTTTGATCACAGAATTTTCTAATGTGGTGTAAGCAACCGGCCAAGGGTGAAGTCCTCTAATATGATTGTAGATTTCTTCTCCACTTTTCTTCCAGTCAATTTTTTCTTGTTCGCGTTTGATGTTTCGTGCAAACGTCGCTTTTGAATCATCCTGCTTGACCGGGGTGATGTCCCCCGCCAATAATTTGGGCACCGTTTCAATGAGTAAGGCTGCACCTGCAACGCTTAATTTATCGTGAAGGGTCCCGACATGGTCACGCTCTTCAATATCCACTTCCACTTGACTGATAATGTCCCCAGCATCAAGCTTTTCGACCATATACATGATGGTGATGCCCGTTTTCTCTTTTCCTTGAAGAATGGAATAATGAATGGGTGCTCCCCCTCTAAGTTCAGGAAGTAAAGAGGCGTGAACATTGATGCATCCATACTGAGGGGCTTCCAGTAATACGTTGGGAAGAATTTGTCCGAAAGCGGCCGTTACGATAAGGTCAGGTTCTAATGCAAGCACTTTGTTTAACTCATCTTCATCCTTTATTTTCTCTGGTTGATACACTGGTATCCCGTTCTTTTCAGCTGCTACTTTTACAGGTGGAGGCGTGAGGATCCTTTTTCTCCCCACTGGGCGATCGGGCTGTGTCACGACCGCAATCACATCATAGTTTTCGTCTAATAGAGATTGAAGAACAGGAACGGAGAAGTCAGGCGTTCCCATAAAAATTACTTTCGTCATTAAGCTTCATACCCTTCTAATTCTTCTTCTGTCACATATTTTTCTACCTTTGAGGTAAATAGAACACCGTGAAGATGATCAATTTCGTGTTGAATCGCTCTGGCTAAAAAGTCTTGGGCTTGAAATTCAATCATTCTTCCTTTTCGGTCAAACGTTCTGACCCTGATGGAATAGGGACGGGTCACTTCCCCATATAACCCCGGGAAGCTCAGGCACCCTTCAAGATCGGTTTGAGATCCGTCTGCCTCGACGATTTCCGGATTGATTAGCTCGATCGTACCAGTATCATCCCCGATATCCACCACTGCTACTTGAAGGTCGATTCCTACTTGAGGAGCTGCGAGGCCGACACCATCCGCTTCAAGCATTGTGTCATACATATTTGCCAATAATTTTTTTAATTTTTTATCAAATGCCGTTACCTTCTCACATTCTTTTTCTAAGATTGGATCAGGGTGCATTACAATTGGAAGTATTGCCATAAGTCTCCTCCATTTTTCCGTAAAAATATAGTTACATCATCATATAAGGGTTCACATCTATGGAGATTGTTAATCCTTGAGACGCATATTGCTGCTGGTACTGATCTAATACTGTTTTTAACGTAGTCCCAAGATTTGGTTCCCGCTTGTATTTTATCAAACATTGATACCGATATCTATTCTTTATCCTGGGGATCGGTGAAGCCACAGGTCCAAGAATGGTCGTAGTTTCGGATAGCTTTGAACGGATATAATTCGTCATCTTCTCTGCAATATCCACAACTTTCATTAAATCTTCATGACTTAATGTGAGCATCGTGATGTAGTAAAAGGGAGGATAGGAGCCCATTTTCCTCATCATCATTTCCTGTTGATAAAAACGGTTGTAATCATGATGAGACGCTAACTCGATTGAATAGTGCTCCGGCGTATACGTTTGAATCACTACTTCTCCCGGCAACGTGTGTCTGCCTGCCCGTCCGCTTACTTGGGTAAGTAATTGAAACGTCTTCTCTGCTGCTCTGAAGTCTGGCAGATGGAGCATCGTATCCGCACTGAGGACCCCGACGAGAGTGATATTCGGAAAATCCAGACCCTTGGCAATCATTTGCGTACCAAGAAGAATATCTGCTCTTCCCTCTCCAAAGGCTGTTAATAGCTTTTCGTGGGACCCTTTTCGGGAGGTCGTGTCCACATCCATCCGAATGATTCGAGCATCGGGGATAAGCTTCGTCAATTCTTCCTCTACCTTTTGAGTCCCTGTTCCAAAATAACGAATATGCTCACTCGTACACTCAGGACAAGTAGTGGGAACTCCCTCTTCATAGCCGCAGTAATGACATTTCATGCCGTTTGAAAAGCGGTGATAGGTTAAGGAGATGTCGCAGTTGGGACATTGAAGGACAAAGCCGCAATCTCTGCACATGATGAATGATGAATGCCCTCTCCTATTAAGGAATAGGACGGTTTGCTCTCCCTTTTCCATTCGGTCCTGAAGCTTTTCGAATAGTTCAGTTGAGAACATGGAACGGTTTCCCTTCCTCAGTTCCTCTCTCATATCCACAATATCAACGGAAGGAAGGGGGCCATCATTCATCCGTTTATCCAATGTGAGGAGCCCATATACACCTTTTGATGCTCGTGCAAAGGATTCCAAAGAAGGGGTTGCGCTTCCCAAAATGACAGGACATTGATGATATTCCCCTCTATAAATGGCCACGTCCCTGGCATGATAACGCGGATTTTCTTCTTGCTTGTAACTTGTTTCATGCTCTTCATCAATAATGATGATCCCGATATTTTCAAAAGGAGCAAAAACAGCTGAGCGGGCACCGACCACCACTTTTACTTCCTTCCGCTGAATCTTTCTCCATTCATCATACTTTTCACCAACTGACAAACCGCTGTGCAGGACAGCTACATCATTTCCGAACCTGCCCTTGAATCTGTGAACCATTTGGGGAGTCAGCGAGATTTCAGGAACTAATACAATTGCTTCCTTCCCTTCTTGTAAGACCCGTTGAATGGATTGAAGATAAATTTCCGTTTTACCACTTCCTGTTACTCCGTAAAGAAGGAATGTGTGGTGTTTGTCTTCATCTATGGTGGTCAGTATAGGACGAATCGCATGGTCCTGTTGAGACGTTAAAGAAAGCGGCGAGGTCTTCTCAAACGTCCTATTTTCAAAGGGATCACGATACATTTCAACGTTTTTCTCAATCAGAACTCCTTTATTGACCAACGATTTCACGGTAGATGAAGTAGTCGCCATCTCTTCAAGGAGGGTTGCGGCAAGTATCCCGTCCCCACCAGGAGCAGAATGACTCATGTATTCTATGATTTGTTTCTGCTTACTTGCTTGAGGAGGCAGACTGTTCTTCACTTCCTCTAAATCACCTTCAGGTACATTAAGATACAGTTTTCGAACCGTTTTCTTATTCCCCTTCGCTTTCACTCTGTAAATCACTTCAACTGTACCTTTTTTTACCTCTTTATGAACAAGAGGGAGCATCCCGTTTTCTTCGATCGCTTTCCAGGCCACTTCTCTTCCATTCTGAAAGAAGCGTTGGAGCGAAAGGTTAAGTTCAACCGGACTCATATTTTCCTCAAGTTGAAAGAATTTTTCATATTTCGCTTTCATGGCTGCTGGAAGCATCGCTTGAAATGCTGAGATTTTAAAGCAAAGGGTCTTCTCTGTCAGCCAGTTCCCCAATGTTAGCAGTTCTTTATTCAGGACCGGTACAAGGTCCATCGGCTCTACAATCGATTTCAGTTTCGAGACTTCGCCTTTTTCCTTTAGTTCAATGACAAAGCCTTGGATTTTCCTTGGTCCAAAAGGAACAATGACTCTCATGCCGGGAACGATGCTGCCTTTCCATTCATCCGGAATACTATAATCGTAGGTTCGATCCGTCTGCATGGCAGGAACATCTACGATGACACTAGCTACGTTCATGGGAGGAACCCTTCTTTATCTGCCGGATCGCTTCTTTATAGATTTCTTTCGCTACCTCTGCCTTAGATAATAATGGCAGCTCTCGAATGGTACCATCCATTGTTACAATCGATACTTTGTTCGTGTCCGTTCCAAACCCTGAACCTGTTTCTTTCACATTATTTGCAACAATCATATTTGCCCGCTTTTTCTCAAGCTTTGCTTTCGCATACTCGTAAACGTTTGTTGTTTCGGCCGCAAATCCGATTAGATATTGATGTTCCTTTCGTTCACCAAGACTCATCAATATATCCTTGGTACGTTCAAATTCAATCACTAGATTCCCATCCTTTTTCTTCAGCTTATCAAGGAAGGTTTCTTTCGGACGATAATCAGCGACTGCAGCGCTCTTCACAACGATATCCGCTGTTGGAAACGCCTCATGAACAGCATTGTACATGTCTTCAGCACTTGTGACGGAGACAAATTCAATTCCCCTTGGAATGGGTAAATGAGATGGTCCGGAAATTAAGACGACCTCTGCTCCAAGAGACACGGCCGCCTCTGCAAGGGCGTAGCCCATCTTCCCTGTTGAGCGATTGGAGAAGAAACGAACGGGATCGACCATTTCTCTTGTCGGTCCGGCAGTGATAACGACTCTTTTCCCCTGTAATATCTTCCTATTGCTATCACGATTAGAAAAATACCGATCAACCAGTTCCACTACTTTCTCAGGTTCTTCTAATCTTCCTTTTCCAACGTATCCACAAGCTAAATACCCTTCACTTGGTTCGACAAATCGGTAGCCAAACTCAAAAAGGGTATCAATATTCCGCTTTACCGCCGGGTGATCATACATATGTACATTCATGGCTGGGGCAATCCATACTTTCGCTGTCGTTGCCAGAATGGTTGTTGAAATCATGTCATCTGCGATTCCGTTCGCGAGCTTCCCAATGATATTGGCCGTGGCTGGTGCAACCAGTACAAGATCTGCCCAGTCAGCTAAGTCGATATGAGCAATCTTTGACGAATCCTTTTCATCAAAGGTATCCCAGTATACATCTTGACGGGATAATGCCTGAAAAGTAAGTGGAGCCACAAATTTTCGTGCTGATTCTGTCATAATGACCTTCACATCGGCACCGCTTTGGACCAGCTTGCTCGTTAAAGCAGCCGCTTTATATACCGCAATTCCACCAGATACACATAATAGTATTTTTTTCCCCTTGATCATTCAGCTTTCCCCCATTACACTTTATCCTTCCTTTATTATGAAGGATATTGATAGAAAAAGAAAATAGGGTTGTCCCGAAAGATTATGAAATCTTTCGAGTCAACCCCCCTAGAGTTTTTCATTAAGCATGATGATGCTTATTCATCAGCATAAACCGCTTTGGCATCTCTTTCTTTCATAGATAATTGACCCGCCTGAATTTCTTCAAGGGCTTTTCCTACGAACTTATGAGACTCATATTGGTTCAAGCGGTAATCCCCGGTATCTTGCAGGTTTCTTGCTCTCTTAGCAGCAATACTGACTAACGAATATTTAGAATCAATCTTCTTCATTAATGAATCAATGGATGGGTTTAACATTTATTCAACCTCCAGCATATTTAAGTATCGTTGTTGCACTCTTTCCCGTTTACAGTGTTCTGCTTGAACAATGGATTTAATCTTACCAACCGCATGTTCAATTTGATCATTTTCAACGATGTAATCATACAGATTCATCATTTCAATTTCTTTTCTTGCAGTATTCATTCTACCCTGGATCAAATCATCCGTTTCGGTTCCTCTTGTTACGAGGCGATTCTGAAGTTCAGAAAGACTAGGGGGTGCCAGGAAAATAAATAAACCTTCAGGGAATTTATCCCTGACCTGCTGTGCACCTTGCACTTCAATTTCAAGAAAAACATCTCTTCCTGCATCAAGTGTTTCTCGAACGTAATCAACAGGAGTACCATAATAGTTTCCAACGAACTCTGCATACTCCAGCAGTTTTCCTTGCTCTATAAGCACTTCAAACTCTTCTCTTGATTTAAAGAAATAATCTACACCATCCACTTCTCCTTCCCGGGGATTCCGAGTGGTCATGGAGATGGAATATTCAAACTTTGTATCTTCTTGGGAAAAAATCGCTTTACGAACGGTTCCTTTTCCTACACCTGAAGGTCCGGAAAGAACGATCAGCAATCCTTTTTCTTTCATTTATTTACCCTGCCCTTCTTCTACTATATCCTCTTTATCAGTTAAACGATGAGCAACGGTTTCGGGTTGAACAGCTGAAAGAATAACGTGATCGCTATCCGTAATAATAACCGCCCTTGTTCTTCTTCCGTATGTAGCATCAACAAGCGTTCCCCGGTCTCTTGCATCTTGAATCAGGCGTTTGATCGGTGCTGATTCGGGACTTACAATTGAGATGATCCGGTTAGCTGAAACAATATTTCCAAATCCTATATTGATGAGCTTGATCGACATAACGCTCCTCCTAATCAATAGTTTAGTTTCGCCGGAATGACAGGAAACTAAACTTCTTATTCTACATTTTGCACTTGTTCCCTTAGCTTCTCCAGTGTTGATTTCAATTCCACAACAATCGTGGCAATGAAGGAATCGTTTGCTTTCGAACCAATCGTGTTCACTTCCCGGTTCATTTCCTGGATCATGAAATCCAGCTTCCTGCCTACAGGTCCTTCACCGGTCAATGAGGAATGAAAGTACTGAATATGACTTTCTAATCTCGTCAGTTCCTCGGTAATATCCGATTTATCAGCAAAGATGGCAACCTCAGTAAGCAAACGACTTTCATCGAAGGAAGTTTCATTGTATTCAAGAATCCTTTTTCTTAAACGTTCTCTATACTGATTGATAACGTCAGGGGCATGATCGGTAAGTTCACCGATTTTGGTCTCAAAATGATTGAGATGAGTGAGAAAATCTTTCCTGAGGAGTTCTCCTTCTTTTTCACGCATTTGTCTAAGGTCATTCGCCGCTTGTTCTACAGCTTTTAACACCAACTGCTCAAGCTCTTCGTTTTCCTCTTCCATTTCTTCGATCATTACAAATTCTTCCCGGTTTAAGAGGTGGGATAATTGCAATTCATCTTTTAGGGAGAAGGTTTCTTTCACTTTATTTACTAACTGATAATAATCTTGAATGAGCTTCCAGTCAATATGTAGATTTTTATGTACTAAGCCATCACCGGTAATGGTGATGAAAATATCCACTTTCCCTCTCTTAACGGACTGGGATACTTGTTTTTTAATTTTATCCTCAAGTTTCATTAATTGTCGGGGCATCCTTATGAAACATTCACTAAACCTGTGATTAACGGATTTCATTTCAACCGTTACATTATGTTGTTCAGAGTCTACTTTGCTTCTTCCAAAGCCTGTCATACTGACAACCATTACGATCACATCCAATCTTTTGACGATATTCGTATGTAGATCAACTGATTTCATGCTTGCACTAAGCACTATATAAAAAAGGTAATAGAGGCTATTCTCTATTACCTTTTGGATTATACCACATTTCACTGTTTTTTTCTTGCAAAAAATGACCCTGCCAGTAAAAACGTCGGAACCGAGCTTAAACCAATGATCAAGAACCAGTCCTTTAACACGATCGGTACTGTATGGAAGATCGGTTGCAAGGATGGGATGTATATCACGAGAAGCATCAATACGAGTGAAGATAGCACGGACCACACAAGATACATGTTTCCGAAGGGATTTCTTGAAAATACAGAAACTTCACTTCGACAGTCAAACACATGAATGAGCTGCGCCATAACCAATGTAGCAAAGGCAACGGTTTGGGCATACGCCAAGTGATCGGGGTGAGTCTTATACGACAACATGAAGGCAAGTAGAGTGACACCTCCGATTAAGAAGCCCCTTGAAACTACCTTCCAGCCTAATCCTCTGGCAAACACGCCTTCTTTTGGGTGCCTTGGTTTTCTCTTCATGACATCATCTTCCGGCTTATCGAGACCAAGTGCCATGGCAGGAAGTCCATCTGTCACAAGGTTCACCCAAAGAATCTGAATCGGCACCAATGGAAGTGGAAGGGCCAGGATCATGGCAAATAGCATGACGAGTATTTCCCCCACATTCGATGCCAGCAGGTAACGAATAAACTTTCTGATGTTTTCATAGATGTTTCTGCCTTCCTGGATTGCTGATTTAATCGTTGCAAAGTTATCATCCAACAGGACAAGTGAGGAAGATTCCTTGGCTACATCTGTCCCGGTAATTCCCATGGCTACGCCAATATCCGAAGATTTTATGGCCGGAGCGTCATTTACTCCATCCCCGGTCATCGCCACCACATGTCCCCGGTTTTGCAGGGCTTTGACGATTTTTAATTTATGCTCAGGAGAAACACGTGCAAAAACCGAAACCTCTTCCACGATTTCTTCCAGTTCATGTACTTCCATTTGATTCAACGCTTTTCCATCCAGAACGCGATCTTTGTTTTTTAAGATTCCCAGTTGTTTGGCAATCGCTTTAGCCGTTAAGATATGATCCCCAGTAATCATCACCGTCTTAATACCGGCTGCGCGACACTCTTTCACTGCCTGTTTCACTTCAGGTCTGGGAGGATCAATCATACCTTGTAAGCCAATGAAGGTCACCCCTTCTTCAATGTCATTTTCTTCAATCCCTTCGATGGATCTTTCATTGAGGGGTTTATAAGCAATCGCAATGTTTCGAAGAGCATTGGACGACATTTCACTGATTGCCTCTTCTACTTTTTGGGTTATTTCAGCTGATTTATATTGAAGCCTTCCTTCCCACAAGATGGATTCGCTTTTTCCGACTAAAACGTCGGGAGCACCTTTCGTTACAGAGAAGTGTTTCCCGTTTTGGTCGACAACGATGATACTCATCATCTTTCTAGTAGAATCAAAGGGGAATTCTTTTACTATCGTAAATTTCTTCTGCAAAGATTCCCGGCTCAATCCAGCTTTCAACCCCGCCACTAGAAGAGCCCCTTCTGTAGGATCCCCGTCAACTACAAAGTTTTCTTCACGTGTTACGAGTTCCGCATGGTTGCATAGCATACCAAAGGTTAATAATTGTTGAAGAGCATTTTCACTGTGAGGAGTGACCCTCTGGTCTCCGCTGTAAAATTGCCCATCAGGTTCATACCCGGTTCCCGTTACCGTCCACGTTCTGCCCCCACTCCAGAGATGTGTCACCGTCATTTTGTTTTGAGTCAAAGTTCCTGTTTTATCTGAGCAAATAACCGATGCACAGCCTAATGTTTCAACAGCGGGCAGCTTTCGGACGATCGCTTTCTTCTTGATCATTCGCTGAACGCCGAGGGAAAGGGCAACGGTTACAATGGCAGGTAAGCCTTCTGGAATGGCCGCAACTGCCAAAGAAACCCCAGCTAAGAACATAGTGTACATATCGTGACCTTGGATCACACCGATTCCTACGACCAATGCCGTTAACACGAGGGCAACGGAAATCAGTATCTTTCCTAATTCTTCAAGTTTTCTTTGAAGTGGGGTTATCATCGTTTCAGCTTTTTGAATCATATCAGCGATTTGTCCCATGGCTGTCTTCATTCCGATCGAAGTCACCACACCAATACCATTACCCCTAGTGACCATCGTCCCCATAAAAGCCATATTCTCTAAGTCTCCAAGACTCATGTTTTCACCAATGACAGGGTTCGTCGATTTTGTAACAGGTACAGATTCCCCTGTTAAAGCAGATTCCTCTATTTCCAGATTGTTCGTTTCAATGAGGCGCACATCTGCCCCTATCCGATCCCCGCTTCCAAAGCGGATGATATCACCGATAATGACCTCTTTCGAAACAACTTTCATCCACTTGCCATCTCTCAACACCGAAACCTGAGGTGCTGAAAGTTCCTTTAAAGCATGCAGGGATCTCTCTGCTTTACGCTCTTGAAAAAAACCTAAAAAACCGTTTATTAACACAATGGCTATGATGGCAATCGCATCGATGTATTCTCCCAGTAATCCTGAAATGAGTGTGGCTGCCAATAACACAAGAACCATAAAGTCCTTAAATTGACTGAAAAATAATAACAAAGCTGACTGCTTCTCAGCTTCCTCCAATTGATTGTACCCAAATTGCTTCCGTCTGTTTGCTACGTCATCTGTTGAAAGACCCTCTTGATAATTGGTATTTAATGACTGCTCTATGTCCTCTTGTCTCATCTCATGAAATTTCATGCAACCATGTCACTCTCCTCCTACGATACGAAAAGTTGTCCTTCTCATAGCATTCTTATTCAGACTCGTCCTAAAAAATGATATGATTTACGTATGTTTTGCATTTTACCTGTGAGAGGGGTAAAATCGGTTACATTTGATACACAGAGACCAAGATCAAGCCCGGTAGATTTAAAATACACCGAAATCGTTTAAAGCAAAGGATGTTATATATGTCATTTGATGGATTATTTACTAGAAGCATGACGAAAGAATTGAACGAGAATTTATTGCACGGACGCATCAACAAAATACATCAACCTTATAAAAATGAAATCATCATGATCATCCGGGCGAATGGAAAGAATCACAAAGTTCTATTATCCGCCCACCCCAGTTATTCAAGGGTACAAATCACAAATGAAAACTATGAAAATCCTTCTGTCCCTCCCATGTTCTGTATGCTCCTGCGAAAGCATCTGGAAGGGTATATTGTAGAGGGGATCAAACAGGTTGAATTGGATCGGATGATAATAATTGAAGTGAAAGGCAGAAATGAAATCGGCGATATATCATACAAGCAATTGATCATCGAAGTAATGGGCCGCCATAGTAACATCATTCTGGTTGATAAAGAACGAAATATGATTCTGGATAGCATCAAGCATATATCACCAAGTATGAATACACACCGTACTGTTTTGCCTGGTCATACGTATGTTTTACCACCACAACAAGATAAAAAAAATCCACTTATTGCTACCAGTGAAGACGTTCTGAGAGCACTGGACTTTAACTCCGGCAAACTGGATAAGCAGATTGTCCAAGCTTTTGCAGGTATTTCACCTCTTTATGCAAAAGAAGTTGTTCACCGTGCAGGAATCGGTAACCAGTCTACGATTGCTGAATCATTCATAAAATTGATTCAGCATGCAAAATCGAATGACTCCACACCAACCCTCATTAGCGGAGAGAAAGAAACGTTTTACTGGCTGGACCTGGAACATTTGCAAGGGGAAAAACAAACGTTTCCTTCGTTAAGTGAATTATTGGACCGGTTCTTCTATCAGAAGGCAGCAAGAGACCGGGTGAAGCAACAAGGAAACGACTTGGAACGATTCATCCGAAACGAACGGGATAAAAATGTAAATAAAATTGAAAAATTAAAGAAAACGTTGGAGGATGCCCAGCAGGCGGATCGTTATCAATTGCTTGGTGAACTCCTTACTTCCAATTTATATGCGGTAGAACGAGGAATGACTGAGGTTAGCGTGGTAAATTATTATGATGAAAACGGGGAAAGTATTATGATCCCCCTCAACCCGCAAAAATCCCCATCAAAAAATGCCCAAAACTATTTTTCACGCTATCAAAAAGCAAAGAATGCAGTGAAAATCGTTCATGAACAAATTGAAAAAGCCGACGAAGAGATTGTCTACTTAGAACAATTACTTCAACAATTAGAATCGGCATCAACAAAAGACGTTGAAGAAATCAGAGAAGAACTGGAAGAAGAAGGCTACCTGAGGGTCCGTAAGCAAATGAAAAAGAAAAAGGCCAATGTAAAACCAGTTCTGGAAACCTACACTTCCAGCGATGGCACACAAATATTGGTCGGAAAAAACAACAAACAAAATGATTATTTAACCAACAGAGTTGCAGGGAAAGAAGAGATATGGCTTCATACGAAAGATATTCCAGGCTCTCACGTTGTAATCAAGAGTCAGAATCCTTCTGAACAAACAATCAAGGAAGCAGCTAAAATTGCCGCTTACTTTAGTAAAGCACGCGAATCAAGCTCCGTGCCAGTTGATTTCACTGAAGTCAAACAGGTAAAGAAACCAAAAGGAGCCAAGCCGGGCTTTGTCATTTATGAAGGACAGCAAACGGTATATGTGACACCTGATTTGGATTTGGTCCGTTCGTTGAAGAATTGATATTTAATAATGAAGCACTTTCACTCAGTCTGAAATGGCTTTGGGTGGGAGTGCTTTTGTTTTACCCCGATAAAAAACGAAAAGCAACTCACTAAAGAGTTGCTTTCGACCTTAACTGCCCCATTTCTCCGGATTTTCACTCCAAAGCTTCAATTGTTCCAGTTCTTCTTCCCGAATGATCGAGTTTTGAAGCGCTACATCCAATAAGCTTGAGTAATCGGATAGAGCATACGCCATAATATCGTGTTCTTGCAGCATGCTTTTCCCTTTTTCTAACTCGTAGGTGAAAATGGCAGCCACCCCTAATACGTCACAGCCCGCTTCTCTTAAGGCTTTTACAGCCGTGATACAGCTGCCGCCTGTCGAGATGAGGTCTTCAACCACGACCACCTTTTGACCAGGAGCAGCTTTCCCTTCAATCTGCTTTCCTTTTCCGTGAGCTTTTGCTTTCGAGCGAACATAACACATGGGCAGGTTTAGTTTTTCACTTACCCATGCAGCATGGGGAATTCCGGCTGTTGCCGTTCCTGCAATGACTTCCACATCCGGGAACTGCTCTTTAATAATCTCAACAAGACCCGTAGAGATTTCATCCCGTACTACAGGGTAAGATAAGGTCAGTCGATTATCACAATAGATTGGGGACTTTATTCCCGATGACCATGTAAATGGCTCCGACGGGTTTAAAAATACGGCTTCGATGTCTAATAGTTTTTTGGCGATTTCCTGTTTCATTCAGAGTCCCTCCCATTCATGTACGATTCGTTCATATGCTTCAACCGGGTTACTTGCTCCAGTAATACTTCTTCCCACGACAATATAGGAAGACCCCATTTCTTTTGCTATACGTGGTGTGGTGACTCTTTTTTGGTCTCCTTTTTGATCATCTGCCAACCTGATTCCCGGAGTGACACGAATAAAATCTACACCACAATGTTCTTTTATCAGAGAGGATTCGTGGGGAGAACATACCACTCCATCAAGACCCGCCACTTTTGCCAGTTTGGCATAATTTAAGACAGACTCATTGATCGTTTTAGGTATTAGTTGCTCTTCCTGCATTTGTTCTTCCGTTGTTGATGTTAACTGAGTGACGGCAATCAATGTCGTGCGTGAATGATTAGCAGGTGTGCCGGCATGTAAACCTTCTAACGCCTTTTCCATCATCATACCGCCACCTGCAGCATGCACATTGATCAGGTCCAGGTCGAACCCGGCAAGTCCCTTCATAGCCCCGTAAACTGTATTGGGAATGTCATGTAGCTTTAAGTCCAGGAAAATACGATGATTTTTATTTAAAATCTTTTCGATGATGACCGGTCCATTTTGAAGGTATAGCTCCATACCGACTTTTACATTTAAACTCTCTGAAAATTGATCTAAGAAGATTGATGTCTTCTCCCACGTTGGGAAATCAAGAGCTATAAACGGCTTTTGATTCATGCTTCCCCCAGCTCCTTCCGGTCAATTGGGATATATGGTCCACTCCCAGTTCATCAAGTATTGGTGGTAAATCATTTATAATACGCTGACACACGAATGGATCCACGAAATTTGCTGTCCCGACGGCGATGGCACTAGCCCCAGCGTAAAAATATTCAATCACATCTTCAGCAGTTTGTATGCCTCCCATTCCGATAATCGGAAGATCCACCTGTTGACTTACTTCATAAATCATGCGGATCGCGACCGGTTTAATGGCTGGTCCGGATAGTCCCCCGGTTTTATTTGCCAGGATCGGTTTTCCAGTCTTCCTATCCAGTCTCATCCCGAGGAGTGTATTGATCATCGTAAGACCGTCTGCTCCCCCTGCTTCAACAGCCTTAGCCATTTCGACAATATTGGAGACATTCGGTGATAACTTTACATAAAGTGGGACCTGCGAGACTTCTTTTACTCTCTCGGTCAATTCTTTTGCCACTTCGGGAATGGTACCAAAGGCTATCCCCCCTGTCTTTACATTTGGACAGGAGATATTCAATTCTAGGGCCTTAACATTTTCTGCCGTTGAGATGACTCTTGCCACCTCCACATAATCCTCCATCTGAGACCCCGCCACATTAGCGATGATCGGTACATCGTACTGGGAAAGCCAAGGAAGTTCGTTTTCCATCACACCTGTGAGTCCGGGATTTTGTAACCCGATCGCGTTCAGCATACCTGCATTCGTTTCTGCAACCCGGGGAGTCGGATTTCCAAAGCGCGCTTCTTCCGTAGTCGCTTTGATCATAATCGCCCCTAGCTCGCTTAAATCATAGAACTGACTGTATTCGCGACCGAAGCCAAAGCAGCCTGATGCCGGCATGACCGGGTTTCTCAATGATAATCCAGGTAATTCGATTTGTAATGATTTCATAAAAGCACCACCCCTACTGGAAATACAGGTCCGTCACTGCAAACCTTAACGTAGCTTGATCCTTGTGGATCATCCTGTTTGTGGCAAACACAAGCGAAGCAAGCACCAATTCCACATCCCATGCGCTCTTCTAAAGAAATGAATCCGCGTCTATCACTCAATTGGGTTTGAAGGGCTTTCAGCATCGGTGTAGGACCACAGGAATAAAACACGTCAAAGGCCGGTGCTTTTTCCCGAATAACATCTGTCACAAACCCCGTAGTTCCGAGGGTTCCATCCACTGTGGCGACAAAGGTATCACCCAATTCTCTGAACCTGTCTTCATAAAAACTCACGGATTCAGTTTGAAAACCGAGGATGTGCTTCACTGTCCAGCCATTTTCCACCAGCATTTTAGAAAGACCGTAAAGGGGAGGAACTCCAATTCCTCCACCTACTAACAACGCGGTCTTACTGTCACTTTCCACTGAGAACCCATTTCCAAGAGGCCCTAAAACATCTATTATTTCACTATTTTTAGCTTGAGAAAGAAGTGTTGTCCCTTTTCCTTCAGCTCGGTAGATCAATGTCATGGTGAGTTCTTCGTGATTATGGGAGGCGATGGAAATCGGCCTCCTCAGTAAAGGGTCGATTCCTGTTCCCACTTTAATATGGACAAATTGGCCAGGAGCCTTGATCTCCCTCACCAATTCCCCTTGTAGAACTAATTCAAAGATGTTTTCAGCGATTTTTTCATGAGAAAGCACCACCATCTTTTCATTTACGATCATTGAAAAATCGCCTCTCTCGTTTTCGGCTGTGATGGAAGCGCCTCTGCTGAGAATGTCATGGATTCAATCACTCTCAGGATGGCTTCTGCTGTGTCCAGGGAGGTAAGACATGGGATACCGTTCTCTACGGATTCCCTGCGAATTCTGAATCCGTCCCGGGCAGGTTGTTTTCCTTTTGTCAAGGTATTGATGACCAGCTGTGTTTCTCCACTTTGGATGATATCCAACAGGGTTGGTCCGCTGGATCCGATCTTATCCACTTCGCGTACGGCAATATTGGCTTTTGACAGATGCTCGGCCGTACCTTTTGTTGCAAGGATTTGGTAACCGATATCGATAAAGCGTTGCGCCAGGAGAACCGCTTCGTCTTTGTCTTTATCTGCTACGGTCATGAGTACAGATCCATATTCTTTCATTTGCATTCCTGCTGCAACCATTCCTTTGTAGAGGGCTTTCTCAAGTGTAAGGTCTTTCCCCATCACTTCACCTGTTGATTTCATTTCAGGCCCTAAAGTGATGTCCACCCGTCTTAACTTGGCAAAGGAGAACACAGGAACCTTCACATATACACCATGTTTTTCAGGTATTAATCCTGATTCATATCCTTGATCCTTCAGGGATATCCCAAGGATGGACTTGGTTGCAATATTCGCCATCGGTACATTCGTGATTTTACTGATGAATGGCACTGTACGGCTGGAGCGTGGATTCACTTCCAGAACAAATACTTCGCCTTTCGAGATGACATACTGGATATTCAGTAACCCAACAATGTTTAGGCCTTTTGCGAGTCGAGTCGTGTAATCGACAATGGTTTGTTTCTGTTCCCGTGTCAATTGTTGGGGAGGATACACCGCGATGGAATCTCCAGAGTGAACTCCAGCCCGTTCGATATGCTCCATGATTCCAGGTATGACTACATCTTCTCCGTCTGAAATGGCATCCACTTCAATTTCTTTCCCGATCAGGTAGCGGTCGATTAAAACCGGATGTTGCGGGTTGATCTTTACTGCGTTCTTCATGTATTGAAGAAGCTCTTCTTCACGGTAAACAATTTCCATCGCTCTTCCACCAAGGACATAAGACGGTCTGACCAGCACAGGGTATCCGATGTTATCAGCAATGGAAAGGGCTCCTTCTACAGATACCGCTGTCTTACCTTCAGGTTGAGGAATGCCTAGTTCATTCAAAGTGTGTTCGAATTTATCCCGGTTTTCTGCACGATCTAAATCTTCAAGGGATGTACCGAGAATCGTGACTCCTCTTCTCACCAGCTCATCTGCCAGATTGATCGCGGTTTGACCACCAAACTGCACGACAACTCCCTTAGGCTTTTCAAGATCGATGATGTGCATGACATCTTCTACCGTAAGAGGTTCAAAGTATAACTTATCCGAGATACTGAAGTCAGTCGAAACCGTTTCTGGATTGTTATTCACGATGATTGCTTCATAACCTGCTTCTTTAATGGCCCAGACAGAGTGAACGGTCGCGTAATCAAATTCTACTCCCTGACCGATCCTGATCGGTCCTGACCCAAGAACGATGACACTCTCCCTTGATGTGACCTTGGATTCATTCTCATCCTCATAGGTTCCATAGAAATAAGGAGTTTCTGATTCAAACTCAGCCGCACATGTATCTACCATTTTATAGACAGGTGTTAATTCATTTTCTTTTCTCCAGCTATACAATTCTGCTTCCGTACTATTCCATAGCTTCGCAAGGGTGATGTCTGAAAAGCCCATTCGCTTTGCTTTTTGACCCAGCTCAAGATTGAAGGGATGTAAGGTTAATTCCTTTTCGAATTTTACGATTCTATTCATTTTATACAGGAAGAAAAGATCGATTTTGCTCCAATCATGAATGGTTTCAATCGTCACTCCTCTACGAAGTGCTTCCCCGATATAGAAGAGTCGTTCGTCTCCTGCTTTGCGGATTCTCTTCTCGATCCACTGGTCTGTAAATTGTTCAGCATCACTTAACTCCATATGATACGTATTGCTTTCGAGGGAACGTATCGCTTTAAGAAGTGACTCTTCGAACGTTCGGCCAATCGCCATGACTTCACCGGTTGCTTTCATTTGCGTACCGAGGTTACGCTTGGCAGCTTCAAATTTATCAAACGGCCATCTTGGGATTTTCGTTACCACATAGTCCAGTGCAGGTTCGAATGCAGCATATGTCTTACCTGTTACAGGATTCATCATTTCATCCAGGGTCAGTCCTACCGCAATTTTTGCTGCAAGCTTCGCAATTGGGTATCCCGTTGCTTTTGATGCAAGTGCTGAGGAACGGCTCACCCTTGGATTCACTTCGATGATGTAATACTGGAAGCTGTCCGGATCAAGGGCGAGCTGGACGTTACAGCCCCCTTCAATTCCTAATGCCCGGATGATCTTTAAGCTTGTATTACGGAGCATTTGATACTCCCGGTCACTTAGGGTTTGACTTGGAGCTACGACGATTGAATCTCCCGTATGGATTCCCACGGGGTCGATGTTCTCCATATTACACACTACGATGGAGTTATCGGCTGCATCTCTCATAACCTCGTATTCTATCTCTTTAAAACCTGCGATACTTTTTTCCAGTAGACATTGAGTTACCGGGCTGTACTTTAGGCCTGAGGTTACAATTTCGATTAATTCTTCTTCATTGTGACAGATCCCTCCGCCGGTTCCGCCCAGTGTGTAGGCAGGTCTTACGATTACTGGAAAGCCGACGCTTTCTACGAAATGAAACGCTTCATCCACCGTTCGGATGATATCGCTCTCTGGAACAGGCTCTCCGAGTTCATTCATCAAATTTCTAAATAAGTCACGATCTTCTGCCTTCTCGATTGCCGAAAGCTTCGTTCCGAGAATTTCCACTCCACACTCTTCTAAAACTCCTGATTTAGCGAGTTCAACAGCCAGGTTCAATCCCGTTTGACCACCTAATGTAGGAAGAACCGCATCCGGACGTTCCTTACGAATGATTCTACTGACAAACTCCAGTGTCAGTGGTTCGATATACACTTTATCAGCCATTTCAGCGTCGGTCATAATCGTAGCAGGGTTTGAATTTACGAGGATGACACGGTAGCCTTCTTCTTTTAAGGCGATACACGCTTGAGTCCCCGCGTAATCGAATTCTGCCGCCTGTCCTATGATGATGGGTCCGCTCCCGATAACTAAGATGCTTTTAATGTCTGTACGTTTAGGCATGTTGAAGCTCCTTTCTTTTCTCTTCTTTCATTAGTTGTAAGAAATCATCGAATAAGTAATTTGAATCCTCCGGTCCAGGAGATGCTTCCGGGTGATACTGAACCGTGAAGGCAGGGAAGTCTAAATGCTTTAGACCTTCTACTGTTCCATCATTGATGGCCATGTGAGTAACTTGAAGTCTTGTTCCTGACAATGACTTTTCATCTACAGCATAGCCGTGGTTCTGGGAGGTCAGTGCCACTTTTCCAGTTTTCAAGTCTTTTACTGGATGGTTGCCTCCTCTGTGCCCAAATTTCATTTTGAAGGAGTCCCCTCCACACGCGAGAGCAAATAATTGATGCCCTAAACAAATTCCGAAGAGTGGGATTTCTCCCAGGAGCTCTTTAATCGTTTCTATCGCTTCCGGTACATCTTTCGGATCCCCCGGCCCATTTGAGAGCATGATCCCGTCAGGCTGCAAGCGACGAATCTCTTCCGCTGATGTATGGTAAGGAACAACAATCACGTCACAATCACGCTTGTTTAATTCTCTCAGGATTCCGTGCTTCATCCCAAAATCCATTAACACGACACGATAGCCTCTTCCCGGACTGGCATATGCTGTTTTCGTCGAAACCTGCATGACTTGATCTGTTCTTAGAGCAGTATCATGTAATTTTTCAAGCATTTCTTTTGGATCCAACTCGGCTGAACAAATGATGCCTTTCATTGCCCCATGCTGTCTGATGATCCTTGTTAATTTTCTTGTATCGATATCTGAAATTCCTGGAATTTCTTTTACTTTTAATAATTCATCCAATGTTGATTCATTTCTCCAGTTAGAAGGAAAATCTGCTACTTCTCTCACAATGAACGCTTTGATTGCCGGAGTGATGGACTCAAAATCGTCGCGATTGATTCCATAGTTCCCTACGAGAGGATAGGTTAAAGTGACAAGCTGTCCACAGTAAGATGGGTCAGATAGAATTTCCTGATATCCTGTCATACTTGTGTTGAAAACCACTTCTCCAATCGTTTCTTTGTTCGCTCCAAAGCCTTCTCCTACGAATACCGTTCCATCGTCTAAAATGAGTTGTCTTTTCATTGTTTGTTTCCTCCTTCATTCCATACAAGAGATCCCTGATAAAAAGTAGCTTTCGGAAAGCCTCTGCACTCCCATTCTTTAAATGGAGTGTTTTTTCCTTTTGATAAAAATTCAGCTGGGTCAATCCCTTTTTTTTCATTTAAATCTATAAGCGTAAAATCAGCTTCTCCTCCTACTTCTAGTAGTCCAAACGGAAGATTAAAGGCTGTGCTTGGTTTAATCGTCATCCAATCAACTAGCTGCTTTAATGTGAAGATTCCCTTTTCTACAAAGTGTGTGTAGAGTAACGGAAAGGCTGTTTCCAATCCAACAATTCCGAAAGGAGCAAGCTGCATCCCTTCTGATTTCTCTGCTTCTGTATGAGGTGCATGATCCGTCGCGATAAAGTCGATGGTGCCATCTAGCAACCCTTCTATTAACGCTCGCTGATCTTCTTTGCTTCTAAGAGGCGGGTTCATTTTGAAATTCGGATCAAGTCCCGGAATATCTTCTTCGCATAAGAGAAGATGGTGTGGTGTTACTTCAGCTGTCACATTGATCCCGGCCTTTTTAGCATCGCGTACCACTCTTACCGACTCTTTCGTTGATATATGACATACGTGATAATGTACGCCTGCTGCTTCTGCCAGCAGCACATCCCGGGATATATGTACGGCTTCACAGATGGAAGGTATTCCATTCAGGTTATGCTCTTTGGAGAATGATCCATCATGGACCGCTCCTCCATAAATCAAGGTATTCTCTTCACAGTGGGCCACTATGGATGCATTGATGCCGGCTGCCTTCTTCATGGCTTCAAACATCATCCCTGCCGATTGCACCCCTACCCCGTCATCTGTGAATGCAAATGCCCCATTTCCCTTTAAGGCAGGTAAGTCATTAAGCGTTTTCCCCATTTGTCTCTCTGTGATGGCGGCATACGGTAAAACGCGGACACTGGCTGTTTCAGAGATTTTCTGGTTAAGGGCTTGCAGATTTTCTACTGAGTCAGGTACGGGTCTTGTATTAGGCATTGCAGCGATGGTCGTGAAACCACCCTTCGCAGCAGCTTTTGTGCCCGTTTCGATCGTTTCTTTGTGTTCGCCCCCCGGTTCCCTTAAATGGACATGAAGATCAACAAATCCTGGGGAAATCAATAATCCATCTGCTTGAAATTCCTGGTGGTCGGTACGTTTGAGGTCTGTTCCCATCTCGATGATTTTCTGATTCTCCACCTTCACATCCACTATCTCAAGATCACCATTCTTTGCTAGAATACGTGCATTTCGGATTAACCAATTCATTTCAAATTCCCCCTAGTTAGTTGATTTCAAGTGCTCTCTTTAAAACAGCCATTCTGATGAATACTCCATTTTCCATCTGCTTAAAGATTCTTGATTGATCACATTCCACCAATGAATCTGCCATTTCAACTCCACGATTGACCGGTGCAGGATGAAGAATGATACCGGTTGGTTTCATTCGTGCTTTTCGATTTTCCGTCAAGCCAAAGCTTTCATGATATTCCTCTTTCGTTAAGCTTGATGTACTATCGTGTCGTTCATGTTGAATTCTCAGTAACATGACCACATCGGAATCTGATATACATTCATCTATCGGCCTATATTGATGTCGATCCTTTGATGGGAACCATTCCTTTGGTCCAGAGAACATCACTTCTGCTCCCAGCTTTGTTAACGCTTCTGCATTGGATCTTGCCACCCGGCTATGGGCGATGTCACCAATGATCGATACCTTCAATCCTTCAAACCCTCCAAATTCCTGACGAATGGTCAGCAGGTCCAAAAGGCATTGGGTAGGATGATTACCACATCCATCGCCTCCGTTGATGACGCTTATGTTAAGTGGTGCCAGTTCATCGAAATACCGTTCAAGGGAGTGCCGGATGACTACGGTTTCGACCCCGATGCTTTCTAATGTTTTCACCGTGTCGTACAAGCTTTCTCCCTTTTGAACACTTGAGGTCTGGGCTTCAAATGGAATGACCTCGATCCCAAGTTTCCTTTCCGCCATTTCAAAACTGCATTTCGTACGTGTACTTGCCTCGAAGAAAAGATTGGCGACATATTTATTGGAGCCTTCCTTCCACGTTTCTCCCCCTTTAAAGCGTTCAGCTGCATCTAATATTTCAATGATTTCCTTTTTCGATAAATCATTCATTGTCAACAAGTTCTTCATCATGGGACAACCCTTTCTTCTCTTCTTTCAAAAAAACACCCTGCCAACTTTCTGACAGGGTGTTTTTGAACATACCAACAGGGACAGTGCGAAAATTCCCACGTGCCTGTCTTGTTCAAATTCACCCTTCTTAGACTCTCTGGACCATGTTAAAAGGTGCTTCTATGCAACATCATGCTTAGCATTTTCTTCTTCGAATAAGTTGTTTTCCCCTTCGCTTTCTTCTCTGCCTGGTAAGACAAGGTTAAGGAGAACTCCGACAATCGCTGCAAGAGCCATTCCGGATAAGGATACCTGCTCGTTGACCTTCACGAATGCCCCTCCTACCCCGATCACCAGGATCACTGAGGAAATCACCAGGTTCCGCTTGTTTCCTAAGTCTACTTTGTTATCAATCAGCATGCGCAGGCCGCTAGAGGCGATGATTCCGAACAGAAGGATGGACACCCCACCCATGACGGCTGATGGAATCGACCCGATCAAGGCTGTTATCTTCCCGATAAACCCGAACATGATGGCAAGAACCGCGGCTCCTCCGATGACGAAAACACTGAACACTCGTGTTATGGCTAATACTCCAATGTTTTCACCATACGTCGTATTAGGTGGTCCACCGAGGAAGGATGCAATCACAGTTGCTACCCCATCCCCAAGAATCGAGCGGTGAAGACCTGGTTTTTCAATGAAGTTTCGTCCTACTACTTTACTTAGAACCATCTGGTCTCCTGTATGCTCTGCCAAGGTTACGAGGGCAACAGGTACCATGATGGACACGATTTCCCAAGAGAAGCTTGGCGTGTAGTCAACGAATGGGATAAAGAAGTCCGGCATTTGAAGGAGCGGAGCATCCAACACTTGTTGAAAGTTCACTAATCCCGCAAAAGCCGCTATGGTATACCCACCAACGATTCCGGCTAAAATCGGCACCATTCCGAGAAAGCCTTTAAAGTATATCGAGCAGATCACGGTAATGCCCAGAGTGGCAAGAGCTACCATGAAGTGTGTGTTGCTGTAAACCAATTCTTCTGCTCCGGGATTTTCATACATGGCCATATTAACAGCCGTTCCTGCCAGTCCTAATCCAATAACCATAATCACAGGTCCTACAACGATCGGCGGAAGAATCCGCACAAGCCATTTCAGCCCCAGCTTTGAAATGAGCAATGCTACGATTCCGTAAACGATCCCGGCAAGGAAGCTTCCCATCATGGCCGCCTCAGGACCTCCAAAGCTCTTTGCAGCTAAGATAGGTGCGATGAATGCGAAGGATGATCCTAAATATGCAGGGATTCTTCCCCTTGTGATCAATAGGTAAGCAAGTGTTCCTAATCCACTTGAGACAAGGGCAACCCCGGGGCTTAACCCTACCAGGAATGGAACTAATACCGTAGCCCCAAACATGGCGAATAGATGCTGTATACTCAATGTGATCCATTTTCCTAACTTCGGTACTTCTTCTACATCTAACACAACTTGATGATTTTGATTCATTTATGTTTCCTCCTCTAATACCCAAATTTCCCCATAAAAAAACCCTCTTTTTCCTAAAGAGGGCACAAAGAGGGTACAAGAAGGCCTATTACTACCTTCATTCCCATCCTTTGTCAGCCTCACGGGACCACTCTTAAAAGGACTTACGTTATTCTTTTTCGTGAATTGCAACGATGTCTTCCTGATCGACCTCTGTTAAGGCAACCATGATTTTTTCGGAGCTTGATGTAGGAATATTTTTTCCGACAAAGTCTGCCCTTATCGGTAATTCTCTATGTCCCCGGTCAACCAGGACAGCAAGTTGGATTTGACTTGGTCGTCCAAGATCCATTAAGGCGTCCAAACCTGCCCGGACCGTTCTTCCTGTAAATAATACATCGTCGACCAGGATGACTTTCTTGTTCGTAATATCCACAGGCAGGTCAGAACCTTTGACCTCTGGTTCATGATCCTCTGTTTTCTTTGATAAGTCATCCCGGTATAGGGTGATGTCTATTTCCCCTACAGGAATTTGCTCACCTTCTATATCATGAATTCGCTCCGCTAATCGGTTAGCGATGTAAATACCTCTTGTTTTGATTCCAACCAGAATACAATCTTCAATCCCTTTGTTACGCTCGATGATTTCATGGGCTATTCTTGTCAGCGCCCTTCGAATGGCGGGTTGATCCAGAACCGTAGCTTTTTTAGTCATTTACGCCACCTCGTTTCTTTAAAATAAAAAATCCCTCTCACCGTATGGATGAGAGGGCACACTTATCATTATAAACTGATTGCACACCAAAATGATTTGGTGGTACATGCTCCTTCTCAGCCTCACGGGACCGCATTAAAGGTACTTATTCAATTAACTAAATCATAAAGGTTCAGTCGAAATATGTCAACGATTATTTTCAAGATGCTTCACAAGTTTAGTGAACTCTGGCGGTAACTCCGCGTGGAATTCTATATATTCTTCTGTTCTAGGATGGATAAAACCTAATACTCCAGCATGAAGGGCCTGACCTTCTATGCTCAATGTCTTACGTGGTCCATACTTTGGATCCCCGGCAAGCGGGAAGCCGATATACTTCATGTGCACACGGATTTGATGCGTTCGACCCGTCTCCAATTCACATTCGACTAATGTGAAATCTTTATAGCGATCCAGCACTCTGAAATGTGTCACCGCTTGTTTGCCGTTATCCACTACAGCCATACTTTGACGATCTTTAGGGTCTCTTCCGATCGGAGCATCAATGGTGCCATATTCGTGGGGAATGAGGCCATGCACGATGGCTGTATATTTTCTTGTAACGGACTTTTGAACAAGCTGATTTACCAAATGCTCGTGAGCCATGTCATTTTTCGCCACCATCAGTAAGCCGGAAGTGTCCTTATCTATACGGTGGACTATCCCCGGTCTTAGAACTCCATTAATGCCTGACAGATCCTTACAATGATACATCAATCCATTCACCATCGTCCCTGAATAATGCCCAGGTGCAGGGTGAACGACCATCCCCTTTGGCTTGTTTACAACGATGACATCCCCATCTTCATAGGCAATGTCAAGATTAAGGTCTTCGGGCTCTACATCCAGCTCTTCGGGTTCCGGGATCGAAACCTCGATGACTGCTTCGGCAGGACATTTAAAATTAGGTTTGACTGCCTCACCATTCACTTTAACATGACCTTCTTTTATCCATTGTTGAACCTGTGAACGGGACCATTCCTTGTTCAACTGACTTACGACTTTATCAATTCGTTCTCCCTGGTCTTCCTGCTGTATGTTGTGCTGAATTACTTCCATTTTTGTTCTCCTTCTTTGCTTTTCGTTCGTCTAAATACATGTAAATTAGTAACAATGCTACTCCAATGGTTAATGCTGCATCGGCAATATTAAAGATCGGAAAATCATAGGAAAAGATGTATGTATTTAAGAAATCAACCACTTCTTTTCGAAAGACACGGTCAATAAAGTTTCCAATAGCTCCACCAAGCATAAAGGCTAAACTTAGACTGAATAAAGAATGTCCTTTTGCATGGACTTGCATATAATACACGATACCTACAATCACTACTACTGTAATAATGTAAAAAAACCACATTTGCCCTTGAAGTATTCCCCATGCTGCACCTTGATTTCGATGAGAAGTAAGATATAAAAAATTGTCTATAATCTTTATACTTTCTCCTTCTGTCATTCGTTTCACAACCAACCATTTTGTTAATTGATCGAGTCCAATCACAACCAAAGCCAATAAATAATAAAACACAAAGGCAACCTCCGAACATCGTAAAATGATTACCTTTGCATTTTAGCATAAAAGGGGAAATAAAGACACTTAAACTAAATGAGAACGATGAAACCCGCGCTTAATTTCTCAGGAATAAGATGAAATCTTTCCAAATCGTCTCCATTCCAATGCACCATGAAGCGTTGTGCAGGTCGGGTTCATCTTTATGAAATCAAAGGGGATTTCCTCTCCGCTCATTTCACAATAGCCGTATTGATTATCTCTAACACGATTTAAGGCTTGTTTCACTTCGGTAATTTCATCATCAATATATTGCTGAATTAAAGGATGTTGAGATCTACTTGCCTCTAGCTCTTGCAAGGATGTTGCCAGCTCTTGAACAATGGATGTGTATCGGTCATATGTCATCTTTGATCCCTCCATTTATAGTATGGGGGAAACACACCTGAAAATTGTGTTGCAAGTTATAGCAATTTTGGAATTAGAAAAAGACAAATAAAAAAGGCTGACTCACATAAAATGCGGGTCAGCCTTTTGGTATTATGACAGGTGAGAATAGCTTTCTTTCACTACTGATGCACAGCGTGTGCAAAGCGTAGGATGATCCTTATCCTCGCCTACTGTGGTTGTGACAACCCAACAGCGGTCACATGTTTCACCTTCGGCTTTTTCGACGACAATATTGTTTTCACCAAGACTTAATGCATGTTCTGGTGCAGCGTTCACTGCTCCACCGATTTCAAAGGCGGACACGATGAACAATTGTTTTAAGTCTTCCTTAATGGAACCGAGTAAAGCTTTCGTTTCATCATTCACGTACAGGGTCACTTTAGCCGTTAATGATTTCCCGATCATCTTCTGATTACGAGCTTCTTCGAGTCCCTTTAACACATCATCTCTTAGCTCCAGGAATGCATTCCATTTCTTCTTCAACTCATCAGCATTTTTCAACTCTTGCACTTCAGGCATATCAGTCAGTTGAACACTTTCTCCCTCTACTCCAGGGATATATGCCCACACTTCATCAGCTGTATGAGAAAGGATTGGAGACATCAGTTTCGTAAGAGCAACCAGGGATTCATATAACACAGTTTGAATGGCTCGACGCTCGAAATGATTTTCTGACTCGATATATAGAACATCCTTCGCAAAGTCTAGATAGAATGAACTTAAATCCAACGTACAGAAATTATTTACCGCGTGATAGATGCTTGCAAACTCATATTTGTCGTATGAATTTCTCACATTTTTCACAAGATCATTCAGCTTCACAAGCATGAATTGATCCACTTCTCTTAATTGATCGAAGGATACTGCATCGGTACTTGGATCAAAGTCAGAAAGGTTTCCTAATAAGAAACGGTACGTATTACGGATTTTACGATACACTTCAGCCACTTGCTTCAAGATCGGATCTGATACACGAACATCCGATTGATAATCAACCGATGCAACCCAAAGGCGAAGGATATCGGCTCCAAGCTGCTTCATCACTTTTTCAGGAACGACTACGTTCCCTAATGATTTACTCATTTTTCTTCCGTCGCCATCAAGAGCAAATCCATGACTTAACACGCCTTTATATGGAGCTTTCCCCGTCACAGCTACACTTGTAGTCAAGGAAGAGTTAAACCATCCGCGATATTGGTCAGAGCCCTCTAAATAAAGGTCTGCAGGACGCTCAAGGTCATCTCTTTCTTCAAGTACGGCTTGATGTGAAGAACCTGAGTCAAACCAGACATCCATGATGTCCTGTTCTTTTGTGAACTTCCCATTAGGACTTCCTTCATGGGTGAATCCTTCAGGCAGAAGATCCTTCGCTTCTTTTTCAAACCAGATGTTTGAACCGTATTCACGGAAAAGCTTAGATACATGCTCAATGGTTTCATCTGAAATGATCTCCTGGCCATTTTCCGCATAGAATACCGGGATTGGAACTCCCCATGCCCGCTGTCTTGAAATACACCAGTCTCCACGGTCTCTGACCATATTGTACAGGCGTGTTTCCCCCCAAGCAGGTACCCATTTTGTTTCATTAACAGCTTCCAGCAGTTCTTTACGGAATTTATCGATTGATGCAAACCATTGTGCCGTCGCTCTAAAGATAACAGGCTTTTTCGTACGCCAATCATGTGGATAGGAGTGAGTGATAAAGTTAAGCTTTAACAATGCTCCTGTTTCCTGTAACTTTTCGGTAATCGGTTTATTGGCTTTATCATAGAACAAGCCTTCAAATCCAGGTGCTTCTGAGGTCATGACTCCTTTATCGTCTACGGGACATAACACATCCAAACCATATTTCTTTCCTACCAGGAAGTCATCTTCCCCGTGTCCTGGGGCGGTATGAACACATCCAGTACCAGAATCAGTCGTAACATGGTCCCCAAGAACAACAAGGGAATCCCGATCATATAATGGATGTTTTGCCACCATATGTTCAAGCTCCGCACCTTTAAGCTTTTTGGATACTGAGTAATCTTCCCATTCCAGATTCTTCGCAACTTCTTCCAATAAATCCTCTGCCACTACATAGCTGCTTTCTTTCACATTGACAACGACATAGCTTAGATCTTCATGCACGGCAATTCCCAGGTTGGCAGGAATCGTCCAAGGAGTTGTCGTCCAGATGACTAATTGAGTCCCTTCTTCAAGAACACCCTTACCTTCTGTAACAGCGAAACCAACGTAGATGGAAGGAGAGCGCTTATCCTGATACTCGATCTCTGCTTCTGCTAAGGCTGATTCACTTGAAGGGGACCAGTACACTGGCTTTTTACCTTTATAGATATATCCTTTCTTCGCCATATCACCGAATACTTTAATCTGTTGAGCTTCGTACTCAGGCTTTAAAGTAATATATGGATTATCCCAATCACCACGTACCCCTAATTGTTTGAACTGAGTGCGTTGGTTATCAACTTGCTCATAAGCATATTCCTCACACAATTTACGGAACTCTGCGATAGTCATTTCTTTACGCTTCACGCCTTTATTCGTTAACGCCTGCTCTATCGGTAAACCATGAGTGTCCCAGCCTGGAACATAGGGTGCATGAAATCCGCTCATGGATTTATAGCGGACGATAAAGTCTTTAAGAATTTTATTTAATGCATGACCCATATGAATATTTCCATTGGCGTATGGAGGTCCATCGTGAAGAACAAATAAAGGACGATCACTCGTTCTCTCTTGCACTTTTTGGTAAATATTCATGTCTTCCCATTTCTTCTGTGTATCCGGTTCGCGTTTCGGTAAATTTCCTCTCATTGGAAATTCCGTCTTGGGCATTAATAATGTATCTTTATACTCCATGAAATCTTCCTCCTAAACGTTTCTCTTAATTGCCATCTTTTCTAAAACCTGCAATTCTTAATCAGGCTATCCCTTTTGGAAACAAAAAAAAGCTTCCTCATCCCTGGAAAGGGACGAGAAAGCTTTTCCCGCGGTACCACCCTCATAAAGATCTAAATCGATCTTCACTCGTATTGATTCGTAACGTGAACAAGACGCTATTCATTACTCTCCAAAAGTGGATTTCATGAGTAGAGCTCGAGGGTGATCTTCCGTACCTTTGTTCCTTGTCGGGCTTACACCGTCCCCGACTCGCTAGAAAGGAAATATCATAAGAAACGTACTGTCCCTGTCTTAGCCTTCAATATGGCAATTTAGATTGTTGTTCAATTATATGAAAGTATTGCGCTTTTCGTCAAGACAATGTCTCTTCTTCTTTTAAAGTTTTTAAATCTGTTGCGTCCAGATCTAATTCCATTAATTGATCCCAGTCATTTGTATCCAGTAAATCAAGCTGGGCTTCGATTAACATTTTGAAACGTGTTCGGAACACCTTTGATTGCTTCTTGAGCTCTTCAATCTCGATGGCAATCTTACGGGCTTTAGATAATGATTCGTTAACGATGCGATCAGCATTCTTCTCGGCTTCCTTAATGATCAGCTTCGATTCTTTCATTGCATTACGCTTAACTTCTTCCCCTGCTTCTTGAGCAATGACGATTGACTTGTTTAACGTTTCCTCGATGTTTGTAAAATGACCTAAACGTTCATTCAAGGAGTTTAAACGTTCTTCCGTTTCCTTCTTCTCGCGGATAAGAATTTCATAATCCTTAATAATTTGATCTAAAAATTCATTAACCTCGTCCTCATCATAACCACGAAAGCCACGACTAAATTCTTTATTATGTATGTCTAATGGCGTTAAAGGCATGGGAGCCACCTCCAGTACTTGGTGAATTACATATTTATTATAACTAAAATTTCGACAGTATGTGGGAGAATTCCTTTAATTTTCTTAAATTATTTCAGTATTCCAACAGAAATTCGCCATTTATCCCGTTTCGTTCTTCCTTCAATGGACATTAACTTACTTCTTCCATACCCTCTTGCTGAAATTACATCCCCGGCTTCTACTTCAAACGAGGCATTTTCTACCGTCTTCCAATTGACTTTTACATGATTGCTTTTGATCAATGTTTGAGCTTTTTGGCGGGAATCATTATAGATTGCTGCGAGAACGACATCTAACCGCAGGGAGCTTACAGTAGTCACTTTTTCCATCCATTCTTCCTTACTCTCGATTCCATCCTTCATTGGAATATCCCTCATGGAAATCTTCGCTTTGCCTATTTGTGTGAGTTCCATCCGGACGTATTCAGAAATCTCATCTGCGAGCATGAGTTGAATGGTATCGTCCTCAGATAAAATATCCCCGAATTTTTCCCGTTTCAACCCTAATGACATGAGAGTCCCTAATACCTGTCTATGCTCTATTGTAACAAACTTGGACGGGTACTGTATTTCAAATAACTTAATACCAAAATCTTCTTCCTCAGGTTGATAATAAGAGGGATACAATAAAGCTCTTTTACGTTCCGTATTTTCCGGAAAAAAGGAAAGGATGATTTCATCGTTATTCCCAATGACGGACTCGACAATATGCTGCTGCCTTGGGTCCAAAAAGTCCGTTCGTTTCGCCGCATATTGGTTTTCCACTGCCAGTTTCCACTCCAGTACAGCATCCACAAACTCTTTCTCATCCGGCCTGAAATGTTGATAAATTGAAGACACATGCTCACCTCCTATGTGATTTACCCAAAATAAAAGAACTGAAACTGTTCAATCCGGTTTCAGTTCTTTAAAGGATATTTGATCGCATACTGGCCGATTAAATCAGCCATCTAAATAATTGGTATAAACCAGATTGTGCCAGGTTCAAAACAATGAATGCCACGATTGGTGAAATATCAATCATCCCAATTGAAGGAACAAAACGTCTGAACGGCTCTAAATACGGTTCGCATATTCTTGATAGGAACTGACCAATCGCCGTTTCCCTTGCATTTGGAAACCAGGACATCAGGATATAAATGATCAGTGCCCAGGAGTATATTTGAATAAGGTTCGATAAAATCTCATAAAGCAACACCATAATTTACATTACCACCTCGAATCTGATAGATCTTCTTCTTTTAAGAATTCAGAGATATTCCCGCTCACTTCCACATTATCAGGCGTACAAAGAAAAATATTATCTCCAACACGCTGAATGTCGCCGCCAATTGCGTACACAGTTCCACTTAAAAAGTCGACAATGCGTTTCGCTTGATCATGTTGAATCCGCTGTAAGTTTACCAGGACAGAGCGTCTATTCTTTAAGTGATCAGCAATCTCTTGAGCTTCTGCGTATACTCTCGGCTCAACCAGAATCATCTTGGAAGACTTTTGAACACTTTGAAGACTTACAACATTTTGTTTCGAATTTGAAAGCTGCGACTTCATGGGCTTTTTCTCCTCGTATTCTTCTTCAAACTTTTCTTCTTCATAATCATATTCATCTTCATCCAGCAAAAAGAACGTTTTAAACTTTGACTTGATACCCATTTGTATTCATCCCCTCTCAGTCATTTCCAACTAATGCAGTTCCAATACGAATAAACGTAGCTCCCTCTTCGATTGCAATCATGTAATCATTGCTCATCCCCATGGATAATTCTGTACAAGGGGCGTAAGGAAGGTTTAATGCGGTGATTTCTTCCTGGATTGTTTTCAACTGTCTAAAACAAGTCCTTAAGAATGGTTCATCGTCCGTATGTGGAGCCATCGTCATTAATCCTACGACTTTAATATTTGTGAAGCCTTTTAGACTCCCGATAAATTCTTTAACTTCTTGAGGAGATAACCCATGTTTAGAATCTTCTCCCGAAACGTTCACTTGAACAAAACAAGACACAGGCTTGTCCGCTCTTTTATGAATTTCTTTGGCTAACGACAGACGATCCAGAGAATGTATGTATGATACTTTATCAATGATGTTTTTTACTTTTCTAGTTTGCAGAGATCCGATAAAATGCCACTGGGGTTCGTCCTGTAGAACATCCCACTTGGATAGCAGTCCTTCGTCACGGTTCTCACCTAAGTGTATGAGACCGGCTTCAACCGCTTCTTCGGCTCTCTCAATTGAAACGTATTTAGTGACCGCTACAACATGTACGTCTTCAGGGTTTCTTCCACTGCTTTCACATGCATTTTCAATATTTTTCCTGATGATTTTAAATTTTTCAGATACCTTCATCTTTTTTCTCCTTCCAGCCAATGAAGCTCATGATTCTTCCTGTATTCCCACCATCTCTTCTGTAGGAGAAAAACTCATTGTGACAGGATGAACAATAACTAGAAGTGTGGATTTGTTCAGCATTTAAACCAGTTTGCACTAAAAGCTGTTCATTCAGCTTCTTTAAATCGAGGTAATATTGTCCCTCTTCCTTTAAATTATAGGGGAAGTTGTTTTCATCTTCTAGTGTTTTTTTCACTTTATCGATCACGTAGTCATCAACTACATAGCAATTCTTACATATGGATGGCCCGATCACAACCTCCAGGGAAGACATGGAGGCCCCTTTCTCCATATATGCATCGACCATTTTGGGCCCTATTTGTGAAACAGTACCTTTCCATCCGGCATGTGCCAATCCGATTGTACCCGAATCTTTGTCCAGGAAATAGAGGGGAACACAATCCGCATAGCACATCGTTAAAAGAATATTTTCATCTCCTGTAATAAAACCATCGGTATCCTTAATGCTGGTGTGATAGTGCTCTGAACCTTTTCCCTTGTCTACTTCTCCTACTTTATGAATGTTGTTTCCATGAGTTTGTTCAGCAGCTGCCCACGATTCAACAGGTATCATTAAACTGGAAGCAAGTAATTGACGATTACGAACCACTGAAGATTCATCGTCTCCCACGTGCAATCCCATATTTAGAGATTGAAATGGTCCTGTACTGATACCACCCCATCTGGTCGTGATCCCTGCAACTAGCCCAGGATTATCTTTCGTCCATGAATTTATTGAATAATAAGATTCTGTTTCTCTATTAAAAGGCTCCTTAGACACGTTGAATCTCCTTCGTTTTTATTAAGTGTACCATAGTCTCCGAAGATTCGTCATGTATCGGGGGCTTGTTTCGGTTCCTGCAGTTGACCTTGAATATAATGACTTTCTTTATATCTGACCAGAATAACATCTTCCCCTATTTTCACAATACTGCTCCAAGGAATCACAATATCTTCATCTTTTCCGAAAAAACCCAGTATCTTCCCTCCACCTCCGATGACAATGGCCTCGATTCTTCCAGTATCCAGGTTAATTTCTATATCCCCTATATTCCCTAATTTCCGTCCGTCGGATATACTCACGACATCTTTCACCTGAAATTCAGATATACGCACCATCTGATTTCACCCTCTCTTCTTGTTGTTTCTCCTTGTGTACTATCTATTCAAAGACTGTTCATTTACCCAATTCAAGTAGTTATTACTAGTGTATGCAACAAAAAAAAAGGCAGACCTACCCGAAGGAGATCCGCCTTTCTTTTCTTACATGTAGCGATGGCTAATAGAGCTGCCTCCGCTTTTCTTTTCTTATTGAATATTTTTGTTCATTTGTTTGATTGCTGCTTTTTCCAGTCTTGATACTTGTGCTTGTGAGATGCCGATCTCATCAGCCACTTCCATTTGAGTTTTCCCTTGAAAGAAGCGTTTGCTGATAATCAATTTTTCACGATCATTTAATCGTCTCATTCCTTCTTGAAGAGCAATTTCTTCAATCCAGTGGAAATCGCGATTCTTTTCGTCGCTTAGTTGATCCATCACAAATATTGGGTCTCCCCCATCATTATAAATGGGTTCAAACAAAGAGACGGGATCTTGTATGGCATCCAATGCAAATACGATTTCCTCGTGGGATACATCAAGAACTTTGGCAATTTCTTCTGCAGTCGGTTCCTTGGATGTTTCCCCCATTAATTTCTCTCTAACTTGTAAAGCCTTGTACGCAATATCTCGTAGTGATCGGGACACTCTTATTGGATTATTGTCTCTTAAATATCGACGGATCTCCCCGATGATCATCGGAACCGCGTATGTAGAGAATCGAACGTTTTGACCTAAATCAAAATTATCGATGGATTTCATTAATCCGATACACCCTACTTGAAATAAATCATCAACATACTCACCACGGTTATTAAAGCGTTGAATTACACTTAAGACGAGGCGCAAATTCCCATTTACAAGTTTTTCTCTTGCGGTAATGTCGCCCGCTTGCATTTGCTTGAATAGTACTCTCATTTCATCATTTTTGAGAACTGGTAATTTGGAAGTATCTACACCACAAATCTCGACTTTATTACGTGTCATTCTTTCCCCTCCTTGTAGGAGCTGCTGTACAAAATTCAGTATTTCCTTGAAGAGGAAAAATATGCATTTCATTCTGGCAAGCAATGGTTCATACTCTCCAAATCCCTTAAGATATCTGGATAAATTCATATAAAAAAATTTTTAATGGTTTTAAACAAAAAAAACTGACCTCCTCTATTGAGAAGGTCAGTTTTTTACAGGTTATACCATTTTATTAAATTCCTTCTTTAGACGCTTAATAATCCTCTTTTCTAAACGGGAGATATAGGACTGGGAGATTCCAAGCATATCCGCTACATCCTTTTGGGTTTTTTCTTCTTCTCCCATTAGACCAAACCGGAGCTCCATGATTTGTTTTTCACGATCAGAAAGCTGGTGAAGAGCGTTAAAGAGCAGTTTTTTGTCTACAGTCGCCTCAAGATCTTTTGTTATAATATCTTCATCTGTTCCGAGTACGTCCGATAATAGTAATTCATTCCCGTCCCAATCAATATTGAGTGGCTCATCAAACGAAACTTCAGAACGGATTTTATTATTTCTTCTTAAGTACATAAGAATTTCATTTTCTATACACCTGGAAGCATACGTAGCTAATTTGATTTTTTTCTCTGGATTGAAAGTGTTTACTGCCTTAATCAGGCCAATCGTACCGATGCTGATAAGGTCTTCAATATTAATTCCTGTATTTTCAAACTTCCTGGCGATATATACGACTAACCTTAAGTTTCGTTCAATCAACAGAGAGCGGGCAGCTTTATCACCTTTAGGCAATTTATTGAGTAATACTTCTTCCTCCTCTTTCGTCAATGGAGGGGGAAGTGCTTCACTACCACCTATGTAGTAAATTTCATCTGTCTTCAGTCCAAGTTTGATTAACAGTTTGTACCAATAGTATAAAAATTTAAATTTGAATTTTTTCATTGTTGCTCCCCCTTCTATTTCTTTAAATTGTGAGTATAGTAGTAATAATTGATTTAAGAAACGTTAAGTACCGGCTTACGCGAAGCCATTTTCGGATGAACGATCGCTTGAAAATTCCCATCTGCTGAAAGCGGTTCCTCTCTGAAGGCAATCAGTCCATTCGGGATCGCCCACTCTGATTCATGATCCTTTAGAATGAGAGAATCAGGCTTTATAGCAGCTAGAAGTTGACTTTTTCTTCCAACCGATTGGGCGGGGACAATTCTCATCCGGTCAGACCAGCGTGTGTCGATATTTTTCTCTCCAGAGAAGATTTCATCAACATCATGGCATAGTGCCCTCACTTCTTCTGGAATTCCCCCCTCTATCTCAGCGATGGAGAGTATCATGACCGGACTTTTGGATATGGGGTCTTGAAGTTGGTTACCACTGTCAACAAGACCGTTTACGGTACATTGAAAATCTTCAATTTTTATGCTTACTTTCAGAAGCTGATCATACTGAATCTTCACTTGCTCAATGCTATCCACTCTGCCCTTAGAAAAATACCAGGCAAGAGGCAGGGCCAGCATAACAAATACCCAGCTTATCGGATCTCCAAATCCACGGATGCTTGCAAGCCACATGGAGGATTCTGTACCAGGGTCGAAACTTATAAAATAATGAGTCCCAATTAATATCCCACCTGTAAAAAAGGTAACAAAATAGAACATAAGAAGATTTGTTAAGTAATAGCGCAATCTTCTATACCCAAAAGCTGAGTACACCATGATAATTGAAAATAATAATTTCATAAGAGGGTTTCCTATAAGAGTTGCAAATGGTGAAAATGCCAGAAGAATAATGATCGATCCTATCAAACTGCCAAGTCCAATTCTCCAAAGGGCATATTGTCTTTTTAAGATGATTCCAGTTAACCATAATAAGAAAAAGTCTACCAACAGATTTAACAACCAGATGACATCCAGATATAAGGTCAATCTCTACCCTCCTTTTGAAACTTCACCCAGTAACAGTTATTTAAATTTCAAGATAGGAATGACTTATCAGAAGTATATCGTACATACCCTTTAAAAGGTTGTCATTTTTTGTATGCTTCAGAGGAAAACTTTTCAGAGATAAGAACGAAATATGTCACTAAATATATTCCTGATTCGAGGTATAAAAAATGCTTTTGGGAGTGGATTTTGATTAGATGGATATGAGGAAATAAATATGCAAGCAAACAGCCCCGAAGGCATCGATGCCTTCGGGGCTGTATAACTTTTCTTATGGTCAAGCAATTATCTACGGCGGTTACGGTTGCGAAGGAAGGTTGGGATATCCAGTGTTTCTTCCGCTCCCTGATTTTGATTGGAAGAGGTTCTCACCGGCTCTTGGTGTTGAGGCTCTTCACGTTTAGGTTGTTCGCGCTTGATAGATTGGCTTGGGTTTGGACTTTGATTTGGTTTCATTCCACCAAATGTTGGTCGAGTTTGCTTTGGAGGTTGAATGACCTCTTCATTAAACCCGGTTGCAATAACGGTTACGACGATATCATCTTTTAATTCTTCATTAATTACGGAACCGAAAATCATGTTTACTTCTTGATCTGAAGCAGATGCAACAATGTCCGCAGCTTCTTGAACTTCATATAGACTTAAAGATGTGCCGCCTGTAATGTTCATCAGTACACCTTGAGCTCCATCAATGGATGTCTCAAGTAATGGACTTGAAACGGCTTTTTTTGCAGCTTCCGTAGCACGATTCTCACCAGATGCTGCACCGATGCCCATGAGGGCTGAACCTTTGTTAGACATGATCGTCTTTACGTCGGCAAAGTCAAGGTTAATAAGACCAGGAGTTGCGATTAGATCTGAAATACCTTGAACACCTTGTCTTAATACGTTATCTGCTTCTCGGAATGCTTCAAGCATTGGCGTGCTCTTATCTACGATCTCAAGCAGACGATCGTTTGGAATAACGATAAGGGTATCTACTCCTTCTTTCATTGCAGCGATACCACCGCTTGCTTGATTTGAACGCTTTCTGCCTTCAAAGGTGAAAGGTCGCGTCACAACACCGACCGTTAATGCTCCGATTTCTCGGGCAATTTGAGCGATTACCGGGGCTGCACCAGTTCCGGTTCCCCCACCCATTCCAGCCGTAACGAAGACCATATCCGCTCCTCTCAGAGCCTCTTCGATCTGTTCTTTACTTTCTTCAGCAGCTTTTTTACCCACTTCCGGATTGGCACCTGCTCCTAATCCTCTGGTTAATTTACCACCGATTTGCATTTTTATTTCAGCTTTTGATAGATTCAAAGCTTGTGCATCTGTATTTACAGCGATAAATTCAACACCCTGTACACCATGCTCAATCATACGGTTTACAGCGTTGTTACCTCCACCACCGACACCGATAACTTTTATTGTCGCTAAAGAATCTAAATTTGTATCAAACTCCAACATGACAAATCCTCCTAACTCGTCGAATCTATGGATTCCTTTATTTATTCAAAGAAGTATCCAAAGAACTTTTTCACTTTTGACATGGCCTTTTCATCTTCATGTTCTTCTTCTTTTACCTTCGCAGGTTTTGGCTTTTTATTAGCTGGTTTGGATTGACGCTTCTCAGCAGCCTCTACAGGCACTGGTTCTGCACTAACAGATCTTCCTTGTAATCTAGCATTCTTTTGAGCGTATTTAATCAAACCTACTGCAGTCGTATACTGAGGTTCCCTAACTCCAATATAATCAGGAATTGCCACCCGTACACGATTTTGGAAAACGATTTGTGCTAATTCTAACACACCTGGAAGATTTGCTACACCACCAGTTAACACATATCCACCTGGCAGGTCTCTGATTGCCATACGTTTCAGCTCATGGCTAATGAGGTCTAAGATCTCTTCCAGCCTTGCTTCTATGATATCAGAAATTTCTAATTGATTAAATTGCTGGTGTTGATCGCTACCAATAATTGGCACGCTAAACACTTCATCTTCTGATGCATGGTCATAATAAGCATGTCCATATTTTGTTTTGATTTTCTCTGCATCGTCTGTTGAGGTTCTTAATCCAATCGATAAATCTTTAGTAATATGTTCTCCCCCTACAGGCAGTACAGTTGTGGCTTTAAGGTGACCATGTTCAAAAACCGCTATCGTTGTAGAGCCGCCGCCAATATCGATTAACGCAGCACCCAGGCTCTTCTCATCCTTTGACAAAGCAACTGAACCAGCTGCAAGAGGTTGAAGAACGATATCGACAATTTCAAGGCCGGCCTTTTCTACACAACGGAGAGTATTATGTAAAATCGTCTTAGATCCCGTAATGATGGTGCCTTCCATTTCCAATCGAACACCAATCATTCCCCGGGGATCTGTAATCTCATCCAATCCATCAACAATGAATTGTCTTGGGATTACATTGATGATTTCTCTTTCTGGAGGAATAGAAACAACCTGGGCTGCATCCATCACTCTTAGAACATCTTCATCACCGATTTCCCGATTATCACTTGATACTGCCACTACACCATGACACGATTGAAGCGACACATGGTTCCCTGTAATACCTACGATGACCTGGCTTATAGATAAACCAACCATCCTTTCCGCTTGTTCAACTGCTTTCTTAATTGTATGAACAGTTTCGTCTATATCTACGATGGAACCTTTTCTGATTCCTTCTGAGTTCACATTTCCTACACCGATAATGTTTAAGGAATCATTTGTCATTTCACCAATGATTACTTTTACTGTGGATGTACCGATGTCTAGGCTAACGTAAATTTCATTGCTGTTCACTCTATGGCACCTCCTTAAAGAATGTTTATTTGGAACAACAACCCTAGAAAAACACTATTCTAAGTATATCTTATTATGATATTCGTCGTAACAAAAACGATTCCCTTTTAAAATTCTAATTTTTTTCTCTTTTTTCTTGATTATTTGACCAATTGCTAATAAGTATTCGTCTAATCACTGCAATGTTCTGGAATAATCTTACCCCAAAAGCAAATACAGCCGCCAGATATAAGTCTACACCAAGATGTACGCCTAGAAAAGCTAAACTTGCTGCTAGTAAAATATTAAAAAAGAATCCAGAAACAAAGACCTTATCATCATAAATATTCTGGAGGTGGGCACGTATGCCGCCAAATAATGTATCCAACGCTGCCAGGACGGCGATCGATAAATAATTCGAGTACTCATCTGGAATTCTAATATCTGTAAGAAGCCCCAATACGACCCCTACCAGCAACCCTAAAAGGGGAAGCCACATATTACCCGTTCCCTCCTATTCCTTCACCGGTTCCATTAAGCGGACCCGGATGGTATCTTCATATGGTGGAACCACCACTTTTTCTAAAGGTTTTGAAATTGAGACTCGAAGATTATCGATAAAGAAGTCCTCAACAGACTGGGATACCTGCATTCGGTTATACAACCCTTTAGCAGACTCTAAGTCTTTGGTTAATACTCTCACTTCAAATGGTATTTTCTTTATTGAAAATCCATCCACCTTGGTTTCTCCATTAATATCCCGAATGACCGAGGTATTGATTAATCGATGACCATCAATGGAAATATCCATTGCTTCATATCGATTCAGTTCATTTACCAGTCTTTCCAACAGTTCCGGCGATATATTCTGAACTTTTTCGCCAAGAAGGATTTCTTCCATGGCAGGTTCAATCGTTAATATGACACCAGGTCCTGTTTTCTCAGTCAAACCTGCTTCTGTTTTCAATTCCTCTAACGTTTGTTTTAACGCACGTTCTGGACTCGACTGTTGCTCTGTTTTATATTGTTCCAACTTTGCTTCAACTGCACGCATTTCTGCATAGAGATTGGAATTGACTTCTTTTTCTTTTAATAATGCATTTCGTAGTTCCCATATATCTCGTGTATCCCGGACAACAGGTTCTTTGACTGTTTGGAACTGTATAGCAATCATAAACCCAATAATAATCGTAATAATGGTAAAACTTATTTTTAATTTGTTGTCCATTCATTGCACCTTACTTTCACAGCTAACCCTTTCTTGGGAACAGTCCGAATATTCCTTGGGACCATTCACTGCTTATGATTCACTAATGCTAGGTTCTAAAATTACCGCATTCTTTTTTTCCAGTTTAAAAATGATATTATCATTTACAAGCTGGTCTTTAACGCCGCCTGTGATATTCATGGCTGATGATAGTACTTCGGGATCTCCAATAGCTGTAATTTCAAACGGAGCGGGATATTCGATTTCATCAATTTGAATAACGGGACCGTTACACAGTATGTATGAATCATGCTTTAGCCTTTGTCCATTTATCGCTACGACAGAAGCTCCCGCAATGTATAATTCATTGATCACCTTAAAGACATGGTGTTCATGAACAATATAATTATTGGCGTTTTCTTCATTGGAATCGTAGTCAGCGTCCGATAACGTCACATTTATCCCAGGGCCTTTCACTTTCGTTTTGCCCAGGTACATACGATATTTCTCCGCATCTTCTGCCAGGTTAAAATATATTTGTTTCTCTTTAGAGAATTCCTTCTCCATGTTGACGACCTTTTCCTGTTTTTCATAGAGTTCTTCTTGCAGATTATTATTTTTCTGCTGATACTCAAGGATTTGATCCCTCAATGCTTCTTCCTGTTTCCACTGACCATTCGTTCGATTCCCAAGTTCCGCTTGCTCTGTGTTAGCCAGACTAAATGAAAAAGCAAGGATGAAACCTAACACTAGACAAACAAGAGAGAGGATTACGTGCTTACCTCTCACCCTCATCCTCTTCATCGCTTTGTTCACCTTCCGTTTCATATGCCCTGAAATAAGAACCTACCTCTAAATCGATGACACCTTTCACTGAAGGGTCCAATTGACTGACAATAGAGGGATAATGCACCATTTTCTCTGAAAAGGTCCGGATGGTAGCACTGACTTCAAATCCATCATTCATGAATAGGGTCAAGTGATATTGATCTGTTTTCTTTGGAACCAGGTTAATCTCAGATATGAGGTGCTGAACTTCTTTCGGAAGCTCCCCTAATTCTTCTACCATTTTCACTAAAACCTTATCTTCCTCGAAACCTCTGAGTAAAGGAGCATCAACGGGTATTGATTCAGTACCTTTATTCAGAACGTTCCCATTCTCTAATATGACAAAGAATTTATTATCTTTCGATAGATATGCCTTTTTATCATATTCTTGGATGTGTATTTCATAGGAATTCGGAAAGGACATTTTTACCGTCGCATTTTTCACTTCAGGAAGTTTCTTTAGTTTTTTCACGGTTTTATCTTTGTTTACACTCCATAAATTCATGCCGCTGTCAATTCCACTATTCTGAAGAACCGCCTCATTTGAAACAAGTTCATTCCCGTGCACCACCACTTCTTTTACATGACTTAAAGGTGATTGAAAGTAAACAACCGATAGAATCATGAGCAAGAACAAAGAAAGTAAAAACAGCAGTCTGCGATTCGCTTTCTTTTTTCGGTGTTGTTTTAATTTAGGAATACGATCTTCAAGGGAAACAACATTTTCTTTTTTCATTTCGTTCTCCTCAATTTCACTTTGTATTCATTAAGTCATGAATAAGATAATTCTCACCACGTCTTATAATGAAAGTACTCTTTACATTGGGATACCTTACATTCTATATGAAGGCAGCAAATGTTAAAAGAGGAACAGAACGTTATTTTCTGCCATATGACATAATGTTTGAACAAGAAACCATTATGGTAGAGTTGAAGGATGGATATACCGGTGTTTGTTCTCAGGGCACGGATCAAGGTAATCCAGCATTTTCTAAGCTACATTGTCCATACACCTTTTCGTATATGTACGTCCCTTCCTTTTCAGAAAGAAGCCATCCTATTTAATACACTCTTGTACTCTATTTTAAACACCATTTTCTACATAAAGAAGGTATGTCATTGAATTGTAAAAGATTTGGCTAACAAAAGTAATAAACTCTCCTTTATTTTGAAAAGGTCTGATCATAATGCATTACGTATATGTAATTAATTGTAACATCTCCCCAATGAATATCCTATCGTTATTTCAATAAAAACAAGGAATTTCAGCGTTTTTTTCTTTCATTCAAAAAAGAGACCGACCATGAATAACAGGGGAGGATGTGAATGATGGGTTCCTGACTATCAGGATTTTGCCATTCACTTCTTCCGAGCTGTTTTTCACAGTCAATCTCTTTGTTAAGTCATTACCGTCTCGTATAGCGGCTAATATTCAGGAGCACTCCGACAGCCATTAGCATGAGGGTCAATGAGGAGCCCCCATAGCTGAGAAAGGGGAGTGTGATGCCCGTGACCGGCATGAGGCCGGTTACGACCCCAACATTGATCATCACTTGGATCGCAATCATTGAAACGATCCCTAACGCCAGAAAGCTTCCGAATAAGTCAGGAGCCCCTAAAGCAATTCTGATCCCTCTCCATAAAATCAAAGAAAACAGAAGCAGGACCAGTGTTCCCCCGATAAAACCGAGCTCTTCTGCTAAAATGGCAAAAATAAAATCGTTTTGAGGTTCAGGCAAATAGAAGAACTTCTGCCTGCTTTGTCCCAGTCCCAATCCGAACAAACCTCCCGGGCCGATTGCATATAGTGACTGAATGATCTGGAAGCCGCTATTCAATGGATCCTGCCATGGGTCTAAAAAGGATGTTATTCGTGCAATGCGATAAGGTGCAGATATAACAAGTCCAATAAAGCCTGCTAATCCAATCATCCCGAGACCGACAAAATGCATGACCCTCGCTCCTGCAATAAAGATCATCACTACTGAAGTACCAACCATGACAGTACCCGTACCCAGATCCGGCTGCAGCATAATCATTCCAAAAGCTGCGAATACCAAGAGAAGCGCAGGCAGGACTCCTTTTCTAAAAGAAGTAATATACTTCTGGTTTTCCGATAAATACTTTGAGAGAAACGCAATCATGGCAAGTTTCATAAATTCTGAAGGCTGAATGGAAAACGCCCCTACTCCTATCCAGCTCCTGGAACCATTCCTTAGAACCCCGATACCCGGGATTAACACCAGTACAAGAAGGACAAAGCAAATGATGATGATGATTTTCGCCCAATTTTTCCAAGTCCAATACTCTACATTCATGATGAAAAACATAGCGAATAACCCTACGCCCGCAAAGAGCACTTGCCTTTTGGCAAAGAAAAAGGAGTCATCAAATTTGTAGTCAGCCCATATAGCGCTTGCGCTGTATACCATAATCAGTCCAATCGCAAGTAAAGTGAGTGTAACCATAATGAGGATAAAATCGGGAGTCGATTTTTTTAAAGGCAATCTTAAACACCTCGAATAGACAAATTTTGAGCCGTTCGAGCAAGGAAAACTACTTATCTTGGATTGGTATACTGGTTGTTAAAGTATGGATGCTCTTTATGGACAAGCCCTTATTAAAGCTTATGCACCGCTTCAATAAAAATGTCACCACGTTCTTCAAAAGTTCGATATTGATCCCAACTTGCACATGCTGGGGATAGTAAAACAACATCTCCCTCTTCGGCATGTCCAAAAGCAACAGGAACTGCCTTTTCAACATTATCGACAGGAATAATAGATTGTATCCCTGCCTTTTCTCCTGTTTTCACGAACTTCTCAGACGTTTCCCCGAAGGTGATCAACGTTTTTACATTCTTCAAATAGGGAATCAGGTCATCAAAATCATTTCCACGGTCCAAGCCTCCAGCAAGCAGGATCGTAGGACCCTCAAACGCATGAAGAGCACTTTTCGTTGCCAGGCTATTCGTTGCTTTGGAATCATTATAAAACTTTACACCCTTCACTTCCCGGACAAATTGCGTTCGATGCTTCACCCCCGTAAAGGTGCCAAGGACCTTCTTAATACTTTCATTTGGCACTCCATAGATTTTACACGCCGCAACCGCACAAAGGATATTCTCCAGGTTATGTGCACCCGGTAATACAATTGAATCAACTTCGACAACCAACTCACCTTTGAAATAGACTGCCCCGTTTTTAATATAGGCCCCTTCCGCTACTTCTTTCTTCATAGAAAATGGAATCAATTGCGCCTTTGTAAAGGCAACTGAATCTTTCACATGCTCTTGATCGGCGTTAAAGATGAGATAATCATGTTGTGTTTGATTTTTCGTTATATTGGATTTCGCTTTCCAATATTCATTCAGGTTTCCATGGTAATCCAGATGTGCATCATATAAATTCGTTATAATGGCAATATGAGGAGCGAATTCTTCGATCCCCATCAGTTGGAAAGATGAAAGCTCAACTACCATTTTTTCATTTTCTTTCGCTTCCTGGGCTACTTCAGAAGCGACCGTTCCGATATTTCCTGCAATAAGAGGCTTTTGATCGGCCTCTTTAAGCATTTCAAACAGAAGTGTCGTCGTCGTGGTTTTTCCATTTGTTCCTGTTATCCCGATCAATTCTGCCTCAGAAATTAAATAGGCAAGCTCAACTTCTGTCAGGACGGGTATGTTCTTTTCGATTGCTTTCTTAATTAATGGGTTGTTATAAGGTATTCCAGGATTCTTAATCACATACTGAAAACCTTCATCAAGAAGTTCGATGGGATGACTTCCGCAAATCACTTTAATACCTTCCTGAAGAAGCCCTTGAGCTTCCGGGTTTTCAGCTAAGGGCTTTTGATCGTTCACCGTTACAAATGCTTCTAACTTATGTAGAAGAGAGGCAGCACTTACCCCACTTTTTGCTAAACCTAATACAAGAACTTTTTTATGTTTGAACTTCGTTATCTTCTTCAATTATAACCACACCTCAATATAGATTCCTAAAACGGCAAATAGCAAACCGACGGTCCAAAACGTTACAACGACCCGCCATTCAGACCAACCGACTAACTCATAATGGTGGTGCAACGGGCTCATTTTGAATATTCGCTTTCCAGTTGTCTTAAATGATGCGACCTGTAAGATGACGGATAGTGTCTCGATGACAAATACTCCACCAATAAGAATTAAGATGATTTCCAATTTGGTTAAAATGGCAATCGTCGCGATCGCTCCACCTAATGCTAAAGATCCTGTATCTCCCATAAATACTTTCGCAGGATGGGCATTGAATACTAAGAATCCGAGTACCGCCCCGACTACTGCCACTCCGAAAATTGCAACATCATACTGGGATTGATTCCAGGCTAATACGGCTAGTGCACCAAAAGCAATGGCGCTCGTTCCTGATACTAATCCATCTAAACCGTCCGTTAAATTGACAGCATTTGAAAATCCTACAAGCCAAAAGATAATGAATAAACAATAAAACCAACCTAATTCAAATGAAAAATCCGTTAACGGAATCGAAACTGTAGTCGGAAAGTCATTTTGCTTAAAGATTAGATAAAAAATGACAGAGATGACAATCTGACCTAAAAGCTTTTGCTTGGATGTGAGTCCTAAGTTCCTCTTCATTACCACTTTAATAAAGTCATCAAGGAAGCCTAATAGCCCAAAACCGACCGTCACAAGAATCATTAAATAGGTTTCAGGACCAGGCTCTGAATATTTACCAGTCATTACAAATGTAGTAATCACGATGGAGACCAGGAACACAATTCCACCCATTGTAGGTGTGCCTGTCTTTTTCTGGTGAGACTGAGGGCCTTCATCACGGATACTCTGCCCAAACTTCAATCTTCTCAGGAAAGGGATGAAAACGGGGGCAAGCAATACTGTTACAAGAAATGCCATAATGATTGTAAAAAAGATCACTTGTTCCATCATCATTATTCCCCTCCCTTTCCGTTACCGGATTCGCTCGATGATACGTCTGTTACTTGGTTTCGTTCAGGTTCGCTGTTAAAAATAAACTTCGTCATAATTTCCCACTTTTCTTGATTGTAATTTTGTGTGTAATCCTCTAGTAAGTCAATGTAAGCTTTATAAACATCTTCAACCATAAATAATGGAAAGTGGTTCGGAACAAATGAAGGTACTTCTTTATTCTTCGGCCAAAGTGAAGCAATCGCTCCTAAATCAATACTTTCGAAAAGGTTTATTTCATCACCAAAAGGGACATATAGTCCCTTCTCCATTCCCATACTAGTTGAATTTGAAACTACTAGAAACGTAAAGCCTGGTAGATGTATTCCTGATGTTTCAGGAAATAATTTCTTTACATCATCATAAAAGAGCATGCTTACATCCCCTTTATGATTTGTCTGGCCACTTCGCGGTCATCGAAATCGTATACGTTGTTTCCTATAATTTGATAGGTTTCATGACCTTTCCCGGCGATCAGGACAATATCGTCAACTTTTGCAAGACTTAAAGCCTCTTTAATTGCTTCTTTCCGATCGACTATTAATTGATACTGTTTGCCGACCACTCCAGATTCCATATCCCCGAGTATACTTTCAGGATCCTCCGTTCTTGGGTTATCAGAGGTGAAGATAGCAAAGTCCCCGTATTCACAGGCAATCTCTGCCATTATAGGCCGCTTAATCTTATCACGGTCTCCTCCACACCCGACCACCACAATAACCTTTCCCTTGGTAATCGATTGTATGGTTTCTAATACATTTTTCAAACCATCAGGAGTGTGTGCGTAATCAACGATAACCGAGAAAGGCTGGCCTTCAGAGATCGTTTCAAACCGGCCCCTGATTCCATGTGCTCTCTCCAGGCTTCTTACGCTGTCCTCGATGGGTATACCTGCTGCACTGGCTGTTGCAATCGCAGCCAAAGCGTTATATACATTAAATTGCCCCGCTAAATTTAATACCATCTCTTTTTCTCCAAATGGTGAAACGAGTGTAAAAGCGGACTTTGTTGCTTTCAGGACAATATCTCTGGCATAGAAGTCAGCAGAAGGAGACAGACCATATGTAAATACATGTGCGGCCGTTGCTCTGATAAAAAAATCAGCTGCTTCATCGTCTTTATTAATGATGGCGTATTTGGGGGATTTCTTAAAATAAGTATTCCCTAATTGTGAAAACAATAAGCCTTTTGCATTTCGGTAATCGTCCATGGACTTGTGATAATCCAGATGATCCTGAGTCAGGTTTGTAAACACGGCAATATCATAGTCACAGCCGTGAACCCGTCCCTGATCTAACGCATGTGAAGAGACTTCCATGATAGCACTTCGTACCCCTTTATCACAAAACTGTTTAAACGTTTGTTGGAGCGTTAAGCTGTCAGGAGTCGTATTATGACTTACTTGTAACTCATCCCCCACTTTTATGTGCATTGTACCGATTAAACCGGTCCTCATCCCACAGTGTGTAAGCACCTGGTCAATCAAATGGGTGGTCGTGGTTTTCCCATTTGTGCCTGTCACCCCTACCAACAAAAGCTGGTGGGAGGGCTGCTTATAAAAGTAGTCGGCTAGAATGGCCATTGCTTTCTTCGTATCCGGTACGATAATAACCGGCACGTTTGCTTCTATGCTCCTCTCAGCGAGAATCGCAGCTGCACCGTTCTTCTCTGCCAGTGGGGCGAGTGAATGGCTATCAACCTCTAATCCGTTAATACAGATAAATAGATCGCCATTTTTCACTTTCTTATGGTGGTTAGCGATGTTTGAAATAGCTGGATTCCCTTCACCCTCTACTGAGAAAAACGGCAGTACTTCCAGCAAAGTGTGCAATCTCATCTTTTCAACTCCTCACAGGTAGAAAGCAACCTTTTTATATTTTACAAAAAAATGCGTATGAAAGCTATAAACCTTTTAACTTAGTTCGTTATGATTATGAAAAAATGGCACTCTGCCACACTAATTAAAGAAAAACGGGGCTCCCCCTTACGGATATAAAGCCCCCGGCATAAATAAAAAGTATATCACAAATACACCATCATGTTGACTTTCTTCCCTTAAATCATTCCGAAAGATACACCCTCACTTTTGAGCCTTGCTTGATCTTCACTCCCGGATCAGGAGATTGACTGACCACTTTATCTCCACTTCCACTTACATCCAGATTAAGATTCACTAGCTGCTGCTGTAACTCTTTTTTCGTTAATCCTACTAAGTCAGGGGTTTCAATTAATGGAATATCGGTCCACGTCATCTCTTTCTCAATTTGACCTTTACGTTTTGGTACTCCCATTGCTTCTAAACTATCGCCTATGATACTGCCTCCAATAGGTGCTGCTACGACTCCACCGAATTGAATGGTGCCTTTCGGGTTATCGACAGCCACGTACACGACAATTTCAGGGTCATCCGCAGGCGCTATTCCCATAAAGGAAACGATGTGATTGTTTTCTAAGTATTTACCATCCTTTGCTTTTTGAGCGGTTCCCGTTTTCCCGCCTACCCGATAACCATCTACAAAAGCTTTCTTACCGCTCCCTTTCGCTACAACACTTTCCAATGCTTCACGAATCTGTTTTGATGTTTCTTCCGAGATGACCCTCTTCTTCATTTGAGGGGTCTTTCTCATCACCACTTCTCCAGTTGAAGGGTCAATCAACTCCTTAGCGATATACGGTTGATACAGGATTCCTCCATTGACGGCTGCTGATACAGCCGCTACCTGTTGAATCGGCGTGACGGCAACCCCCTGACCGAAGGCGGTCGTAGCCTGTTCTACAGGACCGACTCGATCAAGATTAAAGAGAATCCCCTTCCCCTCTCCTTGAAGGTCAATGCCGGTCTTTTGTCCAAAACCGAAATCATGAATATAGCTGAATAGTTTTTCTTTCCCTAATCTCTCACCTAACTCGACAAATCCCGGGTTACATGAATTTTGGACCACTTCCAAAAATGTTTGGGTTCCATGTCCTCCGCGCTTCCAACAATGAAGGGTGGATCCCGAAACTTCAACATGACCGGGATCATGGAACTTTTCTTTATAAAGATCCACCTTATTTTCCTCCAGCGCTGCAGCGAGAGTAATGATCTTAAACGTTGAACCAGGTTCGTAGGTGCTCCAAATCGGTAAATTCCGGTTATAGATTTCCTGGGGTACATTCCGGAAATTCGCCGGGTCAAAAGTCGGCCTGCTTGACATCGCCAATATCTCGCCATTTTTGGGGTTCATAGCAATGGCGATAATTCCATCGGGGTTGTAAGTCGCTTGAGCAATATCCAATTCACGCTCCACGATGGTTTGGACTTTCGTATCAATCGTAAGCTTTAAATCCAGGCCATTTTCCGGTTTTTCAAAGTCATCTGCCATATCAGGCATTCGTTTTCCTTTTGCGTCGGAGAAAAATTTAACATACCCTTTATCTCCACTAAGCTCCTCATCATATGACAATTCAAGTCCCATCAGCCCTTGATTATCAATTCCCGCGAAGCCAAGCACATGGGATAAATAACTGCCGTATGGATAATAGCGTTTAGAGTCTTCGCCTAAGTAAACCCCTTTTAAATTTAGGTCCCTGACCTCTTTTGCTTTTTCATATGAGATCTTTCTCGCTTCTTTAATCAACACCATACTGTCTCTCTGTGTAACATATTTATATGCAGATTCTACTGAAATATTAAGAACAGCTGCCAGTTTATCCGCTGTTCCCTGAGGATCTGTGATTTGTCTCGGAACGACAAATATCGTCGGGGCACTTTGGTTTCCAGCTAGTTCTACCCCATTACGGTCTACTATTTTCCCTCTCTCCGGTTGAAATGGGATATTTCGACTCCATGAGTCTTTTGCTAAACTTGTAAGCCAGTCCCCTTTAAAAAACTGAACATACCCCAGCCTTATATCAATAATGGAGAAAATCAGGACTCCTACTACAAGCGCTACCGCTAACCTTTTCCTTACAGTTACATTGGATACTCTTTTCACTAATGGAACCTCCCCTTCTATGGCTCGTTCCATTATATGCTTGGACTTATTTGGGTATGTTTGAAATCCATGAAAGGATGAGGGAGGTGTAATCATTCACATCTATTTTATCGATTGTTCCCATAAGAAAAGGGCGACTTCGATGTGAATGGCACTCATACCTAAATCGGTTCAAAAGAAATCGATCCAGGTGCTCTCGAGTGAGTCACATACAAAAGTCAGCCCTATTTATTTAGTTCAGCGGTGGTTCTTCCGTATTCTCATCTTCATCTTGCTGTACTTGTTCTTCCGGAGTACTAAAATTAACCACTAGAGGCTCTTCTTTTTCCACAGGAACCCCCGGTTGAATATTTTGACTGACAGCATAGCCGTTTCCAACCATATTGATTTTCAGACCTGCAAGATTTGCCACTTTAAAGACATCCCTTACAGACCATCCCTTCATATCCGGAATCGTGGTGTCTCCATCGGTTTTGATTACGACTCTTTCCCCTTGCAGAATCGTATTGCCAGCTTGGGGTAGCTGCTTGATAACACTCGATCCATTTCCAACAACAACTGGTGAAGCCCCTGCTTTTTCCAGCTCTTTTTTAGCTTCTTCCACACTCATTTCTTTTGTATCAGGAAGAGACTGTTTTTTCAAACTCACTTTTTCCTGAGGTTTAATATTTAAGTATTTCAAGCTATTCTGCATGACAGGATTGAAAACAGCTGCTACAGGATCCGAACCGATTTCAGTCGGTTCTAATTCGGGTTGTTGAATACCCACATAGACGATTAACTGAGGGTCATCGGCCGGTGCCATGCCCATGAAGGAAAATAGATACTTTTCTTTCCCGTACATATACCTTCCTGTTTCAGGATCAGGGATTTGCGCTGTGCCTGATTTACCTGCAACGCGATAGCCTTCGATAGCAAAACGGGTCCCTGTGCCTTCCTCAGAAGTTACAGTTGTTTCTAGGTATTCCCGTACTTTTTCAGCCGACTCTTTCGTAATTGGATTTCCAGCAACTTTTGGTTTTGTTTCTTCAACCACTTTCTTAGTATTTGGATCTACAATCTTTGAGATAACATAGGGCTGCATCATTTTTCCGTCATTCGCAATTGCAGACTCCGCTTGAATCATTTGAAGCGGGGTGACGGTTGTACCTTGCCCAAAAATCGTGGTGTATTTTTCAATTGGGTAATGATAAAGGATTGATCCAGAAGCTTCATGTGGTAATCCCACACCTGTTGGTTCACCAAACCCAAAACTATTTAAATACCCTTCGAACTTTTTAAAACCTATTTTGTCCAATAAATTCGCAAATGCCACATTAGAAGATCTTTGAACCCCTTCTAAATAAGAAATCGTTCCCCAGCCTTCTCCACCATTATGGTCTCTGATAGGATTAGGAACATTATCAACATAATATTTACCAGATTCATAGGCTTCATTCGGGTTAAATTTCCCTTCATTTACAGCCGCAGCCAATGAAAAAGCTTTCATGGTCGAACCAGGCTCAATCGTTTCCTCCACAATGAAGTTTGTCCAATTGTCAAGTAAACCTTCTCTCGTATCAGGGTGGAAGGTAGGTCTTTGTGACATCGCTAATATCTTTCCTGTTTTTGGATCTGATACGATCGCAAACATTTTCTTTGGTTTATATTTCTTTTGCACTTCATTCATGGCTTCTTCTAAGAATGTTTGAACTTTCTTGTCGATTGTAAGGTAAATATCATTTCCATCTTGTGGTGATGTTACATGCTCATCTGCATTTGGCAATAAATATCCCCAAACATCACTCTTATATTCCACCGAACCGTCCTTGCCACTTAACACATCATCAAAACTTGCTTCCACACCCATTTTCCCTTCTGTTTTGGAATCACCATTATCCGCAGTGGATTTTTGTGCAAAACCTATAAGATGAGGTGCGAATGAGCCATTAGGATAAAAACGCTTTGCTTCTTTCCTGAATGTGATCCCAGGTATGTTTTCTTCTTTAATCTCGAGCATCATTTGATGAGATAGATCTCTGCCTGCAGAACCAAATTCCACCTGATATGGTCCTTCTTGATTAAGGCGGTCATATATTTTGCTCTCCTCCATATCAAGGTATGGTGCCAGCTCTTTTGCTGTCTTCCGGGGATCTGTTACATGCTTAGGTTTTTTCGGATCACTCGTGATGCTGGGATCTAAAATGGCTACGAGCGTATAGGAAGAAGTATCCTCGGCGATGACTTCACCTTTCCCGTCAAAAATCGTTCCCCTGTGAGCTTCTAAAATATGACTTTTTATATATTTTTTTGCCGCTTGTGATGCCAGGACTTTACCTTCAGCTTCCCCTGTGACCTGAATCGTGACAAAGCGAACCATTAATACAAAAAAGAGCAAGCCGAAAATCCCGAAAAGGATGGCTGCCCCTATGTTCATACTTGGTCTTTTTTTCATTACTGTTCAACAACCTTAACGTTCTTTTCTTTCAAATTAAGTCCAAGCTCTTTCGCTTTTTCAAGAATACGCTCATACGTACTAAGCTCACTTACTTGAAGCTTAAGGTCATTATTCGCCTTTTCCTGCTTTTCAATGGTTGATTCAACGTGCTGAACATCTTTATTCACATCATAGATGGCAGCTTGTGTTGTCACAATCTGAACGGCTAAGAAGCAAAATACCGCTGCGAAAATGGCTACAAGGATCTTTTCCCCCGGTGTGATGACGGATCTTCTCTCTTCACTAAGGCGCTTAGGATTGGCTTGAACGGATTGATTGGTTTTCTCAACTTTTTGCTGCTCGTACTTTCTGGCTAAGTTACTCAAAATTCTCCCTCCTGTTTCCTTCTATTTATATATTTTTTTCTGCGATTCTTAATTTAGCTGACCTAGCGCGATTATTTTCTTCTAATTCGTCATCACTAGGCAGGATCGGTTTTCTCGTTACAAGCTTCAGTTCTGCTTCATAACCCTCGGGAATAATCGGTAATCCCGGAGGCAGGTCAGGTCCTGATGCCTTCTCCTTGAACATCGTCTTACAAATGCGATCTTCGAGGGAATGGAATGTAATCACGCTCACTCTTCCTCCCTTATGGAGAAGCTCTATCGCTTGTTCAAGTGAGTCTTCAAAGGCTCCCAGTTCATCATTGACGGCAATTCGTATGGCTTGAAAGACTCTCTTAGCAGGATGACCGCCTTTTCGTCTTGCAGGGGCCGGAATGCCATCCTTAATGAGATCGACTAGTTCACTCGTTGTTTCAATCGCCTTTTTATCACGTGCCGCTTCAATTTTTCTCGCAATTTGCTTAGAGAACTTTTCTTCTCCATATCGGTAAAAAATACGAACCAAATCTTCAAACGACCAATGATTAACCACATCGTAAGCCGTTACGTCACCTTGCAAGTCCATTCTCATATCGAGAGGAGCATCATGGTGATAACTGAACCCTCTTTCCGGAGTATCCAGTTGAGGCGATGACACACCCAGGTCGTATAAAATCCCGTCCACACTATGTACTCCAAGTTGTTCAAGTTCTTCCTTCAGATTCCGGAAATTTGATTGAACGAATGTAACTCTATCCTGATAGGATGAAAGCTTTTCTTTTGCGTGGTTGATGGCTGTTTCATCCTGATCGAAGCAATACAGATGCCCCTCCGGTGATAACTGGCTCACGAGGTACTCGCTATGCCCTGCTCCACCCAGAGTACAATCTACATAGACTCCATCTTCTTTAATATCCAGACCATCCACCGTTTCTTTTAATAATACAGTTGTATGTTTAAACATGTTGACTTCACCTTTCCAATCGAACGTTTTGTGGGGGTTAAATATCAAACCCTACCATCTTCTCTGCAAGCTCAGCAAATGAATCTTCAGACTGTGTGAAATAGTCTTCCCATAATGATTTACTCCAAATCTCAATTCGATTGGAAACTCCTAAAATAATGCATTCTTTATCTAATTGTGCATAATTCACAAGTGTAGCAGGAATATTCACCCTACCCGTTTTATCTAATTCGCTCTCAGTTGCTCCCGAGAAGAAGAATCGAGTGAAGGCACGGGCATCTTTTTTTGTCAGTGGTAGGGCTTTGAGCTTGTCTTCAAGAGCTCGCCACTCATCCATGGGATAACCAAATAAACATTGATCCAACCCTCGGGTGATGACAAATGAATCTCCGAGGTGATCACGGAACTTGGCAGGTACGATTAAACGGCCTTTATTATCAATGTTATGTTGATATTCGCCCATGAACATATGCACTGCCCCCACTTTCTAACACAAATGTACCACATCCCCCCACTTTTCTCCACTCTTTTCTAAATTCTTTACTTGCAAAATATTTCCTCTATTTTTCATTAGTGTTTTTCTCTCTTTTCCAGACAATTTTCCATAGGTGAAATTTGTCTTTATACAACGTAAAAAGGACCTAATTCGCAATATAAAACGAATTAGGTCCTTTTATTTTTTTGCTTGTCGAGACTATAATATCGTACGAGTGTTCAATTAGATATAGACCACTTTGTGAGTCCCATCAAATGTGAATTCAAGAAGTGTCAGGTCTTTCACAAAATAAGGTCCATATTTGTTTAAGAAATAAAGGACATTCCACGTTCTTTCCTGTGGGCCTTCATTTGGCCTGATACTGTTTTCCACCTTCATGAATTGATTAAAAGTTAATGAATTCTTATCCTTCAAGGCTTTGTCCACTTTGTTGCGTAGATAATCGAATTGACTCAAGTGGAATTCAAGATTCTTATCAATGATCGGATGTAACCCCTGATCAATACTAACTGCCTGTTCGCGAATCTTTTCATATTTACGCTGCAGTTCTTCCTGTATTTCCTTCATTTCAAACTCTAAATCAGGGCGCTCGAGTGATTTCCAAAATGCATCACGAGCCGTAGAAACTCCTTCTGTAATCACTCCATGCAGAGTCAATTGAAGATCTTGGATTCTCTTATCTATTTCTCGTTCCACTATGGTTATATTTAACCTTGGGACAACTGGAGGCATTTTCAAGTCCACATATTCAAAGGCTTTTTTCAATTCACCCCAATAGGCAATTTCGCCAGGTCCTGCCACAAATGCGAGTGTTGGAAATAACCATTCTTGCATCATGGGTCTAGTGACGACGTTATTGCTGAATGATTCCGGACTTTCATCCAGAATGGAAAGTAGTTCAAGATTGGAATAGGCTTTACCGCTATTTTTCTCAAAGAACTTATTCCCTTCTCTTTCTAACAAAGCACGTTCATCCTGAAGCTGGATAAAGAGATTAGCGGCTAAAGGGGAAATGTCCAATTGAGTTCCATACCCATTTTTCCGGATTTCTTCTTGTTGCTCAAGCACCTTATCTGTGATGGATTGACTGTTTTCAATCAAATGGTGAAAATGTCTTGATTCAAGCTTCCTTAATAGGGGATAAGCAGAATCGATGACCAATAATCCGAAATCTTTGAATAAGCTCATCACGAAATGGGCAAAGAATCGAACAATATCCTCTTCTTCGTCAATCATTTTAGTCAGGTCGGATGCCAGCTGTTTTGTATGCTCTGTTTCTCCCAGTATTACTAATATTTCATGGAGCCATTTCTTCATGACTGTTTTTTTATACGTAATATGAGAGGTCATTTTCTTTTCTGTTATTCTCTCCGGATATCCGATCTTTTCAAGCTTGGATCCTTTTTCAACGTAAATATGATTCACTTCTTGATAATCATGATCTTCACCCGCAATCCAAAAAACAGGTACAACAGGATGCTTTAACTCAGCTTCCTGTTGCCTGGCTAGTTGAATGACCGAAATGATTTTATGTATGGTGTAGAGTGGACCAGTCATTAGACCGGCCTGTTGCCCAGCGATGACGGTTACGGCATCGTTTCTCAATTTCCCCAACGATTCTTCTACCTTTTCAGATGACGGCAATGACTTCATATAAGAAGATATACATTCTGCAAGATCCTCTCTCTGAAACTGACGGGAAGCTAAATCTTTCATCCGGTCAGTATAGACGGAAGAACTGTTTACATTATAGTGAAAAAAAGAAGTGACTGGCTCTTCTTGTTTTAAGTATTGAGAGGCGAACTTATTTATTGCTGGAATGTTTAAGCTTTCCACTTCCATTTGAATGACTCCTTTTCTAGCACTTTATATCCTAACGATGAGTATATCATTCCACATGAAGAAAAGGAAAAAACTTGCCTGTTGTTTTTTCTAGTATAAATCCAGTATACGGAGGATCAGTCCTGTGATCATCAGTGTTATATAAGCCGTAAAGAATAACAGAAAGTTCAGTCGCCAGAAACCTCTCAGCACCTTAGGGTAGTGAATCTCACCCTTTGCTTTCCAGTATATGATGGCAAATAGAACTCCAATGGAGCAAATGATAAGGAAGATCAGCCATAGGTATGAGGTTTGCCAAATGGCAATGACGATGAAGTGAACTGAGACGATTAATAAAAAGGTTGTAACATCTATGGCCAGATGAACGGCTTTCCGATGGTTCTTCATGATCTCTTTCGCTAGGATGAAACTGATGAAATATCCCAAAAATGGGATTAACACAAATATGGCAATGATGGTCGAAAAAATTGAAGCCATTTTATCCCCCCAGACCTTCTCGTTCAATTCCTTTAACTAATCTGTATACTACATTCATGATGGGTACAAAATGGTGTTCTTTTTGTGCTTTTTCCAGAAGAACGCCTAAGATAGACTCTATTTCTGTTTTCCTTTCAGATTCAATGTCTTTTAGCATGGAAGACCTGTTTTCGTATGTATTTTTGCAAATTTCCACCACCCCTTCAAAGGAAACAATTCTTTCCATATGAGGATATAGGAGAAGCAGTTCTTGGAATAAGTCCCTTTGTAATTGATGAAGATGTGGGTTCTCAACCAGCTTCCCGTTCCTTACCCGGGTTAAAGCCGTCAGAGGGTTAATGAGTACATTGACGAATAACTTAGTTAGGAGCATTTCCTCAAAGTCTTGTTTTAATAAAAATGGAAAAGAAGGAATACTCTGTGATACTAATTCTTCTACAGCTCCCCATTCTCCTTTAATTAAAGCAAGATTTGTCTTCCCTACTCCTAAATGATGGAGCACGTGGTCGTTTTCTTTCAGAGCGCCATGCTCTACGGAACCCGCTAGTAAATTGTGGTGGGGCAAAGATCCCACCCATTCCAAATGTCCAATTCCATTCTGAAGAAATAATAGGGGTTGATTCTTATCCATAAGCTCCAACACTTTTTCCAGAGGTTTTAAATCATATTCCTTCACTGCCACAATGACGAAGTCAAACTTCATGGGAACTTCTGTAAGAAGATCAGAGTGGACTCGCGTTGTGAATGAAGAGCCTCCATTATGTACAGTTATACCGTTCATTAACAGGCTCTGAACCTGTGTCTCTCTCCTTACAATAAGAGTGACATCAAACTTTTGGCCCAAATACCCTGCAAACAAAAGCCCTACCGCTCCTCCTCCAATGATTCCTATTTTCATATTGACTCCTTACTCGTACATGTTTTTAAGAATAGTTTACCAAATTTTCGGCAACTAGAAAACCATAGGCTAAATGAATCATCCTTTACTCGAAAGAAAAGACCCGTCCCAAAGGAACGAGCCATACATAACCTTGTTTAAACAGGATATACGGGATGTTTTCTTTCACTAAATTGAACATCTTTCGTTTCATAAAGTTTATAACGTTGAATTAATACAGAACGCAACTCATTCGGGGCTGTAATTTCATCAACGATTAATTCCGATGCCAATTTATAAATATCAATATGCTCTTTATATTCCTTCTGCTTTTCTTGAACATATTGAATTCTCTCTTTTGGATCTTCGATAGCTTGTATCTTATTTGAATAAACCGCATTTACGGCTGCTTCCGGTCCCATTACAGCAATTTGGGCTGTAGGGAGGGCAATACAAACATCCGGATCAAAAGCTGGACCTGCCATTGCATATAGACCCGCGCCATATGCTTTTCTTACAATGACAGATATCTTCGTAACCGTTGCAGAGCTCATGGCAGCTATCAACTTTGCTCCATGGCGGATGATCCCGGCTCTCTCCACTTTTGTCCCTATCATAAACCCAGGCACATCGGCCAGGAATAATAACGGAATATGGAAGGCATCACATAACTGGATGAATTTCGCCCCCTTGTCCGCAGAATCATGGAAAAGGACTCCTCCCTTTACCTTCGGCTGATTGGCAATGATCCCGACCACTTTACCATCCATGCGCCCGAAGCCCGTGATTAATTCAGGAGCGAAAAGTTTTTTCATTTCAAAGAAACTTCCTTCATCAATTAATGTATCGATGCAATCGTACATATTAAAAGGTGCATTTTGATGTTCCGGGATAATGTCTTCTAACAGCTTCTCATGCTTAGGAGCGAGACCTTCCTTAACGGAAGGCTTGTGCTGATAATTCGCTGGGAAATAACTTAAATATCTCTTCGCTTCTTCAATCGCTTCCTCTTCAGATGCTGCAAGAAGATCTCCACATCCACTGACAGTGCAGTGCATTCTCGCACCACCCATTTCTTCAAGCGTTACTTTCTCACCGATCACTTTCTCTGCCATTCGAGGAGAACCAAGGTACATAGACGCATTCCCATCAACCATGATCACTATGTCACAAAAAGCAGGGATATACGCTCCACCAGCTGCTGAAGGACCAAAAAGAACGCAAATTTGCGGAACCATTCCTGACATTTTCACTTGATTGTGAAAGATCTTACCTGCCCCTCGTCGATTAGGGAACATATCTAACTGATCGGTAATACGAGCCCCGGCCGAATCTACTAAATAAAAGATAGGCACTTTTAAATTCAGCGCGGTTTCTTGAATCCGAATGATTTTCTCAACGGTTCTCGCTCCCCATGATCCTGCTTTAACTGTGGAATCATTGGCCATTACACAAACAGTCTGGCCTCCAACCTCTCCGATTGCCGTTACGACTCCATCCGCCGGCAGATCTTCTGCCTTATTGTTTGCAAACATACCATCTTCTTGATAATCCCCATTATCAAATAATTGTTGAAGTCGATCACGAACAAACATCTTTTTCTGTTCTTTCAATTTCTCATGATATTTCGGCTGACCACCCGAAGTAATCCTTTCTCTCGTTTGTTCGAGAGTGTTGATGATCGTTTTAGATGTCGACATAATATCCCCTCCGTCGTTTTATGTAAATGCGTAAACAAGTCAGAGATGAAAACACCATCTCTGACTCAATGTCTGCATACTCGAGTTAACCTTCAAAAACGAGTAATACATCCCCTTCATTGACAAAATCCCCTACACTCACTTTAATTTCAGAAACCTTCCCTCCCGTTTCAGCTTCAACAGGGATTTCCATTTTCATTGATTCAAGCATTAAGACAGTATCTCCAACAGACACTTCTCCACCTTGTTCTACCAGTACATTTAAAACCGTTCCTGCCATTGATGATGTAATTTCCTTCATGATTGATTCCTCCAGTTTGTTCTCTTTTAGTTGAATTCTTTACAGACACTACCTTAATGTCCTGCATTTATTGTTCTTACGTTTGGTTGGCCGTTAAAAAGTCCTGTAGCCATTTCGTTGTATAAGTTCCTTCAATAAAGCCTCTATCTTCAATGATATCCTTGAAGAGAGTGACATTTGTTTTAACCCCTTCAATGTTTACCCCTTCAAAGAAGACCTTGGCTTTATGTAACGCGTCCTCACGGTCATCTCCTTTGATGATGCATTTAGAGATCATCGGATCATAGTAAGGAGTGACTTTATTCCCTTCTTCATAACCGCTGTCTATTCGAACATCATCCCCTTTACCCCATCGTAAGGTCGTTAACTGACCTGGAGACGGGTAAAAAGTCTTTGGATCCTCAGCATATACCCTGAACTCAATGGCATGACCGTTTACATGGATTTCCTCCTGTTTGCATAGAGGAAGAGGCTCTCCAGAAGCTACCAAAAGCTGCCACTTCACTAAATCTAATCCCGTGATGGATTCAGTGACCGGATGTTCAACTTGAAGTCGTGTATTCATTTCCAAAAAATAAAAATTTTCCTCATCATCAACGATGAACTCCACTGTTCCAGCATTCGTATAGTCTACTGCTTTACCAGCTTGGATGGCAGATGCAAACATTTTCTCCTTCGTTTCTTGAGAAAGGCCTGGGGAAGGTGATTCTTCTATCACTTTTTGGTTTCTTCTTTGCACAGAGCAATTACGCTCAAAAAGATGCACCAAATTCCCATGATGATCTCCAAAGATTTGTACTTCAACGTGTCTCGCATTTTCAATACATTTCTCAAGAAAGACTTCCTCTTTCCCGAAATAGGCTTTAGCCCGGTTTTTAGTAGAATCGAAGCTTTGAACGAGCGCTTGCTCATTTTCACAGCGAATCATACCGATTCCCCCGCCTCCACCACTTGCCTTCAACATAACAGGATAACCAATTTCATTTGCTACACTCTTGGCAGCATCAAGGGTGTCCACTCCTCCATCACTTCCAGGAACGACTGGTACGGACGCATCTTGCATCACTCTTCTAGCCTCTACCTTGTCGCCCATCTTTTCGATGATATCATGAGCGGGTCCAATAAAGGAGATGCCTTCTTCTGCAACTCTTCTGGCAAAGTCCGCATTTTCTGATAGGAGACCATATCCGGGATGGATCCCATCCACTTTTTCCTTTTTCGCTACATCGAGTATATTGTCCACTACCAAGTATGAGCGGTTCACCTGTGATTCACCTATGCGGTGAGCAATATCCGCTTCTTTAACAAAGGGCATATCCTGATCTGCATCGGAATAAACCGCGACTGTTTGAATGTTTAATTGTTTACAGGTTTTAATAATTCTTGAAGCAATTTCTCCCCTATTTGCAATTAGAATCTTCTGCACAATCTCTCCCCTTTCTTTATAGAACACATCTGTTCATATTACGAATTCTACAAAAATCGTCGAATTCCTTCTTCTTTATTGTAAACGTTTTCTTAATTAAGTGCAGAATTTTTTGTTTATTTGTTATATAATAATAATAAATACTTGCTTGATCACACGATCAGCTGCAAGCGGATACATGATTCATCATGTTTTCCAGATTTATTTTTCAGCAATTTAGGAGGTCATACGATGGCAGTGAAAGTGGAGAAATTAAAAGTAAACTATAAAACTCTCGAAGAGTTTAAGAAATTTAAAGAATATGGTGTACAGGAATTATCCATGCTAGAAGACTTACAAGCAAACATTATTGAAAATGATAGCGAATCACCATTTTATGGAATTTACTTTGGCGATACGCTGGTTGCCAGAATGAGTTTGTACCAGCGCAATGCCCGATTTGATCAGTACTTCGATCCTCCCCAAAATTACTTGGAACTTTGGAAGCTTGAAGTATTACCAAAATATCAAAACAAAAGCTATGGAAAAATGCTGGTAGAATTCGCAAAAAGCTTAGGTTTACCCATTAAAACAAATTCCCGTATCAAATCCCAGGGGTTCTGGGAGAAAATGGGCTTCGAAGCCGTAACATACGAAGTGGAAAGAGATTTAGGCGAAAACCCATACGTATGGTTCCCTGAAGGTGTCACAGAACAGAAAATCAGCTAATACAAACCCAAAAATAGGCTGGCTAAAGATATTCTTTAGCCAGCCTATTTTTCTCTTCATTTATTCAACCGCTGAAGGTTTCCGTTTTTATCCATTTGAAATTTCACCTTGTCTTCATTTCCTTGCAATAGAGCCATTTTCCTTGCTTTTTCAAAAATAGCTAATAATGACTTATGATCTTCTTCAAGGAGATTAAATTTTGCTTCGTATTCTTTCAACTCCTCTTCAACCTCTTGAAGCTTCTCTTTCAATAAAGAGATTTGTCCATGCAGCTGAGTATTTTCATTCCTTACTTTTTCCCCATTTCGAACGGCTTCCTCTGCTTTTTGAAGATAATTTATCATGCTTCCCATTGAAAACACTTCCGGAACTTCAAGCTCGGAGGAACTCTCCACTTGTTGTTTCGGCACTTCCTGCTTTTCCTCGTTTGCCTTAACGATTGGGGAATATTTCTTAGACTGCTTTCTCTGTTTTTTAGCCAGTTCGATTCCAGATTTATATTGTTTACGAACAAATGAGTTCCAGCGAAAGCCGCAAGCTGCTGATGTTCTTGATAGTTTTCTTCCTACCTCTTCAAACGCTTGAAGCTGGGTACCGCCCTCTCGTATATGACGTAGTACCACTTCCGCTAACAACACATCTTCATCTTGACTCCATGCATCCTGTCGATTCGAAGACATTTCCATCCCCCCTGTAAGATCCAGTTTATCCATACATATGCTCTTACTAGAGAAGATAGAATCTGCACCACTATTTTTTTAAGCATACAAAAAGAAACAGGGAGTCAATCTTCACCTGTTCCTTTTTGTTATGTTTCACTTATTTTCCAAAGAATTTGTCCACTGCTTCGTGGTGGTCATCACTTGCCCAGAGCTTAGCACATTGTCTTATTTCCTTCACGATATTCTCTTCTACTCTTTTTTTATCCCATCTCTCAAGGAGTTGCTGCTTATATGCCTTCAATACCCCCTCTGATTTCAATGAGAGCATTTTAATGAGGGGAATTTCATGGGTTGGCATGATGTCATCCACTAACTCATCTACGAACCCTATATCATGAAGGAATTCTGCTTCTTCTACCCTGGCTGTCATAAGGAGTGAAAGCGCATTTGACACTGAAATCCTCTCAAGAAGTAAGGTGCCCCCTCCCCAGCCAGTGGTAATGGCTAGATTCCCTTGGACGAACCCCATTTTCGCAGTTCTTTTAGCAATTCTAAAATCACATGCGGTTGCGATCTCACATCCCCCGCCAATTGCCGTTCCATTTATAAAGGCGATCGTGGGCTTTGGCAGAAAGGCAAGCCTCTTAATGAGTCCTCCCATTTTACTGAGCATTTCATAACTTTCACTCTCTGTCTTAAGGTTATGAAATTGAGTCAAGTCCCCACCGGAGCAAAAAGCCCGATCACCACTTCCCGTTATTAGGAGTGCTTTCACGTGATCATTATACATACACTCATTTAAAGCTTTTTCGAGTCCCTCCATAATTTCATAACTGACTGCATTCCGTTTCTCGGGTCGGTTGATGATAAACTGCAGTATTCCATCTTTGTTCATATGTATGATATATTCTCCCACTTTAAAGACCCCTCCTGTCTTACTTATAGTGTATGGTTTTCTGTATGGGATGAACAGGTATTTCTTAAAAATGACAATAAAAAAAGCGTGAAGAGCCATGGCCTCTTTCACGCTTTTTTCGGGTGTAAACAATATTATTTGTTTACAACTTCTTTACCTTTATACGTTCCGCACTCTTTACAAACACGGTGTGCTAGTTTCATTTCACCACAGTTTGGGCATGCTACCATACCAGGTACACGTAGTTTGAAGTGTGTACGACGTTGTCTTTTTGCTGTTTTAGATGTTCTTCTAAAAGGTACTGCCATTCTTCCCACCTCCTTAAAAGAGATTCATACTCATTATGAAGCCAGTCGAACTGGTACTTCGCTTTTAAGATTTCTTGTTTTGATCAAGAAGTTTTGCTAAGTCAGCGAGACGAGGATCAACTTTCTTCTCTTCCTCTTGTTCGACTTGATAAGCTTGTTCTTCCGTCAGTACTTCCCAGTTCTTACCAGAAGGCATCTCATCTTGTTCTCTCGCTTCATCACTGATTACTTGCATCGGAATCTCAAGTAATAGTAATTCTCTAATAGCCGGTTTTAAATCAATAACATCACCTTGAATACGATGTACTTCCTCTTCCCCATACTGATCATAATCAGCTTCATTTAGAAGATACGTTTCAATCGTATTAATGTCAACTGGTAAATCAACATCCACAAGGGTTCTTGAGCAAGGTAATACTAACTTTCCTTCTATATGGAGATGGAAAGTGACGCGGTTTGAACCGATATCTGCCTTTCCGGACACTCGAATAGGTGAGACTTCTATAATTTGGGGATCAATTTCTTTCAATTCATCCAAATTAGTCGTTTCGTCAATGGAAAGTCCCTTGTCTCTAAATTTTTGTAATTGTATTATTGACCATTTCAATGTAATCACCTCAAGGCAACAAAGGTAATTATAGCTTTCATAATACCGTTTGTCAATATTTTTTCTTTACACTCTTTACAACCATAGTGTTGTAATTATAACGTTTAAATATAAGGACTTTCAAATATTTTATAATATTAGTTATGATTATGTCATAAAAGGAGAGAATCTATATCATTTCCTTATATAATGATCTACATAGCAGATAGTTTTGACTTAGAAAGGATGTGGAGAATTTCATGAAAGCAACAGGTGTAGTAGTAGAGTATAATCCCTTTCATAATGGTCATTTACATCATTTAAGGGAAACGAGGAATGCAACTGGCGCTGATATAGTGGTTGCGGTTATGAGTGGGCATTTCCTGCAGCGTGGTGAGCCTGCCCTGGTCTCTAAATGGTCCCGCACCAGAATGGCTTTAGAAGCAGGGGTTGACGTCGTGATTGAACTTCCCTATTGTTTTGCCACTCAGCATGCTGAAATTTTTTCGAGGGGAGCCATTTCACTCCTTGATTCCATAGGCTGTGAGAGTTTTTGTTTCGGCAGCGAGGATGGGGATATTGATACTTTTGAGAAAACGGTCGTATTCATTGAAGCAAATCGGGAGCGATACAATACATATATTAGTGGGTTTATCCGGGAAGGCATGAGCTATCCTTCCGCCCTTGCTAAAGCCTTTCAAACATTAGGGAACGGAGACTCCGTTATCGATTTAAGTAAACCGAATAATATACTGGGATTTCATTATATGGAAGCTAGAAACCAGATTCACTCGTCACTTAAAGCGTACACCATTACAAGGGAAGCTGCCGGGTACCATGACCAACACTTCTCTTCTCCTTCAATTGCAAGTGCAACAAGCATAAGGAAAAATATATTCAGCAGCGAGGGTGATCATAAGATTGATTCTTATCTCCCTTCGACATCCGTTGATCAGTTAACTCAGTACCAACTCGAGTATGGAGGATTCCATCGCTGGGAAAATTATTGGACGATTTTGCAGTATAAGCTTCTTTCGTCGTCCAAAGAGGAACTGAAGGAGATATATGAAGTAGAAGAAGGGATAGAAAATCGGATGAAGGAGTGTGTTAAAACCTCGACTTCCTTTGAGGAATTCATGAAGAAGCTTAAAACAAAGCGCTATACATGGACACGCCTTCAACGAATGCTCCTTCACATTCTAACAAATACCCGCAAGGAAGAAATGCGTTCCAGACATATCTCTCCCAGCTATATCCGCCTGCTTGGAATGAATAAAACGGGAAGGGAATTTATCCATTCTAAGAAAAAAGAGATGCCCTTGCCTTTAATCAGTAAACTTTCAAGTGCTAATCAAAGCGAGATAGAATTAGATGTCAGAGTAGCTGAAATATTTTCATTAGGATTAAAAAATGCCGCAGCCCGAAAAAAATTGCTTCATCAGGAATGGTCCCAACCGCCTGTGATCATATAAAATAGAACGCTCTTTTCTCACTGCAAGGCTCTGTCAATTAGCGTGTGCTAGATGGTGAGGGGAACTGCTCCGCTTTCCGCGGACGATCGGCCGAGCCTCCTCAGCTTCGCTTC